>JALEPZ010000098.1 GCA_022767125.1 Phocaeicola plebeius
CGTGCCTACAACTACTTCACTATGTTGCAGAACATCGGTGACTGTCCGATTGTAGAGACGGCACTTCCCGACGTAGAGGAGACACTGATGGAGGCTTCCAAGCGCCGTCCGCGTCATAAAGTAGCCCGCTTCATTCTGGACGACCTGTCGAAAGCCATCGACCTGCTGCAGGAATCCGGTCCTGGTGGCAAAAACCGCGTGACCAAGGATGTGGCTTACCTGTTGCGTTCGCGTGTAGCCCTTTACGAGGCAACATGGGAAAAGTACCATGCAGGTACGGCCTTTGTTCCGGGCGGTCAGGGATGGCCGGGCAGCGACAGCGAAGGCTACAATGCCCAGACAGAGATTCAGTATTTCCTGCAGGAGGCTATGAAGTCCGCGAAGGTGGTCGGTGACAAACTGGTGAACAATCTGGTAGAAAATACCGATGCGCCCGAAGGTATGAATGCCGCTTTTGCCAGCCTGAATCCGTATTACACGATGTTCTGCGACCAGGACATGAATGGTTACAGCGAAGTCCTGATGTGGAAGGCATTCAATGAATCGAAGAGTGTGACCCATAACATCCAGATGCAGTTGGAAAACAACGGGGGCGGTTCCGGCTATACCCGTGGTCTGGTGAATGCTTACCTGATGCGTAACGGTCTGCCTATCTATGCTGCCGGTTCGGGCTACGACCCTGAATGGGAAAAGCAAGGCGTGAAGGCCACTTTGCAGGACCGCGACTCCCGTATCCAGCAGTTCACCAAGAAAGACGGTGACATTGACGACTACAATGCGGATGGAACCACCAATCTGGCCGACCTTTCTTGGGTAGTGAAGGGCAACAGTGAAACCCGCATGGTGACCGGTTATGCCATCAAGAAAGGCAAGCACTACGACAGCTATATGCAGACCTTGCACTATAAGGGTACCACTGGCAGTATTGTCTTCCGTGGCACGGAAGCGTTGCTGAACTACATGGAAGCCAGCTATGAACTGAACGGCAACATTGATAATACGGCTGCCAATTACTGGCGGGCATTGCGTCGTCGCGCCAAAGTGGACGAAGACTTCAACAAGACGATTGCTGCCACCAACATGACCGAAGAAGCCAAGGGTGACTTCGGCGCTTACTCCCACGGACAGCTTATCGATGCTACCTTATACAATATCCGTCGTGAACGCCGCTGCGAATTCATCGCCGAAGGTATGCGCTGGGCCGATTTGCAGCGTTGGAGAGCCTGCGACCAGGTGAAGAACTATATCATCGAAGGTATGCGTTACTGGGGATCGGTCTATGAAGGAACATGGAAGAATGCCGCCGGTGAGGATTTGGCGATTGTCAGCGTGGAAGACGGTAAGGGCAATATGTCCAGCGAGAGCATCAGCGGTGTGTACATCCGGCCCTACCAGATCAGTAAGGTGAACAATTCGGTTTTCAATGGCTATAACTTTATTTCTGCTCATTACCTGAATCCGCTGCCCCAGATTGTCTTCCGTCAGACGGCCAGTGGTGACCAGACGGATTTGAACACTTCGGTGATCTACCAGAATCCGGGATGGCCGAAGGTGGCTGGAGAGGGCCCTACTAACTGATTATTATATAATCGTTTTGATTTATTGTTACGTCACCCGATTGTGAAATCTGGTGTTAATGTTTGGGGAAGCTCTGCTGCATCTACGGTGGGGCTTTCCTTTTTTTTGTGTTGCTCGGCATGAGCCTTGTTTCGTTGCCATTACGAAAGCAATAGAGAGAAGCAGAAGGGAAGGGGTGTATAGAGGAGATAGGGAATAACTTTAGTCTTGTTCTGCGAGAAACTTCCATTAAAACAAGGAGAAACACACAGCAGATAAAGGGCTTTGGAAAAGGCTGTAAAGGGGAGAAGCTTTACAAATTGTCGTCCGTGTGATGGAATCAGTGATAGAATGTCGTTTAACTTAACCCGGAAGAATTCGGGACGTCAATACCTTTCATTCTGTTAAAATGACGACTGCGATTGTTAGGGTCTAACGATAGGCATTGTGACCTCCTTACGATCGAAGTTCTTACACCCTCACGACAGGCATTCTTAGGTCGTCACGACAGGCATTCTTAGGTCACCACGATGGGCATTCTTAGGGAGCAAAAACAGGCATCGGCATCCGGCAAAGAAGGCGGTTCTGACAGGGGCTGTATTCTGCCTGGTTCAAAAGGCCCATATCCGTCAAGGTAGCGGCAGATGGTCCGCCCCACGGAATGTGGGACCATGGCTGTTGGACCAATCTTGTTCAGTGCAAAGTGGCGAGTTTCCAGCTGTTCGGTTCCCTTTGTTCCGGTTGTCAGCGATGCCCTGTCGATGAAGTGCCGTGGAACAAGCGGGCAAGTAGGTGCAGAGGAGGAATCCGTCCGCTTTTGGGGTTACATGAGCATACTTGCGGCCTGGGTCTCTTTACGACGTTTTCGGAACATCAAACTGAACACTCAGGCTGTCCGAAAACCTTGGACCCCCTATCCAACTGTCATAAATGACAAATAGGCAACGCTTTCGAACGACCTTTTTCCGGTTCGGAGAAAAAGGACTCCCATCCCTTGGAGTTATGGAGGGAAACAAGTACCTTTACCGACAGATTTCAAGAGCATCGCAGTTATGAAAATAATGTGCTCTACCTAACTTAATATATATTGTTATGAAAGCATTATTCTTAGACATTGACGGCGTTCTTCAGCCGCATTCGAGTAAGGAGAGATTCTCGCATATCGACGAGATGGGAAAGATAGTGGAACAGCTGAACGTGTCGCATCCTGCCGGACAGGACTGGAAGGAGTTTGCCAAGATGGGAGGACAGTATGACATAGCGGCTGTCATGTTCGACTGGGACCAGCCATCGGTAGAGCGTTTGCGGAATGTGCTCGACACGACCGGTGCCAAGATGGTCCTTTCGACCGACTGGCGGTACAAGGGGGAGCCGATGATGAAGGCACTGCTTTCGTTGCATGGGTTGGACAAGTATTACTATGACTCCATCTATTACGTCAAAGATTATTATCTTCCCTTGCATGCTCCTGACTATAAACGGCGGTCGGAGGTGGCTGAAGAGAACCGGATGGAGTATCGGATGCTGTTGCGCCATCTGCAGTCGGCGTTCGACAAGGTCTATCCGCCTGTGCAGGAACCCGACAGCTGGTATGCCAAGCATGTGGATTCCCGGGCGGTGGAGATCAGGGAGTACCTGGACCGACATCCGGAGATGACGGCGTATGTGACGATAGACGACCGTGACCTTTGCTACGGTCTTGATGGTCATGCGGTGGTGACCCGGCATGACCAGCTGACGGAGGAGGAGGCACAAGCGTGCATAGAGATTCTCTCGAAGGAGGATGGACCGTATGCGTTGTCGGAGGCTTGCCGGACGGAGGAACTGCTGGCCTGGCGGAAAAAGTGGTTGTCGGTATAGAAACAAAGAGACAAAGAAGCTGTTGTTGCAGAAAACGGAAAGAGATATGTGGAAGATGATGCTTGTGACTTTTGCCTGCCTGTTGGTCAACGGCTGGCTGGAAGCGCGCGACCCTGTGAAGGTGGCGTGTGTGGGAAATAGTGTGACATTTGGGTATTTGTTGGAGAACCGGGAAGTGAACAGCTATCCGGCGCAGTTGCAACGGCTGCTGGGAGAGGCATACGAGGTGCAGAACTTCGGCCGGAGCGGGGCTACGCTGTTGCGGCGGGGGCATCGCCCGTACCACCAGATGGAGGAGTGCCAGAAAGCTTTGCAGTTCGCTGCCGACAAGGTGATCATTCATTTGGGACTGAACGATACCGACCCTCGCGACTGGCCCGATTACCGGGATGACTTCGTGAACGATTACCTGTCCCTGATAGCGGCTTTCCGGGAAGCCAATCCGAAATGTGAAGTGTGGATTTGCCGCATGACCCCCATCTTCCATTGGCATTCCCGATTCAAGTCGGGCACCCGTGACTGGTTCTGGCAGATACAGCAGAAGATAGAAGAGGTGGCTGCCCTGGCACAGACGGGACTGATTGATTTCCACCCCCAGTTGTACCGGCGTCCCGACCTGATGCCCGATGCCTTGCATCCCACGGCAGAGGGAGCCGGATTCCTGGCACAGGCCGTTTATGGACATCTGACGGGCGATTTCGGCGGATTGCAGCTGCCGGCCACCTACTCCGACAACATGGTGCTGCAGCGGGAAAAGCCCTTGCGCATAGCGGGACAGGCCAATGCGGGAGAGACCGTGACGGTGGCGGTGGCAGGAAAGAAGGCGAAGACAGTGGCGGCAGCCGATGGACGGTGGACGGTGACGTTGCCGTCGCTACAGGCCGGAGGACCCTATACACTGGAAGTGAAGGCGGCTTCCGGAAAGATAACCTGCCGGAATGTACTGGTGGGAGAGGTGTGGCTGTGTTCGGGACAGTCGAATATGGCGTTCCGAGTGGACCAGTCGGTAAAAGAGGAGGTGGAGGCGGCCCTGCAGTCGGCGACAGCCTCTTCCCGGATTCGTCTGTTCAATATGCAGCCGCGCTGGTACACCAATAATGTGGAGTGGGAGGCTTCGGTGCTCGATTCGTTGAACCGGCTGCAATACTATGCCGAGACGCAATGGACGGAGTGCAGCGCACAGACGGTGAAAGAATTTTCGGCAGTGGCCTATGCCTTCGGAAAAATGCTGGCCGACAGCCTGGGGGTCCCCGTCGGACTGATTCTTAATGCGGTGGGCGGTGCGCCTACAGAGGCCTGGATTGACCGCAAGACGCTGGAGTGGGAATTCCCTGACATTCTGTACGACTGGAAGAAGAACGATTTCGTGCAGAACTGGGTAAGGAGCCGGGGGGCCAAGAACATCGCCCGGTCGGCCAACAAGGAACAGCGCCATCCCTATCAGCCCTGTTACCTCTACGAGGCAGGCATTGCTCCGCTCGGGCAGTTCCCGTTGCGGGGATGTATCTGGTACCAAGGGGAGTCGAATGCCCACAACCTGGAAGCTCATGAACGGCTGTTCCGCTTGCTGGCAGACAGCTGGCGGAAGAACTGGCAGGAGGAGTTGCCGTTTTATTACGTGCAGCTTTCCAGCCTGAACCGTCCCAGCTGGCCGTGGTTCCGCGACAGCCAGCGCCGGCTGATGGCGACGGTGCCGAACACCGGCATGGCGGTCTGCACAGACCGGGGGGACTCGCTTGATGTCCATCCCCGAAGGAAACAGGAAGTGGGCGAGCGGCTGGCCCGTTGGGCGTTGAACCGTACTTATGGCCGTGCCTGCGTGCCGTCCGGACCGCTGTTCAAGTCCCTTCAGACCGAAGGGGCTGCGGCATACGTGTCGTTCGACTTTGCGGAAGGGTTGCGCAGTGCCGACGGCGGAGCCTTGCAGACATTCGAGGTGGCCGAAGTGGAAGACCGCTACGTGCCGGCCCACGCCGAAGTGTTTGGCAATCGGGTGAAGGTTTGGAGTGAGCAGGTGCAGCATCCCCGCTATGTCCGTTACGGGTGGCAACCATTTACGCGGGCCAACCTCGTGAATGGGGCTGGCTTGCCGGCTTCCACGTTCAGGAGCGGAGAAGGATGTCTCAACTGTCATTGATAAACAGATTAAACCATATAACAACAAAGATGAAAAAAACAGTATTGGCTGCATTAGCATTGTGCTGCAGCGTGTGGGCAGGTGCCGAAACACTGCCTGTCCGTTCGTTCAAGTATGCAGGGCCTTTCGCCTTGCAGGTCCCCTATCAGACAGATAGTGTGGATGTTCATTCCAAGGCGTTCGCTCCCGAAACGTTTCTGGATGCACCTTTGTCGCTCTCTGTATGGAAGCGTCAGGGGCAGGCCGTTATGGACTTGCCGGCTACGGCAGAAGGGTATGCCCTGCATCTGGCCGGCTTTGTCCTCGACAATACGGCTTATGCGGAGGCAGAAATTAAGGTGGAAGGACTGAAGTATTTCCACTTGTATGTAGATGGGGAGAAGCAGGCACCGGGACTGCTGAAACTGGAACCGGCCAGTCATGAGGTCATCGTGAAATACCTGACGGGGGACGGGGAAACGGAGAAGCCTCAGGTGAAGGTGGAAACCTCGAAAGGACAGCTGACGCTGAACGATAGCGGACAGCGGATGTACACCCTGAGCGATGTGTTGCATGGCATCCGGCTGGCAGGAGCGTCCTTGTCGGCCGATGGCAACTACCTGCTGGCGGTGTATCGCACCAACAAGAAGGGAGGAAAGTCGGAAACGGTGACCCGCATCACGGAAACGGCGACGGGAAAGGTGGTGGCCGAACGTGCCGAAACGCTGCGATGGATGCCCCGGAGCGTGGCTTATTACTATACCCGCAATGGGGTGGAGGGCCGTCAGTTGGTGACCGTGAATCCTGTCAACGGGGTCGAGAAGGTGGTAGCCGAAGGCTTGCCCGACGGGTATTTCCAGTGGGCACCGACCGAAGACTACCTGCTGTTCTCGCTGACGCAGGAAGGTCCGGCCGAACGGAAGGATGTCTATGAGGTCATTCATCCCGACGACCGTCAGCCGGGGTGGCGGACTCGTTCGTATCTGGCCAAATACGACTTGTCGTCAGGATTGCTGCAACCCTTGACATTCGGTTTCCACAATGTGTGGGCGAATGATATTTCTGCAGATGGACGTTACGTGCTGATGGCTGTGCAGACCAGCCGGCTGACAGCACGCCCCACTTCGCTCACTTCTTTGTATCGGCTGGATGTACAGACCCTCCAGGCGGAACCGTTGGTAGAAGGCGACGGCTTTCTGGGCGGTGCCTGCTTCTCGCCCGACGGTACACAGGTCCTGCTCAGCGGCTCTCCCGAATGTTTGGGGGGTATCGGCAAGAATGTGCGTGAGGGACAGACACCGAGTATGATAGATACGCAGTTGTACCTGATGCAGTTGTCTGACAAACAGATTACCCCACTGACCCGCGACTTTGCTCCCAATGTGCAACGGTTCGAATGGAATCCGGCGGACGGACACGTGTATTTCACGGCTGAAGACCGCGACTGCATCAGCCTGTTCCGTATGGATGGCAAGACCCGTCGTTTCGAGAAGTTGCCCGTGGGCGAAGAGCTGGTGAAATCGTTTGCGCTGGCCGCTGCCGCCCCGCAGTTAGCAGTGTATGGCGAAAGTGCCGCCAACGGCGAACGCTTGTATACCCTGAATACCAAGACGAAGAAGGCACGGCTCGTGCGTGACCTCTTTGCCGAGCAGTATTCAGACATTGCCTTCGGCGAGTGTGGGGCATGGGATTTTGTCAATTCGCGCGGCGATACCATCTGTGGCCGTTATTACCTGCCGCCTCATTTCGATGCGAACAAGAAATACCCGATGATCGTGAATTATTATGGAGGGTGTTCGCCGACCAGCCGGAATTTCGAGGGACGCTATCCGCATCATGCCTATGCGGCACTGGGGTATGTGGTCTATGTCATCGAGCCGAGCGGTGCCACAGGCTTCGGTCAGGAGTTCTCTGCCCGCCATGTCAATACCGCAGGGGATTATGTGGCCGATGATATTATCGAAGGTACCCGCCGTTTTGCCGAAGAACATCCTTTCGTCAATGCCCAGAAGATAGGTTGCATTGGAGCATCGTATGGCGGTTTCATGACGCAATACCTGCAGACCAAGACCGACTTGTTTGCGGCGGCTGTCTCGCACGCAGGCATCAGCGACCATACCAGCTACTGGGGCGAAGGATATTGGGGGTATTCGTACAGTGAGGTGTCGATGGCCAACAGTTACCCCTGGCAGAATCCGCAGCTTTTCGTCGACCATAGTCCGCTCTTCCATGCCGACAAGATTCATACGCCGTTGCTCTTTGTTCATGGCGATGCCGACAAAAACGTGCCCGTAGGAGAGAGTATTCAGATGTACACCGCCCTGAAGCTGTTGGGCCGTGAAACGGCAATGGTGTTGGTAGAGAACCAGGACCACCACATTCTCGACTACGGGAAGCGGATCCGTTGGCAGTCGACCATCTTCGCCTGGTTTGCGAAGTGGCTGCAGGATGATGCGTCGTGGTGGAATGCGATGTATGCTCCCAAGGCTCTCTGAACGACCGGAACCTGTTTTTTCAACACAGAGGCACAAAGGTCACAGCCTCTTTATTGAAAACTGAAGTTGTTTTAAAATACCAAGAAGAGGGTGTGCCAAATTTCAGCTTGGTCAATGCTTATCTGCAGGAGCACGGGGAGATACCCATTCTGTGGTAAGTTCCCGTCTGACACCATACAACTGAGTGATTGGTGGGTAGTATTTAGAGGATTTCCTTTTTTATTCCCTTTTTTATTCCTAAATTTGCAGAAACAATTTTATTATAGATAGTATGGAAGGTATTATTATATTATTTTGACAAGTGTGGTTTTGGCTATTTGTGTTCTTGTATCGTAATCGTGACTAAGGAATTGTTGTAATTGTGAAAAGTGAAAATAAGAATGAATAAGTGTTTATTGTGGATGCTCACTCCCTTCTTCCTGCAGGCTTGCGGGGGAGGCGGGAAGAGCGTCAGTATGGAAGAAATACCGCTGACAGCAGTGGATTCGTTGGCCAATGTGGTGGGACTTCCCACACAAATGGTGTATGATGACGGAAAATTGTATGTGGTGGATATGTTTTCGGAAGACTCGTTGCTGACCGTCTGGGACATTGCATCGAAGGAGAAGGTGCTGTCCATGGGCAGGCGTGGGGAAGGGCCAGAAGAATACTTACATATTGGAAATGTTGATGTGGCCGAAGGCACGAACGGCAGGAAGACACTATACCTGTACGATCCAGTCCGGCAGCGGATGAACTTGTTCGATTGTGACTCGTTACTGGCAGGCTACCGCAACAGAAGAATTGTCAATGTACCCGAAGACTGGAAAACTATTGTCGCATTGCGTCGCACCAATCAGGGATACTTGGCTATTGGTAAAGAACCTGAGAACAAGTATGTCTTGCTGTCCGATTCCATGGGATTCGTGGCGTTAGCCGGAGCATACCGTCCCAAGCCCGATGCTAATGTCCCTGATGTTATCCATTGGATGGCTAATTTCGGGAAGATGGAGCTGTCAACCGATGGGAAAACGTTGGTGGACATCATCTATAATGCATCGGTACTGACCTGCTATGACGTGAAGGTCAATACCCTGGAAAAGCAGTGGGAGTATGTTGGGAAAGAACTGGACTACCGGGTAGAGGGTAAGGATTTCGTCAACAATCAGGTGATGGGCTATCTGTCCGCATCAGTGGGGGAGGAAAACATCTATGCGCTATATTCAGGTTGTCCGGATGACGTGGATGAGATTGCGCCGTATGGCAAGGAAATCCATGTATTCAGCCGGAAGGGGGAACTTCTTCGACGCTTTTCGATAGACCACGCTGCTTTTTTGCTGTGTGTGGATGAACGCAGTCAGAAGGCTTTCGCACTTTGTCACAAGCCTGAAACCATTATCATGGTGTACGATCTTTCGCTGTAAGAGGATTTGCTCGCCCCTTTTCCATTTGTACAAACGGACGTTGGTGGGCCGTGCGGATGCCGGAAAAGTAGGAAGCTGCCGGAAAAATCAGGCTCCAGCTCCGGACGGACCGGAACTGGAGCCATAAGTATCGTACGAATGTTTTCCCGGTAGGCGCAGAGTGCGTCGGTCAGATCAGCTGCATGCCCCATGCAGCACATTCTCGCCGCATTTCTTCCGGCCAGATGCTGGCCTGGATTTCGCCGATGTGCGCCTTTTTCAAATAGAGCATACACAGGCGCGACTGGCCGATACCGCCGCCGATGCTCAGCGGCAGCGAGCCTTCCAGCAGACGACGGTGGAAATACAGTTGCTTGCGCTCTTCCTTTCCGGTCAACGCCAACTGGCGCAACAGGGCCTCCTGGTTCACACGGATGCCCATCGACGACAACTCGATGGCGCGTCCCAGCACTTCATTCCATACCAGCAGGTCACCGTTCAGTCCCGGCAGTCCCGTCTGCGGGTCGATGGTGGTATAGTCATCATAGTCCGGTGCACGGAGGTCGTGCGGCTGTCCGTCGCTCAGCGCACAGCCGATACCGATGATGAAGACACTGCCGTATTCTTTTGTAATCAGGTTCTCGCGTTCCTTCGGAGTCTTGTCAGGATATTTGTCGAGCAATTCCTGGGCATGGATGAAATGGATGTCGTGCGCCAGGAACGGCTTCAGTTGCGGGTAGGCTTCACAGATCATGTATTCCGTGCGGCGCATGGCCGCATAGATACGAGTGACAATGTTCTTCAGGAATTCCACCGTGCGCTGTTCGGGAGTGATGACCCGTTCCCAGTCCCACTGGTCCACGTACAGCGAGTGCAGGTTGCCCAGTTCTTCGTCGGCACGGATGGCGTTCATATCGGTATAGATGCCATATCCCGGCGAGATATGGTAGTCGGCCAGTGTCACCCGTTTCCATTTCGCTAGCGAGTGAACCACTTCGGCCTGCTGGTCGCCCAAATCCTTGATGGGGAACGATACAGGCCGTTCCACCCCGTTCAGGTCATCGTTGATACCCATTCCCTTCAGCACGAAGAGTGGGGCCGTGACACGGCGAAGCCGCAGCTCCGACGAGAGATTCTGCTGGAAAAATTCTTTTATCTGTTTGATGCCCAGTTCGGTTTGTTTCATGTCGAGCCAAGGGCGGTAGTTCTCAGGTTTGATCAGATAACTCATAGTTATAGTATTATGTATTATTGTTTCTTTTAAAATCGTCGGCAAAGATAGGTATATTTTGTTACCGTGCAATATTCTTGGGCAAAAATATTGTCAAATTGTATCTATTCCGGAATAAAATGGTAACTTTGTGTCGGGAGAAAGAAAAAAGTCGGCGAAATATTAGGAGTTACCAACAATTCGTTGTATCTTTGCCCCGCAATTAGGAAATAACGCACCCGTAGTTCAATGGATAGAATATCGGATTCCGGTTCCGACGATTGGGGTTCGACTCCCCACGGGTGTACCATTTGTTTACTGGACAAAGGCTTCTCAAAATGTATTTTTGCGGAGCCTTTTTTCATTATTTAAATCTATTTTTATGAAACAATATCTGTTTGAAATCTGTGCCAATTCGGCCGAGAGTTGTCTGGCTGCCCAGCAGGGCGGTGCCCATCGTGTGGAACTTTGTGCTTCAATGCCCGAAGGGGGCACCACTCCTTCGTATGGCGAAATCCGGCTGGCACGCCGGTTGATTGATATTCGTCTGCATGTCATTATCCGTCCGCGCGGCGGTGACTTCCTGTATTCTCCGCTCGAATTGGATATCATGGAAGAAGATATCCGCATGGCCCGTCAGGCTGGGGCAGACGGTGTGGTATTCGGGTGCCTGAATCCCGATGGTACACTGGACATGCCGGCCATGGAACGGCTGATGAAGGCAGCCGAAGGAATGTCGGTGACGTGTCACCGGGCGTTCGATTATGTGGCCGATCCCTTTACTGCCTTGGAACAGCTGATTGGGCTGGGTGTCAACCGCATCCTCACTTCCGGCCAGCAGGTGAATGCCCTGAAGGGGGCTCCGTTGCTGGCTGAGCTGGTGAAGAAGGCCGACGGACGTATCATCATCCTGGCCGGCTGTGGCGTGAACGAGAGCAATATTGCCGAACTGGAACGACTGACCGGCGCTTCCGAGTTCCACTTCTCTGCCCGTGAGAATATCCCCAGCCGCATGGAGGTGCGTAATCCGGCCCTGGCCATGGGAGCAGCCGATGCCGACGAATACATCCATCCGGTTACCACCGTAAAGCGTGTCCGCGCCACCATCGAGGCGTTGACGGGCAAGCAGGCATAAACACGCTGGCGCACCTTGGCAACGCTTCGCTGTGTGGTAGAACGCATCACCTACCAGCATCCGGAAAACGGATATACGATTATGAAAGTCGCGGTGAAGGGCTACAACGACCTGGTCACCCTGGTAGGCAACCTGCTGGAAGTGCCGGTGGGGGCAGTGTTGCTGTGCGAAGGCGAATGGAAAGTGGACAAGCGTTACGGCCAGCAGTTTCAGTGCGAGTCGTGGGAGGAAGTGATGCCGGCCACGGTCTATGGCATTGAGAAATACCTCGGCAGCGGACTCGTGAAAGGTATCGGACCGAAGTTTGCCAAACTGATTGTGGAACGCTTCGGTACAGCGACCATCGACATTATCGAAACAGACATAGAGCGTCTGTATGAGGTGGCCGGCATCGGCAAGAAGCGGGTGGAGCGGATCCGTGAGAGTTGGGAGAAGCAGAAGGACATCAAGAATGTAATGATTTTCCTGCAAGGCTTCGGGGTGAGTACAGCCTATGCGGCAAAGATCTACCGGCAGTATGGAAAGGAAAGCATAGATATGGTGACCGAAAATCCATACCGGTTGGCAGATGACATCTGGGGCATTGGGTTCAAAACGGCCGACAGCATCGCGTCCAAAATGGGATACGGGAAGAACGACCTTCGTCGTTGCAGGAGCGGTATCTTGTACACGCTGAACCAACTGGCCGACGAGGGGCATTGCTATGCAGAGGAAGAGCAGTTGGTGGCCGCTGCTCGACAGCTGCTGGAGGCCGAGGAGACCTCCATCCGGGAAGCTGTCCACAGCATGATAGAGGCAGAAGAGCTGGTCTTGGAAGAAGAGGCCATCTATCTGCCTCCTTTTTATTATGCCGAATGTGGTGTCGCTCATCGGCTGACGGCACTGGCAAAGGCCTCCGGCGGGCAGCTTTTCAAGGCGGACTTCGACCTGGAGCGGCTGCAGCGCGAAACGGGCATCGAGTACGATGAGGTGCAGGCGCAGGCTATCCGCCAGGCCATCGGCTCGAAGGTGCTGGTACTGACGGGTGGCCCGGGTACGGGAAAGACGACCACCACGAAGGCCATGATAGCTGCCTTTCAGTCGGCCGGCATGAAGATGCTGCTGGCGGCTCCTACGGGGCGTGCCGCCAAACGCATGAGTGAGGCTACCGGCATGGAGGCTAAAACTCTTCATCGGTTGCTGGAATACCATCCGAAGGACGGCTATAAGCGGAATGATGAACGGCCGTTGGAGGGGGATGTGCTGATTGTGGACGAGTGTTCGATGATTGACATTATTCTGATGAACAACTTGACCAAGGCCTTGCCCGTTTCCATGCGTCTGATACTGGTGGGCGATGTGGACCAATTGCCGAGCGTCGGGGCCGGTAACGTGCTCCGCGACATCATTGAGTCGGGTAGCGTTCCTGTGGTCCGGCTCACGCGCATTTTCCGGCAAGCCCAGTCGAGCCGTATCGTGATGAATGCCCATGCCATTAACCAGGGGCGTTTCCCGGACATCAGCAACGGAAAGACCACCGACTTTTTCTTCATCCGAATGGATGATCCCGAACAGGTGGTGCAGCAGATTGTCGACCTGGTGCAGCGCAGGCTGCCGGTGGCCTACGGAGAACAGGCCGCCAACATACAGGTGCTGACTCCCATGCAGCGGGGAGTGGTAGGGGCCGCCAACCTGAACATGATCTTGCAGCAGGCACTCAATAAGGCCAATTCTTCCCTCAACCGTGGCGGCTATTCGTTCAAACAGGGCGACCGGGTGATGCAGTTGCGCAACAATTATGACAAGGAGGTGTATAACGGCGACATGGGTCGCATTCTGTCGGTGGATTTGGAGGAGCGTACCTTGCTTGTCGATTTCGAGGGCAGGAGTGTGGAGTACGAGGCTTCCGAGTTGGACGAGTTGACCCTGGCCTATGCCACGACCATCCACAAGTCGCAAGGTTCGGAATACCCGATAGTGGTCATGCCGGTGCTGATGACGCATTTTGTCATGCTGCAGCGCAACCTTATCTATACGGGGATTACCCGTGCGAAAAGAATCTGTGTGCTCATCGGCCAGACCAAGGCACTGGCCTACGCCATCCGCAACATGCAGGTGTTGCAGCGCAATACGAAGCTGAAAGAACGACTCTGTCCGCAGCCTCCTGCCCCATCTGATGCCGTGAAACTTTATTCGTTACCGGAAGATACTCCGTTGCAGCAGGCGGCAGAAAGGGAAAGCAGGTACAGGAAGTAGTGGCAGCAGGTCAATCCAAGGACGGTCATAACTTTGCGGATGTTATCATGTTCTTGGTGTGAAACTTTTAGCTGTCACTCCTCCTTCTTGTTTTTCTTCATGTCGGCTTTCAACGCCTTCTTCTGCATCTTCCTTGTGAGGTCTTCACGGAAGGTGGCCTTTTGTTTCGGGTGCTTGAAGTCATCACCGGGTTCCCAGTTCACGTGTACGGCTTTGATGTGTTTGTCGAGATTGAAATAGGCCAAGGTGGCTGCGTCCTCACATTCAAGGGTAGGGTAGAACTTTCCCATACAAACAGGAGGATGTATCAAAACTTGCGTTTTGATACATCCTCCTGAAATGCGTTGTGTGTCCGAAAAGGCCGTCAGCTTATGCTTCTGCGGGAGCAGCTTCTTCAGCCGGAGCAGCAGCTTCAGCGGCAGCAGCGGCGGCAGCGGCTTCTGCTTCTGCCTTGGCAGCAGCTTCAGCAGCCTTCTTCTCGGCTACCTTCTTGGCGATTTCTTCGTTGACCTTCTTTTCAGCTTCCAGACGTGCCTTGGCAGCAGCCTTCTTGGCTTCTTCTTCCTTAGCTCTCAAAGCGTCCAGACCCGACTGCTTGTTTTCTTTCCAAGCATTGAAGCGAGCTTCAGCAGTTGCTTCGTCGAATGCGCCTTTGGCTACACCGCCCATCAGGTGCTTCTTCATGTAGACACCTTCACGAGACAGGATGTTGCGTACGGTGTCAGTAGGCTGTGCGCCGACCATCACCCAGTGCAGGGCGCGTTCAAAATTCAAATCTACGGTGGCAGGATGTGTGTTGGGGTTATACGTACCAACCTTTTCGATAAACTTACCATCACGTGGTGCTCTTACGTCTGCGATAACGATTGAATAGAACGCATAACTCTTGCGTCCGTTTCTCTGCAATCTGATTTTAGTTGCCATTCTTTACTAGTTGTTTTTTATAAATTAATGATTTGAATTGTGCTGATATCCCGTATCAGCGGTTGCAAAGGTACGGCTTTTCTTTGTAACTGACAAGTGCTTGCGCGTTTTTTTATTCTAATTTCCGCAACCACTGTTCCAGTTCGCCGGTCCATTGGCGCTTGTAGGGAAATGACTCGCGGTAGCCCCAGCCGTGCCCGCCTACGGGGTAGGTGTGAAGGGAAGCCGGTACACCGTTCTTTACCAGAGCCAGGTAGTAGTTGACGCTGTTGGCCACGGGGACTGCCTTGTCGTCGCTGCTGTGTAGGAGGAAGGCCGGAGGGGTCTGCGGAGTGACTTGTTTCTCGTTCGAGAACAGGTCTTCGGTGGCTTTGTCGGGCTGTTTACCCAGCAGGGCATTGTGCGACCCCATGTGGGTGTACGAGGGATCCATCGTCACGACAGGGTAGAACAGAATCTGGAAATCGGGACGGGTAGCCGCATCCGTAAAGTGGGTGGCTGCCGTAGTGGCAAGATGGCCCCCGGCCGAAGACCCCATGATGCCCACCTTCGTGATCTTCCATTCGGCGGCATGTTCGCGCATCAGCCGTATGGCCTGCTGGGCATCGCTCAGCGGTACGTCGTTATGGCCGTTGGGCATCCGGTAGGTTAAAACGGCATAGGTGATGCCCTGGTTGTTGAACCAGGCCGCCATGTCACGGCCTTCGTGGTCCATGGCCAGGTGTCCGTAACCGCCACCGGGACAGGCCACGATGGACAGTCCGTTGGGGTGGGAGGCGGGATAGATTTCCAGGGTCGGTTCGGCTACGTAAAGAGGGCCGTTCTCCTCCTGGCGGTTCATTTCATTGGTGTTGGGGGCTCCATTGGGCCATACGTTCAGGATAATCGGTTGTTGGGCGTACATGATGTTGCAAATGAGCAGTAAGCTTGTCAGTAGAAGTTGTTTCATATTCCTATTCATTTATATATATTAGCATTTCGACAGGTTCATGCTGGCTTTTACCAGGTAGGCAATCAGCAGCAGGTAGGCGATGAGGGAAACGACTTGGCTCAGTGGATTCTCCAGCCAGCCGTCGTTCAGCAGGTTGATACCTCCGAAGCGCATGGCGGCACTGACCACGCCCATCAGCGCACCGCCGGCAATGAAGCCCGATGCCAGCAGCGTACCCTTCTCGCCTCGTTCGGCATTGACAGCAGCTTCCTTGCTGCGGGTCGTGACATACCAGTTGACGGCACCGCCGACCAGCAACGGAAGGTTCAGCTCCAGAGGGATGAACATGCCCAGGGCGAAGGCAAGTGCCGGTACCTGGAAGTAGGTCAGCACGATGGCGAGCAAGGCACCGATGCCGTAGAGCAACCAGGGAGCGGCTACCCCGTTCATCAGCGGGTCGATGACGGCGGCCATAGCATTGGCTTGCGGTGCGGCGAGGGCTCCGGAAGTGAATCCGTAGGTGTCGTTCAGAATCATGATGACACCGCCTACCGTGGCAGCCGATACCAAGGTACCGAGGAACTTCCAGCTCTGCTGCTTCACGGGTGTGCTGCCCAGCCAGTAGCCGATTTTCAGGTCGGTGATGAATCCGCCGGCCATGGACAAGGCTGTGCAGACTACTCCGCCCATTACCAGCGAGGCTACCATGCCGGTGGCTCCTTTCAGTCCTACACCCACCATGACTACGGACGCCAGGATAAGGGTCATCAGCGTCATGCCCGAAACGGGGTTGGTGCCCACAATGGCAATGGCATTAGCGGCCACCGTGGTGAAGAGGAAGGAGATGACAGCTACCAGCAGGATGGCCACGATGGTATGGAGCAGGTTGCCCTGCATGACATCAAAATAAAAAAACAGGGTAATCAGCACGATGGTGACAAGCGAACCGATGGCGATGATTTTCATCGAGAGGTCTTTCTGGGTGCGGGCCACCTGGGCTTCGGCTTTCTTGCCGCCCATTTCCTTGGCGGCCAGGCCTACGGCACTCTTGATGATGCTCCACGAACGGAAGATGCCGATAATGCCGGCCATGGCAATACCGCCGATGCCGATGCTCTTGGCATAGCTGGAGAAAATCTGTTCGGGCGACATCTCAGCGATGGTCTGGGTGATGGCAGGGTTCCATTCGTTCAGTACGCTGTCGCCCCACAGGAGGGACATGCCCGGCACAATGACCAGCCAGACGGCCAGCGAACCGGCACAGATGATGGCGGCATATTTCAGGCCGATGATGTAGCCCAGTCCCAGTACGGCGGAACCGGTATTGATCTTCAAGACGAGTTTCGCCTTGTCGGCCAGCTCTTCTCCCCAGCCGCAGACGCGGGTGGTGAAGTTCTCGTTCCACCAGCCGAAGGTGGCCACGATGAAGTCGTACAGTCCGCCGATGATGCCGGCCACGAGCAAGGGCTTGGCCTGGCTGCCTCCCTTCTCGCCCGACACCAGTACCTGCGTGCTGGCAGTGGCTTCGGGGAAGGGGTATTCACCGTGCTTCTCGCTGACGAAATACTTGCGGAAAGGGATGAGGAACAGGATGCCCAGCACGCCGCCCAACAGCGAGCTGATGAACATCTGCAGGAAGTTGACCGTCATTTCGGGGTATTTGGCCTGCAGGATGTAGAGGGCGGGCAGGGTGAAGATGGCTCCGGCCACGATGACACCCGAGCAGGCACCGATTGACTGGATGATGACGTTCTCGCCCAGGGCACTCTTGCGCTTGGCGGCACTGGACACGCCGACGGCAATGATGGCAATGGGGATGGCTGCTTCGAATACCTGGCCGACCTTCAGTCCCAAGTAGGCGGCTGCGGCCGAAAACAGGATGGCCATGGCTACGCCCCACAGCACGGACCAGGCATTGACTTCAGGATAGGTCTTGTCGGGCGACATCAGGGGACGGTAGGTCTCGCCCGGACGGAGGGGACGGAACGCGTTCTCGGGCAGTCCCGTCGTTTTTTCGTTGGCTTCTTGTTTCATGGGAATCGGACAATTTAGGTAAATGATAACGCAAAGGCACAAAGAAAAGAAGGTGTTCAGGCTTCGTCTCTTTGTGCCTTTGCTGTTAGCTTCTGGTGCAACGGTTCAGGTGATTGTTATTTCTTGACTGACAACATTTCCGGGGTTACACGCTCGAATTTCTCCTGGTCGGCCTTGCGGATGCGGATGGAACCGTCGTTCCAGTTCGAAGGCCAGCCGCCGATGATGTGACCCAGGAAGACAGCCTTCACTTCGTGCAGGCCCTTGGCCAACGCTACGGAAGAATCCTTGCGGGAGAAGCGTTTCACTTCGCCGCCGTTGTCGATGAGCAACTTACCGTCGATCCACACTTCTTCCAGTTCGGAACTGAAGAAATAGACGCCGCCTTCGGGAATGTTGATGTACCCCTTAGCGATGGCGGCATACTGCTTCACGCCGCGCATGGATTCCGGTGCCGGAGTCTGTGCGGTCAGTTCGCGGGTCTTCTGGATAATCTTCGTCTCACGCGGCTGCGGCTGGGCCTTTTCGAAGTCCTTCACGTTGAGATACATGCCGTCGTAGACATCCATGCTCAGGCCCGGAACGGTACCTTCCACTTCCTGGGCAGGAGCCAGTGTCTGCTTTTCCACGGTGATGGTACGGACGGGGCTGAGCTTGCCGGTGGGCAGGGCAGTGGCGATTTTCAGCGTACCGCTTTCGGTAAAGCTGATGGGACCCGTGTATTCCGTAGAAGCGGCCGTCGGTTCAGAGCCGTCAAGCGTATAGACCATCTTTTCCGGACGGGTAGTCTTGAACTCTAAGGAAGTCTGGTCGGTGAAGGCGATGAAGTTGCAGGAGCCGTTCGGCTGTTCGGGCTGAGGGATGTGATAGTGGATGCCATACTGGTCCAGACGGGCATAAGCGTTGTTGATGCGGCGTTCGAAGTCGGCATAGTCCTTGCGTTCGTCGTTGGTCCATCCGATTTCTGCTACGGCAATGATGCGCGGGAACGAGCGGTAGTCGCGTATGGCTTCATTATACATATATTCTGCCCAGCAGTTACCCTGTACACCCAGTACGTAGGCAGCCTTGCCCATGGTGGCCAGTGTGTCGGGCAGCGGGTTGTAGCTGTAAGTCTTTTCCAGGGTGGTGTAACCTCCGATGGATACCGGCTCCAGCTTCGAGTCGCCCTGGTAGTGGTCGAGGTACATGCCGTTTCCGCCCGGTGTCATGATGACGCTGTGGTCCATCAGAGCAGCGGCAATACCGCCTTCTTCACCGCGCCAAGACATCACCGTGGCCGACGGAGCCAGACCGCCTTCGAGGATTTCGTCCCAGCCGATGATCTTCTTGCCCTTGGTAGCCAGGTACTTCTCCATGCGCTGGATGACATAGCTCTGCAGGCGTTCTTCGGCCGTATGCTTCTTGTCGCCTCTCAGGCCTTCCTGTTGGATGCGCTTCTGGCAGAGCGGGCAGGCCTTCCAGCTACTCTTGGGACATTCGTCGCCGCCGATGTGGAAGTATTCGCTCGGGAAGAGGGGTACCATTTCGTCGATGACATCTTCGAGGAACTTGAACATGTCTTCTTTACCCGGACACATCACGATGTCCTCCACGCCCCAGATGATGCGCGGATCGTGCTGTTCGCCCTTGCAGGAAAGTTCGGGATAGGCAGAGATGGCCGCCATTTCGTGGCCGGGGATTTCCAGTTCGGGGATGATGGTGATAAAGCGGTCGGCAGCGTACTTCACGATGTCCTTCACTTCTTCCTGGGTATAGAAGCCGCCGTGTTCGGTACCTTCGCCGTCGATACGCTTCGAACCGATTTCGGTCAGTTTCGGATATTTCTTGATTTCGATGCGCCAGCCCTGGTCTTCGGTGAGGTGCCAGTGCAGGCGGTTGACCTTGAAGAGGGAAAGCACGTCAATGTAGCGTTTGATGTTTTCCACCGGCATGAAGTGGCGGCACGGGTCAATCATCATGCCACGATAGCCGAAGCGGGGTTCGTCCTTCACGCTCACGGCAGGAGCCGTCCAGGCAATGCCGCTGACTTTCGACGGGCTTTCGATTTCGGCCGGCAACAGCTGGAGGAAGGTCTGCATGCCGTAGAAGAGGCCCTGTGCGGTCTTTCCGGTGACGGTCACGCCCTGCGCCGTTACTTCGAGGGTGTAGCCTTCGTTGTTCGTGTCCAGTTCGGGGTCGATGCCCAGCTGGATATTACCGGTTTCGCCCACACCGATGGAATAGCCGGTGGAGGTCTTCAGCTTGTCGGCAAAGAATTCGGCGATGGTCTTTGCTTCGGGAGTGGTGGCAGCGAGGGTCGTGCTGCTGCTCAGTGTAAACTGTCCTTCCTGCTGGGTCAGCTGCTGCGGCAGGGGGATGATGTGGATGCCTTCGTTGTAAGGCTTCACTTCGCCGGGTTGGCTACAGCCTGCCAGGAAGCTGAGGATGACGCCGGCGCAAAGTGCGCTGAAAAAGTTCTTTTTCATGGATAAAGTAGGTTATATGGTTAGTTTGGTTTCAAAGTTACGGCTATTTTTCCACCCCTGCAAGTTCCAGTCCTTCTTTTTTCTTCCAATCCCGTGCCGATGAGCGTTGTTTCCGGCTGAACTGCATTTTGTAACACTTTTGTAACATAGATGACATTTTCTTATAATACGACTTGCCGACCTTTGCCACATCAATCATTAACGGAACATTTCATGAAGAACAAACGCACGTTATGGATGCTGATGGCGGTGTGCTGTCTGGCATTGCCTGCAACGGCACAAGAAAAGGAGACGGATTACCGGCCCGAGATTCACGGTACCATCCGCGCCAAGTACGAGAACCAGTTTGAGGAGGGGACAGGCCGCTTCGAAGTACGCAACGCCCGTATCAGTCTGTCGGGAAAGGTGACGCCGCTCATGAACTACAAGGCGGAAATCGACTTGTCCGACGAAGGGGTCATCAAGATGCTGGATGCCTATACCCGATTTACTCCGCTGAAGGACTTTCAGTTCACCATCGGTCAGATGCGTGTTCCGTTCACCATCGATGCGCACCGTTCGCCCCATCAGCAATATTTCGCCAACCGCTCGTTCATCGCCAAGCAGGCCGGCAATGTGCGCGATGTGGGAGCTACCCTGGGTTATCGTTTCAATGTCGGTTTTCCCATCCAGCTGGAGGGTGGCCTCTTCAACGGGTCGGGGCTGACCAACCAGAAGGATTTTTGGGGCAAGCAGCTCAACTATTCTGCCAAGGCGCAGCTGTTCCTTCCCGAGGGGTTCAACCTGACGTTGAGCATACAGAAAATCCGTCCGGAGGCGACCTCGGTGTATCTATACGATGTGGGTGCTTACTACCACAGCTATCACTGGCATGTGGAAGCGGAATACCTGCGGAAACGCTATGAGAACGATGCGTTTCAGGCGGTCAATGTCTTCGATGGCTTCATCAATTACGACCATTATCTGCGCAAGGGGCTGTTCCGGAAGGTGTCGTTCTTGGCGCGTTACGACTTCATGGGCGACCATAGTGACGGAACGTCCGATGCCGACGGACGGCTGAAATTGTCCGACAGCAAGCGCCACCGCTTGACAGGGGGCGTGACGCTCAGTCTTGCCAAGCCGTTCATCTCCGACATCCGCGTCAACTACGAGAATTATTTCTACCGGAAGGATGCACCGGTGAAGGTGTCTGAACACGATAAGATTGTCGTGGAGTTCATGGTTCGCTTCTGACTTTTGACCTACATTGAAGATTCTTTCGACTTTCGTCGGGAGTTGCAAGAAAGAGTTGACAGGCGAAACGAGAATGGTTTTCCACTGAGGATGACTTCAGATGACAGGCCGGAAGCGATACTTCCTTTGGGATGTACCGCTTCCGGCCTTCCAGCATTTTTGAACAATTTATTGATTAGGTTAGAATTGCACGAGGATACGGAACACTTTGCCCGGCTGATCGGCCCACTGCTCCATGGCGGCGGCAGCATCGGCCGGACTCACTTCACGGCTGATGAGCTCATCCACCGGACAAGTGCCTCTCTCCAGGTAATGGATAACGGCGCGGAAATCTGACGGAAGAGCATTGCGCGAGCCCCGGATGTCCAACTCTTTCTGTACGAAATACTTGGTCTGGAACGACACTTCGGTCTTGGCATAGCCAATGCAGACCACGCGGCCCGTGAAGGCCACTTCGTCTACGGCCATCTGGTAGGTCGGGGCACTGCCCACTGCCTCGATGACTACATCCGGACCAAAGCCGGAAGTCATTTCGAGCAGGCGGGCATGGACATCTTCCGTGCGCGAGTTCAACGTATAGGCGGCTCCCAGGCGGCGGGCCAGCAGCAGTTTCTCGTCATCGATGTCGATGGCCACGACCGTAGCTCCCCGCTGGGCCGAGCGGACAATGGCTCCCATACCCACCATGCCGCAACCGATGACCACCACTACATCAATGTCCGTCACCTGTGCCCGCGACACGGCATGGAAACCGACACTCATCGGCTCCACCAGGGCGCAGGTACGCGGGGTGAGCAGTCCGGCAGGAATCACTTTCTCCCACGGCAGCACCAGCCATTCGCGCATCGCCCCGTTGCGCTGTACACCCAGTGTTTCGTTGTGCTGGCAGGCATTGGGGCGTCCGTTGCGGCACGACGCACATTTCCCGCAGTTGGTGTAAGGGTTCACGGTCACCGTCATGCCCGCTTTCAGTCCTTCGGGTACATCCGGTCCCACCTCTTCGATGACAGCCCCCACCTCGTGGCCGGGGATGACCGGCAGGTTCACCATCGGGTTCCGTCCGAGGTAGGTACTGAGGTCCGATCCACAGAAGCCTACGTATTTCAGGCGAATCCGTACTTCGCCGGATTTCAGTGCCGACAGTTCTTCAGGCAGGTCAATGAGCGCCATCTGGCGCTCGGCGATAATCTGTATTGCTTTCATTCTGACATATTCTTTATATAAGGTAATTCAATCACGTTGTTCAGCCGGTAGAAGCGACGGGCATTCTCGCCGAGGAAGAGTGCTTTCTCTGCTTCCGTCATCGCGTCGCTTTTCAGGATAAAGTCGTAGGACATCCGGTAGGTGATGGCCGTGATGGTACGCGGGTAGTCGCTGCCCCACATCAGCTTGTCCATGCCCACCTGGTCGGCGGCTTCGAGGATGGCACGGACGGCCGACGGGTAAGGATAGAACTCGCGGTGGTAGAGCCACGTGATGCCTCCGGCCTCCACGAATACCTGCTGATGGCGGGCCAGACGGATCTGCTCCAGCCATCCTTGGCGGGTCGGCATTCCGAAATGGCCGACGGCTATGCGCATCCGGGGGCATTCGGCGATGACCTCTTCCATTTCCGCTACTTGGGTATCACCGTCGGCCAGGGTGATGGAAAGGAACAGGTCCCTTTCCTCCAGCGTGTGGAACAGCTGCATCATCTGCGGACTGTTGAGGCGGATGCGGCGGTTGTCCAGCAGCAGGCGGTGTCCGGGGATGGCGATGCCCTGGAATCCCCGCCGGCTCAGTTCGGCGGCCTCGTTGGCCAGTCGTTGCGGGTCGTTGTCCTCGGACAGGTAGTCACACAGGCCACAGATTATGAACCGTTCCGGATAGCGGCGGTGCACTTCCTCCAGATAGTCGTTCTGGCAGCCGTCAATCAGTTCCTGGACGACGATGGCAGCCGACACCTGGGCATAGTCCATGTTCGAGAGGAAGGCTTCTGCCGTATTTCGTCCGTCGACGAGGAAAGGCGGAATCATCTGCACCTCTTCGCCGAGAAAGTCGGCGCGTCCGTTGCGTTTCGAGCGGATGGCCTGCCCGTTCCAGGTGGTGTCCTGGTGCAGCCACAGATGGCTGTGGGCATCGATAATCAAGGGTTGTTTCATGAGTCGGTAGGGTGTCAGGTTAGCTGTTTTTCCATCTCACCCGCAGCTGGTCACCGATGAGGGCTTTCACTTCTTCCACCAGGGTTGGGTCGATGGGTTCGTTCACATAGTCGATGTTCTTCTTCACGTTTGCCGGACTGGCACTGCTGAACAGAGTGGTGGCGATGTGCGGGTTGAGGCTTGTGGCATATTGTACGGCCAGCTTGTCGATGGGGTAGCCTTTCTGCTGGCAGTAGGCAGCAGCCCGTGCGCAGGCCTCCTTCAGGCCCTGGGGAGCCGGATGCCAGTCGGGTGCACCGCGGGTGGACAACAGTCCCATGGAGAAGGGGGAGGCGTTGATGACACCGATACCCCTTTCCTCGAAAAAGTCGAGGTAGTCCAGCAGCAGGTCGTCATTGAGGCAGTAGTGGCAGAAGTTGAGCACGCTCTCCACAGTGCCCGGTGCGGAGTGTTCCACCACCCAGCGCAGGTTCTCGGGCTGTAGGTCGGTGATGCCCACATGTCCCACCACTCCCTGGTCCCTCAGTTCTACCAGGGCAGGCAGCGTCTCTTCCACCACCTGGTGCAGGTCGGCAAACTCCACGTCGTGTACATTGATCAGGTCGATGTGGTCGATGTGCAGCCGTTGCATACTTTCGTAGACACTCTCCTGGGCGCGTCGGGCCGAGTAGTCCCACAGGTTCACCCCGTCTTTGCCGTAGCGGCCCACTTTGGTAGAGAGGTAATAGCGGTTGCGTGGTAGTTGCTGTAGGGCCTTCCCCAGTACGGTCTCCGCCTTCAGATGGCCGTAGTAGGGAGACACGTCGATGAAGTTGATGCCGCCTTCGATGGCGGCGAACACGGCTTCGATGCCTTCGCTTTCCCGTATGCCCCGGAACACGCCTCCCAAGGAGGAGGCTCCGAAGCCCAGCTGCGACAGGCGCATTCCGGTTTTTCCTAATTCATTATATACCATAACTTCTTGCTGTTTTATAGTTGCAAAGGTAGCGGTTTACCCCGGATATCTGTGGAAGGATAGCGGCATCGGATGTGAAAATGTCGGCAAACTGCTGCAGAAAATCCCTTGTTTTCCATGGAAATTCGTCGAGAACGTTTATCTTTGTCCGTATAAAGTGTAAAAAGTCATGAACTATCCCATCGATCAACTGCATTTGTACACGCTGAATGTGGGTTTTGCCTACCATAATGCCGACTGGAACTGGAAGAATGTACGCAGCCCTTTTGCGCGGCTCTACCTCGTCATGGAAGGTTCGGCACGGGTCCGGCTGCCCGGAGGAACCTATTCGCTCACGCCGGGTCATCTTTATTATATACCGGCCTTCACGACACACACCTATTTGTGCGATTCCACCTTCTCGCACTACTACCTCCACATTTACGAAAATCCGGACGGCGGTACCGGCATTCTGGACGAATGGGACTTTCCGGTAGAGGTCGAAGCCTATCCCTACGATGTCGAACTGATGAAACGGCTGGCCGCCATCAATCCGTTCCTGAAGCTGCCGCGGTCGAATCCTGCGGTGTACGACAACCACCAGACGCTCGTCAGCAACATCCAGCTGAATGTGCGCCGGCCGTTCTGCGACAAGGTGGAGAGCCGGGGCATCCTGTTTGTCTTGCTCTCGCGCTTCCTGAAACTGGCAGTTCCGAAGGCCGAAGTGTCCGACCGCCGGCTGCTGCATGTGCTGTCCTACATCCGCCAGCACGTCTGTTCGCCGATCGACATCGAGCAGCTGGCCGACATGGCCTGCATGTCGAAAGATCATTTTATCCGTTCGTTCAAGAAAGAGACTGGGGAGACTCCCAATGTCTACCTGACTAACAAGAAGATGGAGGCTGCCGAATTACTGTTGGTCACGACGGATTGTCCGGTCAAGCAGGTGGCCTTGCAGATGGGCTACGAAGACAGCTCGTATTTCAGCAAACTCTTCAAGCGGTATGCCGGTATGGCTCCCCAGCAATACCGCGACCAGCATTCCGGCTTCGGCGGAATGGAGCAGCCGGTCGGGGAGACAGAAGAATAAACAAGAATAGCAGTTGATATTCTTATCAACCGCTATTCTTGTTGTGGAGCATACAGGACTCGAACCTGCCACCTCTTGACTGCCAGTCAAACGCTCTAGCCAGATGAGCTAATGCCCCATTTTTTTTCTGATTGCGTTGCAAAGGTAGAGACTTTTTGTGAAACTCGCAAGCGTTTGGCAAAATATTTTTTGTTTTTCCTGCATTTTTAGGGAGAAACCGCTATTTTTGTCCCCATATAACCAATGGACAACGAAAATGGAGATAACAATTCGTAAGGCGGAGCCGGCCGACCTGGACCGCCTGATGGAAATATTCGAGCAGGCACGGAGGTTCATGGCGGTATCGGGCAACCCGAACCAGTGGGTGAACGGCTATCCGCAGCGGGAATTGATTGAGCGGGAAATCCGTCTGTCGCATTGCTATGCGTGTTGCACCGCGCAGGGAAGAGTAGTGGCCACTTTCTGCTTCCTGCCCAGTCCCGACCCGTTCTATGACCGCATCGATGACGGGCAGTGGCTGAACGATGCACCCTACTATGTGATTCACCGGCTGGCATCGGACGGGACAGTGAAAGGAATCGGAAAAATCTGCATCGACTGGTGCGGAGCGCAGTGTGGCAACCTGCGCATCGATACCCATGCCGACAACTGGGTCATGCAGCGGCTGGCAGAGCGTTGCGGCTTCCAGCGCTGCGGCATCGTCTATGTTGCCAACGGGACTCCTCGGATTGCCTACCAGCGCACTCTCTCCACGAACCTTTCATCTGCAACATCATGAAAAAGAAGAAATGGGAACTGGTGGTGCCGGGCGGCGTTGATCGGGTGCTGCTCCATACCTGTTGCGCCCCTTGCTCGTCGGCCATCATCGAATGCCTGCTGCAGCACGGGGTGCGGCCGGTCGTTTACTATTGTAATCCGAATATCTATCCGCAGGAAGAATACCTGATCCGCAAGGACGAGTGTACCCGCTATGCCCGGTCGTTGGGACTGGACATCGTGGATGCCGACTACGACCACGAGGCTTGGCGGTGTGCTGTCCGCGGACTCGAGAATGAGCCCGAGCGGGGAGGCCGGTGCCTGAACTGCTTCAAGCTGCGGCTGCGGGCAACGGCCCATTATGCCCACGAAAACGGCTTCTCGCTGATCACTACCACTTTGGCCTCTTCGCGTTGGAAAAGTCTCGACCAAATTAACGAGGCCGGACGCTTTGCTGTAGAGCCGTTTCCCGACGTGGTGTGGTGGGAACAGAACTGGCGGAAAGGCGGACTGAGCGAACGCCGGTCGGCCATCATCAAGGAATACGGATTCTACAACCAGCAGTATTGCGGATGCGAGTTCAGTATGAGGAAAGAAAATGAGACTTAAAATCAATTAAATTGACCGAGGCAACTCGGGATTGTCTATTTTTGTACATCTATTAATCTATAAACATAACCTTAATAACGATTGTTTCATGAAATTGAATGACAAGACATGGAAGTGGGCCCTTTGTATGCCAGCATGCCTGACGGGAGTCGACCGTGGCGATCGAACTGGAAGGCGGCGTGAGCGGCAGCCAGGTGCCGACGGTGGACGGCGAACTTGTTGTAGTGCCGTCGATGACCTCCGTACAGGCCGGCGAGGAATTTGAGCTGCGCGTGTCGGGCAAGGGTTTGCGTTCGGTCAATGCGCTGAGCTTTGCCATCCCCTACGATGCCCAGCAGGTAGAGTATGTCGGTATTGAGGCCAAGGGCATGAAGTATATGCGGAACCTCACCTACAACCGTTTGCACTCCAACGGCCAGAAGGCCCTCTATCCTACGTTCGTCAATATCGGCTGGCAAGACTTCCTCGAAGGGGACTCCGACCTGATGGTCATCCGCTTCAAGGCGAAGCAGACCATCAAGGTGAATCTGCCGGTGAAGGATATCATCCTGGTGGATAAGGACCTGAACGAGAAGCGTTGCGCTGAAGTGAAATGACAAAAAAAACAAGGCTGTCGAAAGACAGCCTTGTCCATAATGAGAGGTAACCCATGTAGCTTACAGCAGGAAACCCAGCAAGATACCGGCAGCTACTGCCGAACCGATGACGCCCGCCACGTTCGGACCCATGGCATGCATCAGCAGATAATTGCCCGGGTCGTACTCCAGGCCTACTACCTGAGAGATACGTGCCGAGTCGGGCACCGCCGACACACCGGCATTGCCAATGAGCGGATTGATCTGGTTGTCTTTAGGCAATACCAGGTTGAACAGCTTCACGAAAATCACGCCCGAAGTGGTGGCGATGACGAACGACAACGCACCCAAGCCGAAGATGAGGATGGAGTCGACCGTCAGGAACTCCGAAGCCTGTGTGGAAGCACCGACCGTCAGTCCCAGCAGGATGGTGATGGTGTCGATCAGCGGACCACGGGCCGTTTCGGCCAGACGACGGGTCACACCGCTTTCCTTCAGTAGGTTACCGAAGAACAGCATTCCCAGCAGCGGCAGGCCGGAGGGAACCAGGAAGCAGGTGAGCAGCAGGCCTACGATAGGGAACATCACTTTCTCGGTGTGCGACACGGCACGTGGTGCCTTCATGCGGATGAGGCGTTCCTTCTTCGTGGTCAGCGCCCGCATGATGGGCGGCTGGATGACCGGCACCAGGGCCATGTAGGAGTAGGCCGACACGGCAATGGCCCCCATCAGGTTCGGTGCCAGCTTCGACGAAAGGAAGATGGCTGTGGGACCGTCCGCACCGCCGATGATGCCGATGGCTCCGGCTTGCATGGGGTCGAAGCCCAGGGCCAGGGCAATCATGTAGGCTCCAAATATGCCGAACTGTGCGGCAGCGCCGATGAGCATCAGTTTGGGGTTCGAAATCAGGGCAGAGAAGTCTGTCATCGCTCCGATGCCGAGGAAGATGAGCGGCGGGTACCAGCCCGAGGTCACGCCCTGGTAGAGGATGTTGAGTACGGAGCCCTCCTCGTAGATGCCCACTTTGAGGCCGGCCTCCATGTTGAAGGGGATGTTGCCGATAAGCATACCAAAGCCGATGGGGATGAGCAGCATCGGCTCAAATTCCTTGGCGACCGCGAGATAGATGAACACGATGCCCACCAGTATCATCACGAGGTGGCCTACGGTGGCGTTGTGCATGCCCGTGTAGGTCCAGAAGTCGGCCAGGTTGTTCTGCAGGAAACTGATGAATTCTCCCATAGCTATTCGATGATTATGAGGTCAGTACCTTCGAGTATGGATTCTCCCTTGCTCACCTTGATGGCGGTCACCGTGCCGTCGTGGTCGGCCTTGATGTCGTTTTCCATCTTCATGGCTTCCAGGATAAGTAGCGTCTGTCCACGCTTTACGGTGTCGCCTTCGCGCACCTTGATCTCGAGGATCACACCCGGCAGGGGCGATTTGACGCCGCCCTTTGCGCCGGCAGCCGGACGCGACATGATGGGGGCAGCGGGAGCTGCACCGGACGATGCGGGACGCACTACGGGCTTGATCTTCGGGCGGGCGCTCTCTTCCATCTCTACGTTATACACGGTGCCGTTCACCGTCACCTGCACGTTGTTGTCTTCGAAGTCTCCTACGGTCACCGCATAGTCGGTGCCGTTGATCTTATACTTATATTCTTTCATGGCAATTGTTTTCTGGGTGTCTGAAATAGGGGTTATTTACGTTGGGGTACTTGGCGCAGGTGCTGCTCCTTGCTGCTCCAGGCTGAGCCGGAGTTGTGGCGGATGGTCAGTATGCGCGGGTCGGCGTCGTGTCCGGTGCCCAGTTCTTCGTGGAGAGCCAGGGCGATGACTGCGGCCACTTCATCGGGCACGAAGGCAGCGGCAGCCAGCTGTGCGGCATGTTCTTGCTTGAGTTTCACCTTATTCTTTCCGCGCGTACGGATGGAGGCACGGCCGATGAGGTAGAAGCAGACAAAAAGCAGGAGCAGGCCGAGGAAGACGACGCTCATGGCCGAGATGGCCATGCCGATGCCCACAGGGTCGTGGCTGCTGAACTTGTCCTTCTTGGGGTTGCTGTCGATGGTCTTGTTGTTCGTGCTCGGGGTGACGTAGCTGTCGGGCGTGGCGCCTTTCACCTCCCATTCCGGGGCGGCATCGCTCACGCGGGCATACGACTGGTCGGCTTTCAGCACGCCGGCAGGGAGGGTCATCTCGTCCATCAGGCTGTTGCCCGAGTCGTACAGCCCTATCCACGTGTCCTTGTCTGGACAGAGCGTGAAGTTGGTGTGGAACGTGCCCCGGCGCGGGGCACCGTCGGTCCAGAACAGCGCATGCTGGCGCGGCTTGATGTTGGTCTGCACATCCCCTTTCGGGATGAAGTAGGTCACCGTGTCGCCGGGCGTAGAGCTGGCCTTCAGCAGCCAGCCGGCCAGGTCGGCCGAGGTATAGGATTTGTTGAAGATCTCGATCCATCCGCTGTGCAGCCCGTAGTCGTCCTGGAAGTTGCTTTCGTTTTCGGCGAGCACTTCGTTGATGAGCAGCTTGCTGTTGGCCTTCCGCTCTCCGCACGACGAACATACGCCTGCCAGCAGGGTGAAGCAGAGAACTATTCCCAATGAGTAGGTTTTCATGATGCAATGGTTTAATGAGTGTTTACAAGGGGATATTCCCGTGTTTCTTCGCCGGGTTGAGCAGCCGCTTGGTCTGGAGCTGTTCCAGGGCGCGGATGACGCGGAAGCGGGTGTTGCGCGGTTCGATGACATCGTCGATGTAGCCGTACTTGGCGGCGTTGTAGGGGTTGGCAAAGAGCTTGGTGTACTCCGCTTCCTTCTCGGCCATGAAGGCCTTCGGGTCGGCGGCTTCCTTCGCCTCACGGGCATAGAGCACTTCTACGGCTCCCGCACCGCCCATCACGGCAATTTCTGCACTGGGCCATGCGTAGTTCATGTCGCCCCGCAGCTGCTTGCAGCTCATCACAATGTGCGAGCCGCCGTACGACTTGCGCAGGGTGACGGTCACCTTGGGCACCGTGGCCTCGCCATAGGCATAGAGCAGCTTCGCGCCGTGCAGGATGACGGCATTGTATTCCTGACCCGTACCCGGCAGGAAACCCGGCACGTCGACGAGTGACACGATGGGAATGTTGAAGGCGTCACAGAAACGCACGAAGCGGGCTCCCTTGCGCGAGGCGTTGCAGTCGAGCACGCCGGCCAGGAACTTGGGCTGGTTGGCTACGATGCCTACCGAGCGTCCGTTCATGCGGGCGAAGCCGATGATGATGTTCTTCGCGAAGTCACGCTGGATTTCCAGGAACTCGCCGTTGTCCACGATGGCGCCGATGACCTCGTACATGTCGTACGCCTTGTTGGGACTGTCGGGAATGATGTCGTTGAGCGCGTCCTCCAAGCGGTCCACGGGGTCCGTGCATTCCACTCTCGGCGCTTCCTCCATGTTGTTCTGCGGGATATAGCTCAGGAGCTGGCGGATGAGGGTGAGTCCTTCCTCCTCCGTGGCGGCGGTGAAGTGGGTCACGCCCGAGCGGGTGGAGTGCACGCTGGCGCCGCCCAGGTCTTCCTGGGTCACGTCCTCGCCGGTGACGGTCTTCACCACCTTCGGTCCGGTGAGGAACATGTACGAAGTGCCTTCGGTCATCAGGGTGAAGTCGGTGAGGGCGGGCGAATAGACCGCTCCTCCGGCGCAGGGGCCGAAGATGCCCGATATCTGCGGGATGACACCCGACGCCAGGATGTTGCGCTGGAAGATTTCCGCATAGCCGGCCAGGGCGTTGATGCCTTCCTGGATGCGTGCGCCGCCCGAGTCGTTGATGCCGATGCAG
>JALEPZ010000110.1 GCA_022767125.1 Phocaeicola plebeius
GCACTGAAACCAACTGAACTGATTCAGAAGGTACGGCTTCCACTCACAAATGTTAATTTTTAGAACTCACCTTAATTCTTCAAGACAGAGCCGCGCGGCCTCCCGGTCGGGCAGGCATTCGAGCCGTCCGACGGGCACCAGCCCGGCCACCCGCGCCAGGGTGTCGTGGAGCGCGTCCTGCAACCGCGCGTCCCGGCGGACGGCGGAACAGGAGGGCAGCAGGGCGGCGAAGGCCTCGGGGCCGCAGAGCGGGGTGAACCGGTTCTGCGGGGACTGTTGCAGGCGGACGATTCCGGCCACGGGCGCGCATTCGTTCCTGTAGCAGGGTGTCTTCCCGCTCCAGGGGGTGCCGTAGGCCATCACCGTGCCGTCCTCCACCCGCAGCACGGGGTTGTCGTCGTTCAGCAGGCGGCAGCCCGGGAAGGCTTCCATCCACCGGCGTGCGTGCGTGCTCTTGCCCGTACCGCTCCGGCCGAGGAACAGGTAGCCCCGCCCCTCCAGCGAGACGCAGGAGGCGTGGACGGACACGGCGTCGCGGACGAGCGCGGCCTGCGCGTAGAGGATGCGCAGCATGGACGAGAGCACCTCGCCCAAGTAAGGGTCCTCCGGCCGCAGGAAGGCCGCGGCGTTGTCGAAGACGGGGTCCGAGACCATCACATGCACGGCGGCCGAGGGGCCATAGCTGATTTCCGTGCGGTAGCCTTCGGGGGTGCGCAGCAGGCGCACATGCCCCATATCGTTGGATGACTCACCCAGCAGCTCCGCGCACCCCCCGCCGCCGGTAAAGGGCAGCGTGGCGGCAAGCAGCCGGAAGATACGTTTCCCCTCCGGGCACGCGCCGCACCGGAACGGGCGGAAGGAGGGCAGTAGCGCCTCCGCGTCCCAACCGGAGGGAAGGGAGACGGAGAACAGAAGTTCCGCCACCCTGAAAAAATATTCGTTTCTCATCTGAGGTTTCCTATTATGAGTCTTATCGAGGTCCAGAACGCCTCCCCGCGCGCGTAGGCGCCGGAGAAGTCGCGGTGCCTCCAGAAGGAGAGGAAGGTGTGCAGCTTCCGCTCCCAGCCGGCACGGGAGGCCTTGGCCCGGGTCTTGCCGTACTGCCCGAAGTTGCCCCCTTCCAGCACGATGTGCAGCAGCCGGGGGGATGTGCGCGCGTCCGTGCTGGCGTAGGGAAGCACGTCGCGGGGCAGCCCGAGGTGTTCGGTCAGGAACGTGTGGAGCTGCGCGCTCCACCTGAGCAGGCCGGTACGCCTGTAGGCGGCCTCCAGCTCCACGGGGGAGTAGCTCCCGCGCAGGGCGTGGTAGGCGCGCGCCATGTCGCAGAACTGCCGCAGGCCGACGCCGTGGCCCATCATGTGTTTCAGCAGGTGGGCGTTGAGCAGCAGCAGGTTCGGCAGGGGCGCCGGCACGGGGAGTGTCGCCGCCCCGTCTTCCGTGCGGATGTCCGTGAAGCCGTGTCTCTCGACCAGCGCGGAGAGGTAGCCCCCCAGCAGCGGGTTGTGAAGGTCGAACAGCCGGGTATGGTGCTCCACCTCCACTCCCTGCCAGCTGTAGCAGAAGCTCCCGTCAGGGCGCCTCTCCGTCCGGCATCCGGCACGGCGCACCAGTTCCGCGGCCTCGCGCTCCTCCTTCTCCGAGGGGAAACAGAGGTCGATGTCGCCGCATTCGCGCAACAGGGGGTGCTCGTAGAGGGCGGCGACGCCCTGCCCCTTCAGCAGCACGGGATGCAGGCCTTCGCGCCCCATCCGTTGCAGCAGCAGCCGCAGCGCCGCGTCCATCCGCCTGTTCTTCCGCTCGATGCGGTCGGCCTTCGCCACCCAGTGTATCATCAGGGCATCGGCGGGAAGGTACTCCTCGGGCAGGTGGTGCAACCCGCGGAAGACGGTGCCGGCCACCGTCTGGCGGACCGACATGCGGTACACCTCCCACCACTGCGCGTCGGTGAGCGGGAAGGGGGACAGGTCGTCCGCCTCCCTTTCCCACAGCCCGGCGCGTAGCAGGCTGAACAGTGCCTTGTGTTCCGTGGAAAGATTCATGGAATCCGTCATGTCTTTATGCAGGTGCTCCGGGCGGCGCCTGTGAATGTCTTTGTCCTTCCGGTGCGGGTGTTCAGTCACCGGTGTGCCGCCTGACAAGCAGCCCCATCTTCTCCCATTCCTCTATCTGGCGCTCCACGTCGCGCAGGGCGCGGCCGTACTCGACATCGTATGTCGAGCACAGCTCCTCCGCCAGCTCTCCCAGGGTACGGCAGCCGTCCTTGCAGACCGTCTCCCAGAGCCGGGCGGCGGTACCGTTCAGGCTGTACACGTTGGTCAGGTTCACGCAGCTGTCGGAGGCCTCCACGATCATGTGGCGGCTGCCTATCCTGCGGAGCTTCAGGTGCGGCTTCGGTATGAGCTTGATTTTATCGCTTTCCATCCTGTCTCAGAATTTCTTTCCCGTGAGTATGGAGAACACGGTCAGGAAGATGATTTTCGTGTCGAGCCACAGCGTGCGGTTGTACAGGTAGTCCAGATCCATGCGCAGCCTTACGAGCATCTTCTCCATCGTGTCCGTGTAGCCGTTGTAGAGCGTGGCGGCCGAGAACAGGCCGGGGCGCAGCTGGTAGAGCAGCGCGTAGGCGGGGTTGATGTGCATGATCTTGTCCACGAAGAACCTGCGCTCGGGGCGCGGGCCGACGAAGCTCATCTCGCCCTTGAGCACGTTCCACAGCTGCGGGAGCTCGTCCAGATGGTGCTCGCGCAGGAAACGCCCCACGCGGGTCAGCCGCCTGTCGTCCGCACCGCTGCACAGCGCCGGACGGCCGTCGGACTCCGACGAGGCGATCATGGAACGGAACTTGTACAGCGTGAAGGTCTCCCCATGATAGCCCACACGCTCCTGCCTGAAAATGGCCTTGCCGCCATCCTCCCACTTGATGGCGATGTAGATGATGAGGAACAGCGGCGAGAAGACGGCCATGCCGATGACGCTCGCCACGACGTCCAGCACCCTCTTGGTGCGGCAGGCGGCCGGGGACATGACGCTCCGGCAGCATAGACCGCCCTCCAGGTCCTTCATCATTTCACTTGGGGTAATTTTGTTTCTTTCCATAGGTTGGTATAAATTTCTAATACGTTGTCTATCATCCTTCCCCGTGTGAAGGTCTCGCGGTAACGCCTCTCCGCTCCGGCGGCGAACCCGGCGTATGCCCGCCCGTCGCCGGCCACGGCCATGACGGCCTCCGCCAGCGCCCGCGCGTCCTTCGGCGGCACGTTCAGGCCGGAGACGCCGTGCCTGTTCACCCACGAGACGCCCGAATGGGGGATGTCGGCGGACACCACGGGCTTGCCGCACGACATGGCCTCTATCTGCACGATGCCGAAAGCCTCCGTCTTCTGCACGCTGCTCAGGCAGAAGACGTCGCAGGCTCCGTAATAGGCGGGAAGATCCCCGTCGGGGATCCTGCCGAGCAGCCTCACCCTGTCCTCCACGCCCCGGGTCTCGATTTCAGCCTGAAGCTCGCACATCAGCGGGCCGGAGCCGCCTATCAGCACCACATAGTCGTCGGTCAGGTAGCGGGCGGCCTCTATCAGGTAGCGGTAGCCCTTGTAGGCCACCAGACGCCCCAGGGAGAAGATGATTTTCTTTCCGGGATACTTCCTCCGCAACGCATCCGCCTTCTCCGGATCGGGAACGACCGGGTCGATGCCGATGGGCAGGCAGGCGGTCTTGTGCCGCACGCGGACGAGGCAGGGGGATTCCGCCGTATAGACGGGGGTCGTCCCCACGATAAGGTCGGCGCGTCCCAGCAGCCACTCCTGCAGGGGGCGGTAAAGTCTGAGCAGCGTCTTCTGCTTCTCTATGTCGCTGTGCCAGTGCAGCACCACCTTGCCCCTGTAGCCGGAAAGGAACAGCGCCAGGCACGCCATCGGGTCGGGATGGTGCACATGGATGATGTCGTACTCCCCGCATCTTCTTCGCAGGGAGAATATCATGGCTGGCGAGATCATCGTGGCGGCCACCTTCGCCCAGGTGCGGCAGCCGATGAGACGGGCGTGGGCGTTTATGGCTATGGTACGCGAGCCGCCCTGTGACAGGGCGCACAGCATGTCGCAGTCAACGCCTCGCTCCGAGAGGCCGGTCATCAGGTCGTACATCACTTTCTCCACGCCGCCGCGCACGGGGTGGAACTTGCCTAATTGGAGTATCTTCATTTGTTTCGGGTTTCTTGTATTCGGGCCGGTGAAGGCCGGTCGTCACCTGCCGGTTCTGGGGAGAAGCTCGTCGTAAAGCCTCAGATAGTCGGCATACCGGTCCTCTTTCCGGAAGTGCGCCAGGGCGTAGTTACGGCATGGCGCACGGAAGGATTCCTTTCCCCTGCTTTCAATGGCGCGTACCGCGCGGATGATTCCGCGCAGGTCGCCCTGCTCGACGATGCGCCCCGTCGCCTCCGTCACGGCTTCCACGCTTCCCCCCGTGCGGTAGGTGACGACGGGGGTTCCGCAGGCGATGGCCTCCAGGTTGACGGTGGGGTAATTGTCCTGCCAGGTGGGGTTGACGAAGGCAGTCGCGGCGGAGTACAGCTCCGCCAGCTGGTGTATGTTTTCCGTGCGGCCGATTCCCACGATGTTTTTCGGAAGCCGGCTCCGGGTGTTCCTGTCCACGCCGACCAGCACGATGACTTCGTTGTCGTTAAGCATCCCGGCCAGACGGATGAAGTCGTCAAGCCCTTTCTCCCTGCTCCACACGCTGGCCACGCCCAACAAGACGCGCTTGCCCGTCAATCCGTACCGGGCTGCCGTCTCCTGCGTGTCGCAGGCATGGAATATGTCCGTATCGATGCCGTTGCGGATACCCCGGAATTCATATCCGTTCAGGAAGGAATGTTGCATTTCTTCCTTTATCCAGTTGGAAACAGGCACGATAATCAGCTTGTCCTTGGGCATGGAGGTAAACGCCGCTTTCTTGTCCGCATAGTTCCGCGCCGAGCGGTCAAGCAGCAGGCTGGCAGGAAACTCGTTCTTTTGCGGGCAATGGTGGCATCCTGTCTGCCATTTGTCGCATCCGGCGTAGGAGTAATAGTAGCAATGCCCGGTATAAAGCCAGCAGTCATGCACCGTCCACACCACGGGGGTGTCAATCCCCGACAGGTAGTCGAACAGGATGCGGTAGTTCAGGAAATAGCCGTGGATGTTATGGATGTGGATGATGTCGGGTCTTATCGCTTCTATCCGCCGGACGAACCTTCGGGTGGCGCCTGCCGATGCCAGTCCGTGGCGGTCGGCCAGGCGGGTCGCGATGCCGTGCCATGCCACGCTCCACCTGTCGCCCACGGGTATGGTGTGCGACTTGCAGGGGAGGATTCCGTCACGCCCGTAGCTGTAGGCGATGTGGCTCTCCCAGCCGTTCTGCATGGCAAGCTCGCCTATCTCCTGCATGATGCGCCCGGTGGAGGTGTTGGTCCGCAGCACGGGGTTGATTTGAAGTAGCTTTCTCATTTTTCGGTCAGTGAGGTGAGGAGGTTGAGCCATCGGGCCATGACCGCCTCCTCGGAATAGGTGTCTGTTATCTTGCGGGCGTTTGCGGACAGCTTCCTGCGGTACGCCCCGTCCGACATCAGGCACGTCATCGCGGCGGCAAGGCCTTCAATATCCCCGTCCTTTACCAGAAGCCCGTTCACACCGTCTTCTATGATGTCTCTCGGGCCGCATTTGTAGTCAAAGGAAACCACCGGAAGCCCGCAGGCCATGGCCTCTATCATCACCATCGGGAAGCCCTCGTAATGGCTGCTCATCACCAACATGGAGCTATGGGCGTATTCATCGCCTATGCTTGTCGTGGGACGGTTGATGTGTGCCGTCTCTTGCAGTCCGGCCCTGTCTATCATCCGTTGCAGCATATCCTGCCATTCGCCCTGCCCGAAGATGTCGAGCCGCCAGCCTCCATATTTGTTCGTTTGCCGCACCAGCTCCCATGCCTGGATCAGACGGTCGAAACCTTTCTGGTAGTCGAGCCGTCCCACGGCGATGATCCGTTTGTGTGAAACGTCCGAGTATCTGTCCGTCAGGGGCATGGCGGCGTTGGGTATCACTTCAATATTGGGCAGGTTGCCCCAATAGCCTCTGTCCTCTCGGGTCAGTACCACGAACTTGTCGAAGCGGCGCACAATACGCTCGTCCTGTCTCGTGCGCAGCCTGTCGATAAGCCCCAGCAGGCCTTTGCGACCATACTGGAGGCGGAAGAACTTGCAGTAATGCAGCTCCAGCACCTTGCGGCTGCCATCCTTGATATCAGGGATGAAAGAGGACTCCGACGGGTAGAGCGACACCACAACATCGGCCTTCTCCCGTTGCAGCAGCGCCGTGAGCGCCTTCCTGTGCCTGCGCCTCTTACGCAGGTATCCGGCAATCTTCCCGAGGGGACGCTTGTCGTTGTCGTCGGAATAGTTGATACCTAAATCCACCATTCTGACGGATTCGGGGAAGGGATAGAACGGCGGCCTTCGTTTTTGGTCGGTAGTGACAATTAGCACCTCCCAATCGGTATGCGCACATATCCAGCGTACTTTATTCAATAATACGCGCTCCATCCCGCCGGGATTATAGAGAGAACAATGACAGTAAACAAGTTTCATTGAGCTTATGGGTTTTCAAGGTTCTCAGACAATTTTTCCGTCTGCAATTCTACCGGTTCCTTATCAAGCAGCAATAGCAATGCGTAGATAGGGAATATATCCGATGATACCTTATACCAGCCTATAAGGTTCATCAAAAGAATCAACCAGAATATTATTTTGTACTGAGGCATATTGGCAGAGCAACATTTTGCACAATTGACAAAATACAGACAGAATGCGGACAAGCCGATAAGACCGAAATAAAAGATAAAACGACAATAACCGATATCAGTCCCCATATAATAATCGGTAGAAGCAGGACCTATATAATAGGGATTAGAATTTATCGGATTGTTGAAGTATCCATCACCTATCAGCCATGTCATGGGATTATCCGGCCATATCCACATACTCATAAGCTGACTGTTTGAACGTACTTCCCACTCACCATTTTCAACAAGCGAGAAGAACCCCTCAAAACCAAACCGCAGATTTTCATAGAAAGTGGGATTTGTCCGGTAGAAGTAGACTATTACAGGTATGAGCAATACCGATGATACAGACACGACCTGCCAAAAGCATTTGTATTGGTCTTGCGATTCCGCTTCTCGTTTATATACTGATGTAATAATCCAATAAGCCAGCACGATTATTACACCTATCGATGTTGTTCGCGCTATCATTGACCCAAAGATGCTTATAAAAACAAATGCACTGAGATAGAGCGACGTTTCCCAATAAACATTTATTTTTCGAGATGGATGCATCGCAAAATAGGCGAGGAGCACCAGGACAACGCAGAATTTCAGACCGGCCACATCGAGCGCACATCCTATACCATACAAACGACCTTCAGGTTTGCCCATAAAACCTGTTGACACCATAAAACTGTCGACCCAACCGGCTACCGATGCATTGACATTGATAATCTGTGCAAGAATGCACTGGCATACACAAACAAGCACCAATATATTGGTCAGCAATCTTAATGTCACTTTGCCATAAACCGCCTCAATGCATTTAATCACAGTATATGCACCTCCCATCCAAACCCAGGCGGATATGATATAGCCGGCGTAGGTATAATCTCCCGAATCATTAACCAAGACGGAAACCAGCCCGACAAAAGACACCAAAGCAGCCCATGCGGATACTTTTGCAAAAGTATCTCCAACCTCGGCATTGCGTCTCATCGAACTATTGAATGCAAACAGCAGCAACCCGATTGAAGCAAGAATCAGTTTTGTATTGACAGACGGAAACAACGAGCAGATAAAAGGGAAGTAATACAAACTCGTTATGACAACTACCGCTATCGTACCTATCACGTTCATTTGCCGTAAACTATTCCGTAAAATATCTTTATCACCAAGATATAATGAAGCCATACAAAGGGAAACAGATGCTTGGCCGCGCACCATTCAATGAATTTAATACGTGTATTCACACCCTTTGTCTGCCAGATCAGCCTGTTTGAATCGGGGAACCATTGATGCCAACGTCTGTAAGAAGAATACTTGCCGTCAAGAAGAAACGGCCATTTCATCAGTTGGCAAAGAGCGGCATTCTCCGATGCCCAACCGGCATCAGGGAAGTTTTCGTCCATATACCTTTTCAGCCGGTCGCAGTTATAGCGGAGTTCGGACAGCTTCTTTTCATCATATACCGCTGTCATTTGCCTTTCGCTCTGTACATAATTATACAGTGGTTTACCGACGTATGCGCATTTACGGGCATGAAGAATCACCATGATCATCGTCAGGTCTTCTCCCATTGCATTGCTGTCAGGAAAGGTAATGGCATTGTCTGTATATAGCGAGCGACGACATATCTTATTCCAGACATTATACTTCATCGAGCCACGGAGCATACCGCGGACAGCATCCGTCGGAGTATCGAAAAAAGGCTGTTTGAGCAGCCGTTTCTTATTTCCGAATGAAATATAATAGTCCGACCACGCGAAATCAGCATTGGCTTTCTTTACCGCAGCATATAAATCCTCCAACATCGTTGGCTCCGCAAAATCGTCGCCATCAATGTGAACGATATATTCACCCCGGGCGGCTGCCAAGCCCGTATTGCGTGCAGATGGCAAACCTTTGTTTTCATTATGGCTGATAATCTTTATCCGGGATTCCAACCGGGGATATTGTGAAATAACATCCCGAAGAACCCCAATACTGTTATCCTTCGTGGCGTCGTTGACAAATATAAACTCCACGCTATCTGTCATCGTCTGGTTAAACAGACTCTCGGCGCAACCTGTGATGTATTTCTCTACGCCATAAACCGGAACTATAACTGAAATGTCAGGGATAACCATAAATTAAATAAATATCCAAGCCGAAACAACAATATACCTTGTTTTACCCTCTGTTTTTCAATGCGCCGAAAGATTCTTTCGCAAGTGAATTGAAAAGATCTTTTTTATTTGCCTTGTAAATAAATCCGAAAAGAATTCGGTAAAAAGGGAAGAATATTGTCTTAGGTGAATTCTTAAGAATATCACGATAACTAAGTTCCCGAAAGCTATCAATATCCAAGAAAGCGGCCTTGTCATGTGAATATGCTCTTAATGCGGCTTCTCTGACACCGGGCCTCATGGTACGGAGATGCTTCCAGAAATAGCCGACAAATGTTATTGACCTATAGGGATGTACAAATTCCTCCGCAACAATAAATCTGTCTGCGTCGTCTGCATTATATTCATCCATTATCACTTTCCTGAAATGCACCTTGTCGCTCATTCTGAACATGATTGTGTCTCCAACACCATTAAATGGGGGAAGCATCAGAAGAATATCCGAAGGATGTCCCATTGAAACGAGTGTCTTGTCGGTTTCCAATACGTTCACACCGGATAGAGCCAATGCAGCCTCGTCATGCGAGAATGCATACTTGGCCCACTCTATATAGGCAGGATATGCCATTTTCAGGAGCCACGATGGCATCATGGGGATTACCGACCCGATTTTGAGAGAAATATAACGATATGCCGAAAGATAATACTGGAACACTTTGCCGAAAAGCACTTTGGGTGTAATCCTCATAGGCTCACAGTTCCGCATAAAATCGCACCATTCTTTGAGCTTATTGCTAAAATAGACTTGGTCGGCATCGATTTTCAATGCATAATCAGCCGTTACTTTCGACAAGGCGAAATTACTGTAACTACTGAATAAATGCGGATTGTCTTCCGGCAATTCCTTGATCTTCTGAAATTCCTCCCGGGATAAATTAAAAGCCTTGACTTCATAGGGGTATGCGTAGTAGCGTATCTTGTCGGGATATTTGGCCGCCACTTTCTTTATTTCCTCCGCGCTATTGTCTGTGCAGTCGTTATAGACTACAATCAGTTCGTCCAAAGCATCTATGCATGATTCAACGCAATCATGGACGAAGTTTCCTTCGTTCCTGACACGCATTATTCCGGCTACCCTTTTCATAAAGTCGTGATTTAGAGAATCTTCTTTATTTTTAGTTTCATTTTGCCAATGGACTCAAGTATGCCTCCGGCTATCCGCACGTACAGCGGTATATTTTCGCGCCGCGTCTTTCGCCAGTCGGCTACATACTTATAGGGCAAATGCAGCCGATATTCGCTTATGCCGCATAATGTATATGCTTCCGGGACTTTTATTTTCAGCTCATCGTCCAATTTATACAACAAAGTCCTGTCTAACTTCGGATTGTCAACCAATTGTGTTTCATAGTGCCCCATCGCATGTTTCGCCAATTGCCGGACTGCAAATTCTTTGTACAGACCAGTTGCCCCGGATTCAACATAGCTGTCAACCAAGGCCGAATAAACGGAGTAGCGGACCGCCAACGATTTCTTAAAAACCTCTGATGATACCGACTGTCCTTCTCTTCCTACCAGATATCTATATACCGGCTTATCAAAATAAGCCAATGTGCGGACATTCAGGATAGGCATGAATACCCATTGGGTATCCGTGTAAGGCATTCCTTCGAGTTGCCGATAGCCAATGTCTCTTATCAATCCGAGACGATAAGTCACCGCCGGCAGCAGTATTTCGGATATTGTGTCAGATGCCACATAATCGCAGAAACTGACTATTTTGTTTCGGGGAAGGTCGTATGTATACTCAACAGCGTTCCCGTTTATGTATTCCTTTTTATAGTCATTGACTATTAAATCTGCATCTGTCGTTTCGAGAAATCTGACAAACTCTTCAAACTCATCGGTATAGAAACTGTCATCTGCATCGAGTATCTTCACATACTTGCCTTGGGCGATTTTTAATCCTGCATTTATGCACGAGCCGTAGTGTCCGTTCTCCTTGTCTATGACATTGACAATCCCGGGGAAACGAGTTGCATAACTGCGGGCTATTTCAAGAGTCCCATCCTTGCTTCCGTCATTCACGACAATCACGTCAAGCGGCGAGGGATTATCTATTGAAAGCACGGAATCAAGCCCTTTGGCAAGATATGCCTCCATATTATAGGAGGGAATGATTATACTCAGTATCTTATCCATAACAAAAATATCATGTGTTTTTTGCAGAGCTGCCTGTCAGTAAAGATAACGCACGCTCCGCGCTTCGACTTACAAAGGAAACCATGTACTTGAGAAGTACAGCGGCAATGAAAGACGTAATCAGTGTCACGGCGGCGAACGCCATACCGTCCAGCGAGGTGTGTCGGTTCAAATAGTCCATTACAATTCCATGTACCAAATAGACCTCATACGAAATCGCTCCCCCAAAAAGAACAATCCTGTTTTTTGCTGCTTTGCTACAGTCGAGCGGTACAAGTACGGCAACCACCCATAGAGGCAACAACGAATAGGCAAGAACAGTTGAGATTATGTTCCCGAATAATGCCGAACAGGCGATAAGCACTGCAAATAGCAGGAAACAGGCGAAATTACTGGCAATATAACCCTTCCTGCTTGATATTATCCGTAGAATGGCCGATTCCCAATTCTGATAGAAGGCTCCAACGGCAAATGCCATAGTGCAAGCCCACCAATTGCGTCCATATCCCATCCCGGCTGTAAATACAACGAGCAAAAGAGGTCCTGCAAACAAAACAGTACGCCGAAGTGACGGTGCTTTACATTTCGCTCCCATCCAAAAAAACATATAGCAATAGACCAAGGCAAAAACAAACCAATCATTTGGAATCAACGATGGCCCCGATACTCTGCTAATGTGGTCAAAGAAACTATAGTCTGACCAGTTGCCGTTCAGCACAAAATAGAATAACAACGCCCCCATATACGGAAGCAGCAATGCCTTCGCAATGCGGTGCCGGAAGAAGTTGCGGATATAACCGACCTTGTAATGCAACGAGTATGAAAGTCCATAGCCGCTAATGAAAAAGAAAATACCTACAATCAGCGGACCCCATCGTTGAAAATCATGCAAGTAGATACTATACGATGACAAGTGGCTCAATACTATTCCCTGTGCTAAAAACGGTTTTAGCACTACGACTTTGTCTTTATCGAATGGCCGATAATCCTGAGATTTCAGGCCGAAGAGAAACAATATCGCTATAATGAAGGTAAACGCAATCATGATTTATCTGATTCTCGAACGAAAGCATCTGCCAAAGCCTGCGCTTCTTTTATATTATCTTCGATAGAACAATACGTCCAACTTCCGTAACGCCCGATGGAATAGATACCCATTTGCGCGAACTGCTTTTTCTTTTCGGCTACGTCGCGTTGTGACGCTTCGTTGACATGGACATAGGCCGGATTCATGATGATGCTCTCATGGTCGACCGGTGTCTGGTTGTCGTTGAGAATACCGGCCCGTCTTAAGTCATTCAGAACTCTCGGAAACCATTCCTCCGGGTTTATTGCCGCATTTTTATCAAAGCCCAACTCTACATAGAGCGACATACGATCCGTTCCCAGTATATTGTCATAAAAGCCGACCCGATAGAAGCAATATTCTTCACCGGGGAAATATATCCAGTGATTGGATGTGTCCTCGCCCTTGCGGTCGAAACCTATGTTGAAAACAAGAACTTTGTTCCAACTGTATATACTCCTGTCATAATCGACTTTCGCGAGGTCCAACAGCCTCACAAAAGGTATAGTGGAAACCAGCCTGTCATAGTGCATGCAAGTACCGTCGGTCAATGTTACAGTCTTTGCTTGCGAATCGACAGCGACAACTTCGCTTCCCGTTTTTATTTTTCCGGCAGGAACTTGGCCTGCTATCTGGTCGACATACACGATTGCTCCACGGCGTGGATATACGAAGCTGCCGTTGTACGATGTATTCGCGGGACGTCTGAAATTACGCACTATCTCCTCCTTTTCCGCATACGGGAAAAAACGCCCCATAGCGTTACTGTCCAAAGCGTCGAGGTCGGTGGCATATAATTTTGTATTGTATGGTATAAGGAACTTCTCGGCTATCGATTTGCCGAACTTGGCGTAGAGCATCTCCTTGAACGACCGATAGTCGTTGCCGCCGGACTCGAACAAGTCGACAAGACAGTCGATAAATTCTTGCTGCGGAAGCTGGTGAATGTTTTTTTGAAAAGGGAAGTCGATGAGACAGTCGCCATATTTTATATGAGTGCATTTATCCACTTTTACGATATCAGACTCATCAAGGCCCTTCATCACCATATCCTTGATGTGTGAATCCCGGAAATGGAAGAAATGCCCGGAATAATCCCACACGAAACCATTGCGACGAGTCGTGCGGCAATACCCGCCGATTTCATTCTCCGTCTCAAGAACAAGATAGTCACTGTCACCTTTGAGGAGTGCATAACTGAGGCCGGTAATGCCCGCTCCGATAATCAAATCCATATAGCACAGAATAAAGTCAATGTTTCTTTATTTTCTCTCTCAGTGTCGAGTGTATCAGCAAGTACACCCATGAGAATATATGTGTCCTGTCTTTAATGACAATTCTCTTCAATAAGCCCGAAAGACGGCTGCAATCATAATCTCCAAGATGCAATTCACGGATTTTGTCAAGATAACACATCCGGGGGTGCTGGGAAAACTCCGACACCAAGCTGTCCGTAAACAAGTCCTTGTAATCTCTTACAAATTTGGCTTTACAATTCTTGCCGACCACTGCTTCCAGATTCGGCAGGAGTGCCTCGTACAACTCTATTATCTCTTTAGGCTTCCTGACATATTTCCTTTCCCAGTCCGGGGCATAATAATAATAACCTTGTTTGCCAACGGATTTTACGCTTCGGCAGTATCTCATATACTGATAGAAGAAGACCTCGTCCTCTTGCAGCCTTATGTCTGGATTAAAAGCCAGTGCGTGACGCCTTATCATATCCAGCCTGTATGCCTTGATAAAAGTATATCCTGTCATGACAGAATCTGCGAGAAGCTCAATATATTTTACAGGTTCACCGACATAGTCGAATCCACAATAGTCTTGCTTTGTTTCCTGTCCGAATATATTTTTATCGCACCGCATCCCTTGCTGAATCAAATCGTAATCCTCGGCATCGTTCAACTGATAATTCGCAAGCCAGTCAGAAAATGCATAGTCATCCGAATCACAAAACGTCACCCATTCGCCACAGGCAAGTTCCATCCCCCTATTTCGGGCGGAAGACAGTCCTTCATTGCGCTGTTTATGGCAGACGCGGAATTGTTCATACTTCTCGGCGTATTCATCACAGATTGCCCCGCTTGAATCTCTTGAGCCGTCGTCTACCAGGATTACTTCGTAATCGCGGTATGTCTGATTCACGAGGCTGTCAAGTGCCCGGCGAAGCGTCTTTTCCATATTATAGACCGGGACTATCACTGAAATTTTCATGAGCCAACTATTAGAGATTTATTATATTACACGTCACCCCAATGTCTTAAAGAAAGGATGGTTCAATTTTTTGAGACCCCTGAGATAAAGGACAAACAAATGGAATAACCTTTTCTTATAAAGTAATCGGCTGAACCTTATCGGTATTCCGAAGACCGACACATATTGGCGGTAGGAATCATTTCCCCACACAGAGAACAGCGCATCAATTTGAGATTCTGTCAATTTATGCTGCAATATCTCATGCTTCATATACGCACTGAATGCGTCACACAAGAAAACGACAAAAAAGCGGTTCTTCTCAATTTGTAATTTAGCTTGTAAAATCCCGGTAACACGTTGAGCATCCTGAGCCAAGCGTATGAAATTCGCTCCAAGGTTTTTCCGCGATGACAATCCACAACCCGGCTGCCAATAGTGATATAGTTTTTTGTCCGTTCCGTAATAATCGTTGATGTGACAAAAATATTCCAATACAAACAGAGAATCTTCGCCACTCGAAATATTTTCATTGAATCGGAGATTTTCTCTTGAGGTGAGTTCTAAAAATTAACATTTGTGAGTGGAAGCCGTACCTTCTGAATCAGTTCAGTTGGTTTCAGTGCCTCAAAGGGCATCGTTGGCTCGCGAAAGTGTTCGTTTATCCACTCATTTGACTTGATTATTTGACGTTA
>JALEPZ010000018.1 GCA_022767125.1 Phocaeicola plebeius
AACTTGCGGACATCTACAGACTGCTTGACATTAACCCCAAGCCTCTGGGAAAAAGAAAATCCATGCTACACCCAAATCGGACTCCGAAAAATCCTAATATTGGAAGTCAATGAGTTACATGATTAATGGCTGCAATGTGGGCTAAGCAGCCTGTTTGCGGCACACCTACAATATACGATGCACAGAAATACTTCGACGATGCCAAAAAGCAGAAAGCCAAAGGCAATAGAGTTGAAGCATTGAACTATTACGCCAAAGTCATCAATCATCGTGACCTTGGCGTAAAGCCGTGTAAGCCACACATAGAGTTATGCATGGGGTATGGAGAATGGGAAAATATTGACAATGCCAAGGATATCCAGTCCCCGTTTGTCCTGAGAGGCACATCCTTCCTCTGACTGACAGTATCTCTGAAGAACTGGATACCGCATTCCTCAAAAAGGTCAATGCATCTTCATTCCATTCCTGCTTACGGCACATCCCCTGATCCAAACACTTTATCACGTCCTAATGGTGGATGATGCAGTAATATAATAAAAAATTGAAAAACATCTGTCACTGTCACCATTGAATCACAACCATCTGTTTATTAATCTATTGCAAATCTAAAATGGTGACAGATATTCTGAAATTAGGGCTAAGTCCGCCACATTTAGAGGTTTTTTACTGATAAAGGCCATGATTTTCCACCTTCTTTTTGCATATACCATTGCCTGAGAGGCGAGCAACCCATCACAGAGAAACAGCAGAAACGCATTGACGACCTGTTCATAAGCTATGGCTACGATGCGGACAAGCTATACGACGAATACGTTTACAGTTATTGAGTCATGACAACAGTATTTGTCACAGTCGTTCCATCTTCATGGAACAATCGTGACAATGGTCATGGAACGACCGTGTCAAAGACTGTGTAACAAGTGTGACTTCTTTTCATCATCTCAAGTCCCTGTAGTTTAACGCTTTTGGTTGACTACTTCAAGCCTTACTTTTAATGTTGGTTGACCTGGTTAAACATTACTTTTATATTTGGTTGATACGTTTACGGCTTAGTCACGATTGTGGTTGACACGGCCGCAGCGTTTGCGAAAACAAATTTACAGAACAAGAGAGGGGTAAAGGCGGAGACCTCACCTCCTTCTCTAGTCCTGGTCTCGCATATGGCAAGACATTGTATGCATTGAGGCAGCAGTGGAAACAAGTGAAGTGAACTGATACCGCCTCCCGTATCAGTTCACTTCATTACACATTACGTCAATTCACTCTTTCAAGAGTTATTTTTTCGTAATACTCTCCATATTCATCTTTCTCATACTCCTCTAATACAAGTTGGCTGTACGACTTGGACACTATGGTCGCTACACCTTCGTACACTTCACCATCCTCATTAGAACGAATGTATATTTTATTTCCATTAACAGAATATGTTCCACTTTCTTGCGTATACCATTTTCCGTTGTGACCAGACTGACTTACAAACGTCCCGTCTTCATTAAATGTAATACGAAAGGGGTCATCGGGTGCTTTATTCCATGTGTCATTATAATCGGATCCTTTTTCATATCCTTCACTCCACATTTGCTCCCAAGTTCCGACCAAATCACTTGCAGATGTATTATCATCATCAGAACAAGATGTAAATCCCAAACTCATGTATAACAGCATGAGTAGGGTGTAGAATATCTTATTGTATTTCATTTGATTGAACGACATTGAGTATAGAGTCCGGTTGTCACACCCAGACTCTATTTCAGATGAATAAAACTACTTAGAATTTATACCCTACAGTTACACCAAAAGCTTGATTGTAAACCTTAGTGTCCTTTATTACCTTTGTCAAACCTCGAGAATATTCGGCTCCAACGGAGAGTTGTCCAAAATCGTAAGAGATGCCAGCCATCAGACCAGCAGAGAAACGTTCGCACACGTCAAAAGCATTCAAGGTTCCACCGCCTTCGTATTCAATGTCACTTCCCAAAAGACCATATCCTACGTACGGACCAGCTTTAAGCACCAATTTAGCTTCATTACCCGCATTAAATTTATAGGCAGCCAACAAAGGTACTTGAGCATACATCAAATTGATGGTACCATCAACGCCTTCCTCCTTCGTACCTTTATTCACCAGTTCCAAACCAGGGAGAACAGAAAACGACTCAGAAAAGCTCCAATCATAAGCGATACCAATCTTGGAAGCAAAAGCATTCTTTTCACCTTCTGCATCACCACCAACTAATGAAGAAAGACCCACACCCGCTTTAAGTGTAAACTTTGCATCCTGCGCACTCATAGAAAGAGCAGAGAACGCAAAAACAGCCATTAGAAAAAATTTTTTTATCATAAAAACGTTTTTTTTGATACAGGACATCTCCTATATCGGTTAAACTATAGACAGAGAGTAAGATGCTACCCCCAATAATTCGTTGTTAGCCTTAATTCCGTATTACATTCTCTAGTAAAACAATCTCGGTTAAACCATCGCGCCCCAAACGACTGGCTACTTGATTATTTATCAAAAAGAGACTAATGAATGGATTCTCTTCATCCTTGGCTACACCTACCAGTTTAGTATCCATCGTCAACACCTTAACACTCAGATTGTGATCATTGTATTTATCTGAAACCGGGATTTGCAAAAAAGCTTCCTTGATTTCAGATGCAAACTGCTGTTCGTTGTGATTGACCAAAATGGAATAGATAGAACTACGTCGGTAATCCATTTCCTGTTCTTGTGCCTTGACTCCTGCGAAAGACAAAGACAAGAGTGCTATTACTATTACATGGTGTTTCATTGTTTTCTTGCTTATGGGTTAATAATTCCATTCATTTTCGCTCAGACGATCTTTTTCCAGTTCTAAAGCATAGTCTTGGAAAAATTGCCATGTCTTTAGCTTCATATCCTCTTTTGACCTTTTACTAGCTTTCGAATTTATATACGACAAAAATTTTTCATTATAATCACCTGTCAAAGCATAACTCCTATTATCTTTTGTCACTTCAAGAAGCAAATTTTTCTTTTCAAGGTCGGTAAGGATTCGGTTCCCTTTCTCCATGACAGCTGTAGCTACAGAATTAAGGTGAGTTCTAAAAATTAACATTTGTGAGTGGAAGCCGTACCTTCTGAATCAGTTCAGTTGGTTTCAGTGCCTCAAAGGGCATCGTTGGCTCGCGAAAGTGTTCGTTTATCCACTCATTTGACTTGATTATTTGACGTT
>JALEPZ010000020.1 GCA_022767125.1 Phocaeicola plebeius
AGCCAACTGCGGCACTTCGTCCAAGGCAAACCACCGCGCATCAGCAGCGTCATCTCCACCCTTCACCTCCTGCATCCTCACCAAGGCATAGTAGGCAATGGTGATGACACGCTCACGAGGGTCACGCTGTGGCGCAGTGAAGGTATGGAACTGCCGGATGTAGGCACCCTCCAGACCTGTCTCTTCCTGCAACTCACGCAGAGCACCATCCTCAGCACTCTCGTCCATATTCATGAATCCACCTGGGAAGGCCCATCGCCCCTTGTAAGGTTCGATGCCTCGCTGCACTAAAAGAACCTTCAACTTTGTACCGTCAAATCCGAAGATGACACAGTCGGTCGTTACACTCGGATGAGGGTACTTATAGCAGTATTTCAACTCTTCGTCTGTCTTATTAATCTTATCCATATTCATATTGTGTAATAACTACGCGACTCAAAGGTAATATGTTTATTTTGAACAACAAAACTTTTTGTGTAAAATTCACACAAGAAAGGCGATTCTCTATCAAAAGCACCACTATTAACTGTCTATTCAGCATCTTTTTCCTTGCTTCACATACCAATATCGATTATAGCATCAGCATTTTTACCTTTTGTTTAACCACTCTATCAGTTCGTTCACCTTGTCTGACAGCATTGCTCCAAATGTCGGATGAACCATTTTATCGTGCATATTGATATTAGAATTTATATATAGATGTGCGCCTCGTGGCACACGGACAGGTACTTTTGAACCGTTGAAGTGAATCAAGGAACCTGTCCCTGTGATTCCTAGACACTGATAGAGATAAGAAAAACAGGAGGAATCTATCTTGATTTGAAGAAAAGGGTTGGAAGAAAGAGAAATATATCCTATCTTTGCAAATAAATTATTTGTAATTTACAAATTTGTAAAGTTATGAGATTCTATGATAGAGAAAAAGAAATAGCCGAACTAAAAAGGCTGGATGCACTTGCTGACCGTAGTGCGCAACTCACCGTTTTGATGGGAAGAAGGCGTACCGGCAAGACAACGCTGATGACGCACGCTCTTGACGGACAGCCCTACCTGTACTTTTTCGTAGGCAAGAAAGCGGAGCAACTGCAATGCATCGACTTCCAGCAACAGGTGGAGTCGGTATTAGGGTTGCATATCCATGGACAGGCCAACAGTGTGGCGGCCATCTTGGAGGAGCTGATGATTTATGCACGCAACACGAAGGTGACGCTCATCATCGATGAGTTCCAACGGCTCGCCGACATTGACGAAGGCATCATCAGCAACCTACAGAAAGTATGGGACCAATATCATGAGCAGTCACATATACACCTCATCGCCTGCGGCAGTATCTATTCCATGATGCGCAGGATTTTTGAAGACAGGCGCGAACCGCTGTTCGGAAGAAAGACCGCACGTATCGACCTGAAGCCCTTCAGCACAAGCGTCATCAAGCAGATACTCTCCGACCATCATCCCTCCTACACATCCGAGGACTTGCTGATGCTCTACGCCATAACAGGTGGTGTGGCAAAGTATGTCGCCCTATTGATGGACGAGGGATGCAGGACATGGGAGGACATGCTGAATGCCGTATGCCGATCCTCCAGCATTTTCATTGAGGAAGGAACAGAGTTGCTGGTGGGCGAATTCGGACGCAAATATCAGATATACTACAGCATTCTGCAACTCATTGCCAAAGGTATGACAAGCCAGGCGGAAATTGACGGCATCGTGGGCAAGAATAGCGGCCGGTATTTAGACACGCTCGAAACGGAGTATTCGCTGATTGCCAAGCGTCGCCCCATGTGGGCAAAGCCCAACAGCCAAGGCGTGAAATACTATATCGACGACTGCTTCCTGATGTTCTGGTTCCGCTTCATCGAGTCCAACCGCACGATGGTGGAGCTTGGCAAATTTGACCTTCTTTGTGAAACTATCCGGCAAGAATACCCTCAGTTCAGCGGCATTGTGCTTGAGAAGTATTTCCGTCAGCTCTACGGCGAGCGCGAACGTGTGACCGAAGTGTCTCATTGGTGGGACAGCAAAGGCGAGAACGAGATAGACCTTATCGCCATTGAGAAGCTCGACCGCCGTGCAACAGTGGCGGAAGTAAAGCGCAACCCACGCAAGTTCAGTGCCAAACCCCTTGAAGAGAAATACCAATGCATCCAATCGCACCTACGAGGCTATCAGGTAGAACTGAAAGGTCTTTCGCTGGAAGATATGTAAATCGATACCGTTTCCTGCCGTTTTGTGTTGTGTGGAACGGAGAGCGACAAAGAACCCGCACACCTTCGCCACTGACGAAATGAGGTTGCCGTATATCTTTCTTGTCCATGACCTTTTCTCTATATAGTTACACCCTTTGTTTGTCTGTCACCACCTCGCTTACACTGAAGAGGATACCTTCCCGCTGACATATTTCGTCCCTTTGCCGTTACCGACCGCCTGAATCACTCCCATTTCCTCCAGTTGCTTCAGGCGGATATAGGCGGTGGTTCGCTTCAGTCTGAACAGCTGTTCGAAGGTAGGACGGGTCATGCTGTCGTGCGTCTGGAAATAGACTTTCAGTCGAGGGATGAGCTGGGAAGCAGAAGGGGCGATGGCTACTCCGGTAGTCGGTTTCCAGTGGAAAGCCGGACGGCCGATAGCATCCATGAACTCCTGATCGGGCTGGAAACTGACTCCTCGCACCACGACGCTCTGCATACGCCTGTCACTGTCGGGATAGATCTCTGCATCCGTACCGATGGACAGCTTGAACGAACCTAACTCGGGAATATGAATGGTCTTCCCTTCCCTCAACAGGTCGGCCATCACTTCTGCCAAGTCGTTGAGGGCCGCCTTGATACTTCCTGTAGTCAATCCCCCAAGAGATGTCATCCGCTCTGCCAGTTGTTTCTCTCCGACTATCTCGCTATCAATGATGCGCGGGAACAGCTGTGGATTGTCTTCCTTCTTGGCAGGAGGTTTTACCTGCCATTCGATGTTAATTGCCATACTTTCCTGTTTTAATGATTCAACTTGTTGGGGCCAAGCCCTTTGATTTTGCGTTCAGCCCAGGCTGAACGGTGCTTGAAGTTAACTTCAAGTGACAAGTAAGATATCTTCTACGACCGTTCAGCCTAGGCTGAACGCAAAAGACAGTTACTTGTCCAATCGGTAGCAGAATGCCTGCTGGCGGTAATCAATACCTATACCTGACTTTGACTGATTTTACTTCACAGATTATTTGTTAGTTTACTGTTTTACTTCACTTACTCTGCAATGTCTTCCTAAGACGCTTTACAATGTTGTTCAGATGTTACTAAATCAGTACACAGGTGCAAAGATAGTTATATTTTCGGATTCTGCAAAACAATCCATGAAAAACACTGCGGAGGAAGCCTTGCGGCTGGAGGCGCAAAGTCTCCATTGAGCTTTTCAATGTGCATGAAGCGACTCCCTCATCCTCCTCGGTGGTAACATGTCCTTATTGCTTCTGTGTGGCCTTTTGTTATTGTAGAACTCAATGATGTCTGTCATCAAAGATCTTGCTTCTTCAAGGTCATGAGGACGTTTCATTTTATAAAGCCATTCCTGTTTGATGATGCCGTTCACGCGTTCTGCTATGGCATTGTCCGTAGGCTTGTAGTCCTCCGTCATGCTGATAGTGGCATTGATTCCTCGCAGATGCTTTATGTACTGATTACAGCAATATTGTACGCCGCGGTCGGAATGATGAATCAGTCCGTCCAACCCCAGATATGCGACATTTTTGATGCCCATATCCAAGGCTGCCACGGTGTTGGAGGCGACAAGGCTGTCGGACAATGTCCACCAGATAATCTCACGGGTAAACGCATCTGTCAGCAGATGCAGATAGACAACTCCCTATCTCACGGACGGTGGTGACAACCTCCGATTCGGACAATTCCTTACGCATTCGCTTCTCCCCGCTGACTGCATAATAACCCTCACGACTCTTGCAAAACAGTCCACTCAAGCACCCGATGGATGCACCGGAATGCCTGAGCCGAAGATTGTCTACTGCTTGGCGCCAGCTTTTTTTTAGCAGGTCGATGCCGTATTGTTCACGACCAATATTCAATACCTCGTTGAGAGCCTTGCGAAGACGCTGATTCTCGTCACGGAGTCGCTCCAGCTCGGTCATTTCTGATGACGGCTGACGTTCTATAGATCTCTTGCGTGCCATATATACCTGATTTTCCAATTCATTCAGTTCTGATGGCAAAGATAATCCTTTTGACTCGAATGACCTAACCCAACGATAGAA
>JALEPZ010000062.1 GCA_022767125.1 Phocaeicola plebeius
CTGTGATTAAACTGAATAGAGAGGGTGAGCTTCCATCTACCCTTCCAGTCCTCTTCGGGTTTGCTCGCATAGAGGTAAGGGATGCCCGTCAGCCCTTCCGGGCTGATAAAGTTCATGTCGAACCCTAAAAGACGAACCTGCGGGAGAATGTTCAGGACAAAACAGTTTGGAGGAGTGGGTGTTTCACGTTCCTCCACGGGGAGTGCCTCCATGCGTCGCTTCTCTGCTTTGTAGGCCGCTCTCAACTCCGTTAGGGAGCCTGCCAAGGGAAGGAGCATGAAATAGTAGCTACGCGCTTTGTCCAAGGTAGCCAGACGCACATGGATACGGTCAAAGCGAAGCACCTGTCCCAGAACCACCCGGTGACGGAAGGCCACAAAATGGTTGAGCGTTTGCCCGAGCGCATGGATGAACATCAGCCAGAAGCTGATACGCTCCCGCCGTGCCGCCTCGTGGATGCGGGTCACGTCCACCTCGACCGAGCAGGAGATGATAGGATACTTTCCCAACTCTTGGTACCGCTCGAACATCGGGCCCTTGTCCCATTGGGCGATATCTACAATTTCTACGTTCATGCTGGTGTGTGTTAGGGATTATTGACAAAAATACATAGAATCGGCGAGACGGCCAAGGCGCAACGGCTTAATTTACCAAAAAAGAGTTTCCCACTACGGTCGATAGTTGGGTATATAGGGTTACCATCATTTTAGATAAATGATTGATTTTGAAAATCTGTTGTAACAATAAAAAAGGAAAGCTTTGTTGGGCTTTCCTTTATTATTGTCATTCCATCAATACTTCTCATGCTGCATATTACTGTATTCCTCAAAGAGTTTTAGGCATTCTTCGCGGTCGATTTCCTGCATATAGTCGCCGAGCTTGTCGCGACCGCCGAAAATTTCGTCAAACTTGCCGTCGCGGAATCCTATGATGCTGTTGTCTTCGATGGTGCAGCCATAGTAGATCTTGCTGATATTGGCCCACATGCAAGCACATAGGCACATGTGACATGGTTCGCCAGTGGTATATAGCTCGCACCCCGAGAGGTCGAAGGTTCCGAGATTCTTGCCGGCATCGCGTATGGCAGAAACCTCACCATGACAGGTCGGATCATTGAGCAACAGCACACAGTTGTGTCCGCGTCCTACAATCTTACCGTCTTTTACAATCACCGTGCCGAAAGGCCCTCCATGCCCCGCATGAATGCCCTTGCGAGCCTCATCAATCGCTTGGCGCATAAGTTCTATTCTATTCATTTCTTTACTTGTTTTACAAATATGTCCGAAGAAACTACCATTCCTGGTATAGTTCTATGATATTTCGAATGTATTCTCTTATCCTCTAAATATGTGAGAAGGCATTGACCGGGATGACTCCCAACAATTTCATCCTCAACTACCGACTCAAGCAGGCGGCCGTCCTGTTGAAGCAGTCGGCCGACAGGACCATTGCCGAGGTGAGCGACTGCTGCGGTTTCAGTACGCCGGTGTATTTCAGCCAATGCTTCAAGAAGCAGTATGGGGTGACGCCACAAGCGTACCGGAAAAGTCAGGCTGGCGGAGAGATTGGTTAGAGCACTGGCGTGAACAGGTGGGCAAACCAGCCCACGAAGCGTTTCCACGGAGTGCGTTTCTTGTAGACCTCCCGTGTCAGTATCGTACTGTTCTGCTTGTCCGTGTCAAACAGCTGGTTCAGTTCGTCGGTAATCGGCAGGTCAAACATGAAGGCATTCACTTCGTAGTCGTAGCGCAGGCTGCGGCTGTTTAGGTTCGTGCTGCCCACCGTGCAGAAGCGGTCGTCCACTGTCATGACCTTCGAATGGTGGAAGCCTCCGTCGTAGATGTAGATATGTACCCCCTTTTTCCGCAGGCTGTTGGCGATGTAGAGGGCGGCATCGGGGGTAAAGGGAATGTCCGACTTGCCGGGAATCATGATGTCTACCCGCACCCCGCGCCGGGCGGCTCTTTTCAAGGCACGGCGGATGCTGGCGGTGGGAGTGAAGTAGGGGTTGATAATCTGTATGCTGTGTTGGGCTGCATCGATGGCGGCGATGTAGGCATGGCGGATGGTGGCAGGGGCCTTGTTGGGCCGCCGTTGCAAGATGGCCACCTGCTTGCCCAGTTGCTCCGGCTCCAGGTAGTAGGTATGGTCTTTCGAGTAGGGGAAAAATTCCTCGCCCTCGATCTGCTGGTGCGTTTCCTTGTTCCACATGGTCAGGAAGATGCGTTGTAAGTCTTCCACGGCTGGTCCCTTCAGGCAGAGGTGCATGTCGTGCCACTCTCCGATTTCAGGCAAGCCGTAGATGTAGTAGTCGGCAATGTTCATGCCGCCTGTGAAGCCCACCTTCCCGTCGATGACCACAATCTTCTGGTGGTCTCGGCTGGCTACGTGGTTGATCCAGGGAAAACGGATGGGGTCGAAAGTAACGATTTCGATGCCTCTTCGGTGCAGGTCGTCCAGCATCTGCCGCCGGATAGGGCGGTTGTTGGACATGTTGCCGAATGCATCGAACATGGCGCGTACTTTCACTCCTTCTTTTACCTTCTCGGCCAGCACGTCGAACAGGGCGTTGGCAATGGAGTCGTTGCGGAAATTGAAGTATTCGAGGTGGATATGATGGCGGGCCTGTCGGATTTCTTCGAACAGGGCCGTGAATTTCTCGGAGCCGCTCTTCAGTAGCTGTAGCTCGTTGTTGTGGGTGAGTGGGATACCTTTCGCCTGGAGGTACCGGGCAAATACGGAGTCGGATGGCAAACCTTGTTCGGGAACGAGGGTCTGTGCCTGCATCCTGCTTCCCAGCCCAAGAGTCAGCCACATCATCCCTAACAGACAGGCCCCATACTTCCAATAATCCATCTTTAATCTTCTTTTTTCTTTCATAACATTCAACAAATCGGCTGCAAAGGTACAAAGAAAAAGGACAGATATGTTTTCCTATTTCTATAAAAAGAGGTAACTTTGTCAGCAATGAAGCATTCCGAGCCATGAAAAAAAGATTAGTTTTGCTTTTTTGTTGCCTGTTGGCACTGATGGAGGCAGCGTGGGGGAAACATCATTCCACGCTACTCTTCCGACAGTTGCCGTTCGATGTCCGTCTGTCGCATTATTCGGTGATGGCGCTTTATCAGGATGAACGGGGACTGATTTGGATAGGGACCCGTAACGGGGTGGATGTGTACGACGGTACCACGATTCGTTCGTACCGCCATGATGCCGATGCCGCCCACAGCCTTGTGAGCAACTCTGTGCGGAAAATTGTGGGCGACCGTCAGGGGCATATCTATATACAGACAGAACGAGGCATCAGCCGCTTTGATGAGAGGAGCGAACAGTTCTCTACGCTGACGTATCATTCTGTGACGGCCATGTGTTATACCGACCGCCTGTACAAGGCGGTGGGGAACCGGGTGTATGTGTACGATCAGGACCATTTCTCCACCATCTACGAACTGCCTTCTTCGCAGGAGCGGATCAAAACGATTCATACACTGGGGGATTCGTTACTCATTGGGACCGACCGTTCGGGACTGTATGTCTACGATGTGCGCCGGCACCGGTTGACGCAGCCCATCCCGGCTGTGAGTGTCAGCGAAATCTATCTCGACCGTAAGGGGAGGTACTGGATCGGTACGCAAGAGAACGGGTTGTTCCGGATGGAGGGCAGCCAGACGCTGCGCCATTTCCGACATGAGGACGGCAATGACCGGTCATTGAATGCTGATTTCGTGCATACGCTGGCAGAAGACCAGGAGGGGCATATCTGGGTGGGCACGTATGCCGGACTGTGTGACTACGATGAAACGGACGACACTTTCCAGACCTATGATTTGCCCAACAACGAAGGAAATAAGGATCATGCGTCGGTCTGGAGCCTGCTGTGCGGACGGCAAGGGACGATGTGGGTGGGCAGCTATTTCAGCGGACTGAGCTATTTTCATCCCAACCAGTCGTTTTATTCCGTGTACAAAGACTCGCCTCATGAAGGGGAGGGACTAAGCTTTCCGGTCGTGGGGGCCATGGCCGAGGACGACGAGGGCCATCTGTGGATTTGCACGGAAGGAGGAGGATTGAACAGGCTCGACCGGAAGACAGGCCGTTTCACCTGGTATCGCCACGGCCCACATTCGAACACCATCGCCCACAATACGCTGAAAAGCCTGTTCTACGACCGGCAGCGCAAGACATTGTGGATCGGAACTTACATGAAAGGGCTGGACTGCCTGGAACTGCAGACCGGCCGGTTTACGCATTATCCCTATACACTGAGAGGACTGGATCATTCGTTGACGGTTTTCGATATCCTGCCTCAGGGCGATTTCCTGTTGCTCGCCACAGACAACGGGGTGCTACAGTTTGACCGGAACAAAGGTTCGTACAGTACCTTGTTTCAAGACAGCGGAAATGAAGAGCACAAGATAACCTCAGCCCTTGACCTGGAGCTGGACAACCGGGGACGGCTGTGGATTGCCGGAGTGGCAAACGGAACGTATATGTACGATTTCTCCACGCATCTGCTGACGCATCATGCCTACGGCCATAACAATCCGCAGGAGATGAGTGGCAGTGCGGTGAACCATATCTTCCAGGACAGCCAGCACCGCCTGTGGTTCTGTATGGGAGAGTCTGGCGTGGACCGCTTTGAGGAACAGACGGGGTATTTCTATACTTACGGAGTCATCAATTACCTGCAAGGCAATTGTGTCTACAGTGCCTGTGAGCTGTCGGACCATCAGTTGCTGTTCGTTACGGAGAGAGGGTTTTCTGTCTTGAACGACACGACCCGGGTGTTCCGGAATTTCGATGTGAAGTCAGGAGTGCCTTTGTCGGGCATGACCCAGAATGCCCTTTACATGACCTCCGACGGCGAAGTGTTTATCGGGGGTATCGACGGTATGGTCTCCTTCCGGGTGGAAAACCTGAACCAGCATCAGGTGAATTATCAGGTGTTCCCTTACCGCCTGTTCGTGGGCAACCGTGAGATACACGTGAACGACGATACGGGACTGCTTTCCGAGTCGTTGTCGGGCACCCCTTCGCTGGCGCTCCGGTCTGATCAGAATTCCTTCCAGATACAGTATGCCATCACCGACTATGTCTCGGTCTGTCATCACGTGGTCCAATACAAGCTCGAACCATTGTCATCGCAGTGGACGGTGATGCGCGACGGGCATTTCACGTGTACCAATTTGCCGCCGGGAAGCTATACGCTGACGGTACGGGCCTACTCGACCTCCGTCGAGGAAGCTGTGGAGAGCCAGCTGGAAATTAAGATCCTTTCGCCTTGGTATGCCACCTGGCTGGCCTTTCTGCTTTACCTCGTGGTAGGGGCTGTCGGAATTTTCTGGCTGGTCCGTGCCTACTATACCCATATCCAGAAGCAGTCGAGAAGGATTTTCGATCTGCAGTATGCGGAAAACTTGGCGGAACTGAGCCGAAGCAAACTGGACATCTTCTATAAAATGACCGAGCAACTTCAGCCTCCGGTGGAACAGATTGTGGAACAGGTTGGAGAGCTGTTGCAACAGCCATCTCTGACGGGCATGCACGAGAAACTGTCGGGTATCTCCCAGGCAGGAAGCCAGCTTCAGGACGTGGTGGACAAGTTACTCGACATCCGTTATCAGGAACAGGGACTGCTACGCGTGCATGTCAGCGAACACAACCTGGTGGAGCTGCTGGACAGCTGCTACCGGCATTTCGAGCAGCACGCCCGCCCGAGGAACATCCGTTTCTCGTTTCATACGACGAAGGAAGAAATCCGAGTGTGGTACGATGAACGGCTGTTGCGGAAAGTCGTGGATAGTCTCTTGTCGAATGCGTTTAGGTTCACGCCCGACGGCGGCACCATTCTGTTGTCGGTGCGCGACCGGTTGCACCATGTTACGGTAGAGGTCTCCGATACGGGATGTGGCATCGACGAACAGGACAAGCACCGGATTTTTGAACGTTTTTATCAGGCGGGGAGTACAGTCCAGCACCCTGATGAAGGCATTGGCTTCGGATGGGGGTTGACCCTGGCAAAGGGGATTGTAGAACTGCACCATGGGATGATCGAGGTCAACAGTCCGTCGGGGAAGGGATGTACGTTTGTGTTTCGGATTCCTTACGGGCCCGATGAGTACACAGCAGACGAGCGAGTGGGTAACGATTGGGACGGACAATGAATAGGCATTCTAAAAGAGCCCCGAATTTTAGAAGAATATGCTAAAGAGAGGTGGAAAGTCATTTCTTTTCAGCCGATTTTTCTAAAAGAACGGAATCTATTTGAAAAGAAAGGGGGAAGTTTTATCTTTGCAACATTAACCGAATTAGAAACAACAGATGATATGAAAGTAATCGATTCAATCAACGGCAGCTCGACCCCTGTCTTCTCATTTGAGATATTGCCCCCGTTGAAGGGGAATGATATCCAGAAAGTATATAAGGTGGTGGACAAATTGCGGGAGTTCGACCCGAAGTACATCAACATCACCTCTCATCACAGCGAGGTGTTGTACCAGACCCAGGCCGATGGCACCATCCAGAAAGTGGTGACGCGCAAACGGCCGGGAACGGTGGCTATTGCTGCCGCCATTCAGAATAAGTATGGTATTACGGCGGTGCCTCATATCATCTGCAAGGGGTTTACCAAGGAAGAAACGGAATATGCGCTGCTCGACTTGAACTTCCTGGGCATTCATAACCTCCTTCTCCTGCGGGGAGATGCCAAGGGATTGGACATCCCTGCCAAGGACGTGCCGCTTTATAACGAACACGCCACAGACCTGCAGGAACAGGTGAATCGGTTCAACGAGGGAGTTGGACTGAATGGCATGAAAATCGATGGCATCCAGACACCCTTCACTTACGGAATGGCCTGCTATCCTGAGAAGCACGAGGAGGCGCCCAACATGGAGTCGGATCTCTATTATGCGAAGAAGAAGGTGGAGGCCGGTGCCAGCTACCTTGTGACGCAGATGTTCTTCGACAACGAGAAATACTATGCTTTCGTCGACCGTTGCCGGGCAGCGGGCATAGAGGTACCTATCGTGCCCGGCATCAAGCCGGTGGTGCTGAAGAACCAGCTGAACGTGTTGCCTAAGGTGTTCCGTTCGGACATTCCCGAGGCGTTCGCTTCGGAGTTGCGCAAGTGTGCCACCGATGAGGAAGTGAAAGCTGTGGGAGTAGAATGGTGCGTCCAGCAGTGCAAAGACCTCATGGCCCATGGTGTTCCCGGACTGCATTTCTATACTTTCCTGGCCTCAGACAGCGTGTACAAGGTAGCCAAGGCCATCTATTGATGTCCGCTGGCTACCGGCGTTACAAAAAGGGAGCCAGCCATTGTTCGGTGGCTTCCCACAAGCCGACAGTCAGGCTGCGGTCGGTGAACTTTGGTTTCAGCCGTTTGGCTTTGTTCGAAGCGAACAGTCGACCGGTCATGCCCGCCTTGTCCTCATCCAACAGCAGGCGGATGGCAGTGTCAGCTCCTTGACGGGGAGTACGGATGCAGGGACGGAAGAAGAGGTCGGTCAGCCAATCAAACCACATGTCCATCCGGATGATGTTCGTCGACACAATGCCTGGGTCGGCGCCATTCACCGTGATGCCTTTGTCTTTCAACCGCTGCGACAGTTCGTAGGTGAACATCCACAAGGCATATTTTGTATTGCTGTAGATCGGAATCCGCCAGAAGGTGCGGCTCTCACTGCCGTTCTGAAAAAAATGCACTCCCGTCTTGCCGATGGCGTACGTACACGACACCATGTTGACGATGCGCGTGCCGCTGTGCATCAGGGGCAGCAGGCGGTTTGTCAGCAAAAAGGGTGCCAGGTAGTTGACGGCTACGGTGCGCTCGAATCCCTCGTCGGTACGGACGAAGTGGGTACACATGGTACCGGCGTTGTTCATCAACAGCTCAATGGACGACAGCCGCTGCAAGAGCTTGCCGGTGACGGTGTGGATGCATTCCATCGACGACAGGTCGATTTCATAGACTTCGATGTCGGTGTTCCCGGTTTCCAATGCAATCTGGCTCTTGCGTTCCACACCTTTGAACTTGGTGTAACAGAGCATGATGACATGATAGCCGGCGGCTGCGACGGCACGGGTGATTTCGCTGCCCATGCCTCCGTCGGCACCCGTAATAATCGCGGTTCCTTTCATGGTTTTTTCTCCTCCTCTAATCGGTCAATTTCTCGTTGTATGTCGGCGGGAAGTGCCTCTTTCAAGTGCTGGTGGCAGGCCATGTCGATCGTGTACATGCGGGCAATGCAATAGTTGCTGTGCCGGCATCCGCAGCGGGCGCATTCCTCTGTCTTCATCCGGTTCACGAAGCCCGGCTCATGGAGGAGGGCGCGGCCCATTTGTATGAACTCGAAGCCGTCGTTCAGGACTTCATCGATTTTCTGGCGCGATACCAGTCCGCCGACATAGACCATGGTGGCATCCGGCAGGGCCTGGCGGAAGCGCAGGGCATCTTCTAGGAAATAGGCTTCTTGGAACGGAATGGAGGGAATCATCCACTTGCCGACCATCCGTACGCCGTATTTCAGCCACCAGCAGTCCATGTAGTGGGTCATGGTGCGGATAGGCATGGCACCTCGCATGACGTACATGGGGGCCTTGCTGACAAATCCGCCGCTCAGTACCAAGGCGTGGGCGCCGTCTTCGTACAGCCGCCTGGCTACTTGCAGGGACTCGTCGATGTCCATACCTCCTTTAAAACCGTCACGCATGTTCATCTTCACCAGTACGGCCATGTCGTTGCCGGCCGCTTCCATCACTTCTTCCATCACCATGTCCATGAAACGCATGCGGTTTTCCAGAGACCCGCCGAACTCGTCTTTGCGGTGATTGGTGGATGGAGAGAGGAACTGGCTGATGAGATAGCCGTGTCCGGCATGGATCTCTACGGCATCGAATCCGGCCTGTCGGGCCATACGTACTGATTCTCCGTAACACTTAGCCATCGGCTGAAGTTCGTCCTTCCGGAGTCCGCGCACCCAGGTAGGCGAGTAGAGGTTGAAACCGGTGCTGGCCCCTACGGGTGTTTGACCGCAGATTTTCTTGTGTGACATGTTGCCGCAGTGGCCTAATTGGATGCTGGCGGCAGCTCCCTCACGATGGACGGCATCGGTCAGCTGCTTCAGCCCGGGAATAATGTCTGGACGCATCCATAACTGGCGGTCGAACGACAGCCCGCTTCGGCAGACGGCGGCATAGGCGACTGTTGTCATGCCTACGCCTCCGGCAGCGACCGATACGTGATAATCGAACAGTTCTTTGGATGGGGAATTTCCGGGACACATGCTCTCGAAGGCAGCCGAACGAATGCTGCGGTTGCGAAGCGTAAGTGGACCGATAGAAGCAGGTGTGAATAGTTTACTCATATCGTATGAATTTGTGGTTGATACGTATCAAAAGATAAAGGGGATCAGGCATTTTCGCCGACCGACAGCTTCTGTACCGAACTCTTGACGGTAGTGGCGGCGGATGGCGTAGGCGCGGGGAGCGAGGTTGGCGAAGGTCCACAGCACAAAGACTCCTGCGGCGGGCGATTGGGTGAGGATGGCGAATCCGGTCCACTCCACTAACTCGCCGAAATAGTTGCCCGAGGTGACGTACCGGTACATTCCCCGTTCGGGAAGGTAGTGGCGTGTATCACCTGGCTGTCGCAGGTGGCGGATGACATGGTCGGAGTGGAGGTTGATGCCCATCCCGGTGACGAACAGCAGGAGGCCGCCGAGGAAGGCGGGCGTGCCAAGCCAGTCGAGGGGGTATCGGTCGGGCGGTGTCAGGTGGAACAGCTCCTCACCGATGAGGAAGCCGTTGATGATATTGAAGAGGATGCCCATCAATACGATGGACAGGGGCATCCGGCTCTTGCCCTTCATCAGGAAGGGGAAGACGAAGGAGCGCTGCACGTAGTGGACTTCGAACAGGAGGAAGAACAGCAGCGGTACGGTGTCGGTGGGCCGGAGGCCGGTGGCCCAAAGAAGGCCCATCACCAGTACGGCGGGGCATTCCATGAGCACCCAGCCGGCCTTGTTCGGGAGAGTGGGACCCCACTGGCGGGTGCGGAACATGCCGTAGCCTGCCTTGATGAAGAGCAGGGCGATGAATACGACTGCGGCCAGCGGGGGCATGAGGCCCATGAGCAGATGGTAGAGGGTTATTTCCATAAAGTCAGTCATTATCGGTGAACTCACTGCAAAGTTACGGTTTTATCCGTTCCCTTGGTCGGCCTGCTATGGACGGAATTGCTGAAAAACTGTTCTGTCTCTCTTGGCTCAGGCGACCGGTGGGTCAGTATGGGGCCGCTGGGGTGCAGACACGAAGCCGAAGGCGGCTACCAGACAGCTCATCACGGGGCTGATAAGGTTGAAGAAGCAGAAGGGCAGATAGACCAGCGTAGGTATGCCCAGCACGGTGCTCTGGGTCATGCCGCAGGCGGTCCAGGGCACCAGTACGGAGGTGACGGTGGCGGAGTCTTCGGTGGAGCGGCTCAGGAGTTCGGGACGATTGCCTCGTCGCTGGTATTCCTCGCGGAACATGGAGGCGTTCATGATGATGGAGAGGAACTGGTCGCCCATGATGAGGTTGAGCAGTACGCCTGAGACAACGGTAGAGCAGACCAAGGAAAGGGTGTTGCAGATGCCGCGCAGCAGTGCGTGGGTGATGCTCCTCAGCATGCCGCTCGCCACCATGCACGAGCCGAAACACATGGCGCAGAGGATGAGCCAGATAGTGTCGAGCATGCCGGCCATACCGCGTGTGGCCACCAGTTGGTTGATAGCTGCGTCGCCGGTATCCACCTGGGTATGGGTGTAGCACGTGGCCATCAGACCGGTGAACAGGCTGCGGGCATTGGCTTCGGTTCCCCCGGCAATGGCGGTCAATGCGTCGGACTGTAGGAGTAGTGCGCAGAGTCCGGCGGCCAGTGACGAAAGCAGCAAGGTAATCAGTGAGGGGGTCTTCCGGTAGATGAGCCAGGCAGTGAACAAGGGGACCAGCAGGGTCCAGAGCGAGATGTGGAAGCCCTGCTCCAGTCCCTTGAGATAATGGTCCGCACTCATGCCTTCACCGCTGTACGACAGTCCTATCAGCAGATAGAGGAGCAGTGACAGTAGGATGCTGGGTACGGTGGTGTACATCATATAGCGGATGTGGGCGAACAGGTCGGCACCGGCAACAGAGGAGGCTAGTACGGTAGTGTCGCTCATAGGAGACATCTTGTCGCCGAAGTACGCGCCGGAGATGATGGCGCCGGCGGTGTAGGGAGAGGGAATCCCCAATGCGTCACCAATGCCCATCAGGGCGACACCGATGGTGGCGATGGTGGTCCACGATGTGCCGGTCATGACGGAGATGAGGGAGGCGATGAGGCAGGAGCAGGGCAGGAAGAAGGTGGGCGACATGATCTGTACGCCGTAATAGATGAGGGTGGGTACCGTCCCGCTGACCATCCAGGTGGCGGACATCATACCGATGAGCAGTAGGAGCAGGATGGAAACGCTGGCATCGCCGACGGTGGTTTTGATTAGGTGCTCGAATTCTGGCCATTGTACGTGATAAATCGTCATAGAGAGGGCTACGCAGACCGCACTGGCCGTCATGAGAGCCACCTGTGAGGCACCAGACAAGGCATCATCGGGGAAATAATGGAGGGTCAGGACAATCAGCAGGATGAGCACCGCTAAAGGGAGGAGGGCGATGAGGGGATGGGGGAGTTGTTTAGTTGTTTTCATATTGTTTGTAATAGTAGTTTGTTGCTTGCAAAGATACGCTTCTTTTTTCGAATATCGGAGCTATTTGATCCCTTTTTCTGCTTTGCCAATCCACTCTGCTCTTTTCTCGATTCACGCTTCTGTTTGTTCAATCCATTCCGTCCGGGTTTTGCGTCAAGGCAAAGAAAGAATGAGTACAGGCTAAGAAAAAAAATTCCCGTGATATAATATATAATAAGGTGTATCCATTCTCATTACACAAAGATAGAACAGAAAATATTATCCTTTAAGATGCTTGAAATACAGCTATTTATCAATCAATTCGAATTTTTTCTGAAAAAAAGTTTGCCCTATTGCTTGCAGGTTTCGCAAAAAGCCGTACCTTTGCATCCGCTTTCGAGAAACAACGGAAGCGACGAAAAAAGAGTTCATTGAAAGACTTTGGATAAACAAACAAGAAATGTAGTACAAGGAGATGCGTTCCCTTCGTTATATATATAATGTAAGGGACGTATCGCAGAAGAAACCGTCAATCCGAACGGATTTGATAATGAAGGCTT
>JALEPZ010000121.1 GCA_022767125.1 Phocaeicola plebeius
GCTTGAAATCCAGACGTTCCCATTCCACGGTCTTGCCCTTCAGCAGTTCGTCTATGTTGATCGGCAATGCCATACGGGTATGTATTTATAATCACTGTGGACAAAGTTACAGATATATTCTGTATGTCAGATACCTTCTGCCGGATTTTTTGCAACTGACTTGTTCAGATTCCACCTTGCGGTGGACACCCTTGTCTCTTTGGTTATACGATTCCCACTATCAGAACTCGTTGGGGACTTGCACTCGTTAGACAATGCTCATGCCGAGCATACCTAAAAAGAGCGGCCTCCCAAAGGAAGCCGCTCTCATTAGATGAATTAATCAAGTCGATTAATTATTTCCTTGATTTACTTTCAATACAACAGGGATTTCCTGTACCAGCTTGTAACCCCAAGCATCCGTTACGGTAACCTTGATGGTCGAGTTGGTATCTACTGAGATATTAGCGCTGTTGTTTACTGTGACAGTAGCATAACCGGGAACGGCAGGGTTATCACCTGCTGCAGCTACATATGTTGTACCGGTTCTCGTAACAGAGAACAGTTCATCGTTGCCAGATTCAAATACAACAGACTTGATTTCATTACGCTTCCAGTAGTCAGTTGCAGCCTTATCAGAGAAGATGCTGTAAACTTCCGATACATTATAAGTATGTGCCTTGATGTTGGAATCATTGATCTTCTGGCCTTCCAATGAAGTAGCTGACAGTTCAACAGCATTACCTACCGCGTAAACCTTGCCTTCGAACAACGGGCTCATCACCTTCACTTTGAAGTCATACGTTTCATCTCCATAAGAATACTTGTTCACAAACTTCACATTCTTTACATGGAGAATCAATTCCTTCTTGTAACCGAGCTGAGTGCCATCGGCATTGTTACCGCCGCTAACCAATCCATCTTTCAACGTGATGGTCAAGTTATTTACATTAGTACCTGTTACACCCGTTTCATTAGCCAATGTAGCCAGTTCGTTATGTTTCTTGCCAGAAATCTTGTTGGCATCTGCATTATCCAGTTCTACATCAAAGGTAGAAGTACCCACTGTAGTAGCCAACTGCTTGAATGCATTCTTGATAGTGTAGGTTGCATTCTTCTTATCAGCGTCCTCACCACGGTTAGCGGTTTCATACATGTAAGCGTTGGCAACATCGTTCACCCAGATACCATCCTGACGTTCGAACAGGCTGGACAATGCAGGAATGCTCAGCTTGAACGGAATCTTTGCCTGACTGATGACATCATCAGCTTCATCCTTGTAGGTAGCCAAGATGTAGTATTCCTTGTCCAACGCAAAGTCAGCTGGCCAATTGTGGTTTAAATCAACAATAATCTTACGGGCTTTTTTGGCTTCTGTTCCATCCTGTCCGTTAGTCCAGTCTAAATCCGTCAAGGCATTACCATCAGCATCTTTGAACTTCAGAGTGACACCACCTTGACTTACACCGTTAGTAATATCCTTATCGCTACCATCATCATTCGTACCAACCTGATATACCTTGAAGTCAGCAGCGTTGATGTACTGATTCCACTCATTGAGCTGTTCAGTCGTCATAGCATCGAACATCGGTGTCAGGGACGCACTGAAGTTATCCTTGGTTTCATCAGCTGTAATCGTATGATTAGCCTTGTCCAAAGTAACCATATCAGCGATGCTTCTTTCAAGACGAACATTGATAGTCAATTTTTTACTTGTTCCAGTATTTAACCCACATTGCAGCCATTAATCATGTAACTCATTGACTTCCAATATTAGGATTTTTCGGAGTCCGATTTGGGTGTAGCATGGATTTTCTTTTTCCCAGAGGCTTGGGGTTAATGTCAAGCAGTCTGTAGATGTCCGCAAGTT
>JALEPZ010000108.1 GCA_022767125.1 Phocaeicola plebeius
TCGCTCCAGCTCGGTCATTTCTGATGACGGCTGACGTTCTATAGATCTCTTGCGTGCCATATATACCTGATTTTCCAATTCATTCAGTTCTGATGGCAAAGATAATCCTTTTGACTCGAATGACCTAACCCAACGATAGAAAGTGACATCGTCAACGCCATGTTTCTTGCTGATCTTATACATTGAGCTGCCACTCTCATAATACTGTCCGTACGCATTGGGATTCATTTCCGTTTCACTCCCCTCACCGCTTCTGCCTCCAACGGATTGTCGGGCCAGTAATGCTTAGGGTAGCGGCGACGAAGCTCCTTGCGCACCTCAAAATAGGTGGTGGACCAGAAACTGCGAAGGTCTTGCGTCAGCTGTACGGGCTTGAAGCCGGGAGAGAGCAGTTCCATCAGAACCGGACGACGACCGTCATCTACCCGCGGCGTGTCGGTCAGGCCGAAACATTCCTGCAGGCGAACACAGACAACGGGGGCTTCCGCACCTTGACGGTAATCGACACGGATGCGGCTGCCGGTAGGTACCTGCAGGTGCGACGGGGCCAGACGGTCTATCTCGACCTGCTGTTCGTAGGCCAGCAGGTTCCACACCGCTTCGCACAGGTTGATTTTCTTCAGTTCGGCAGCGGTAGATGCCTTGCCGAGGTAGAAGGGCAACCACTCCTCTGTCCGGGAAAGGACGGCTTCGGTCGAGAGGTCGGGGAGCTCCAGCTCGGGATGCCAGGCAGCAACGGCAGCGATGCGACGCTGCAGGCGTTGCACCTCGTCGTTGATATCCAGCAGACTGAGCCCTTCCTTGCGCACGGCATCGCAAATGACCTGTACCCGTTTCTCGGAATCGACCTGGGACAAGGGACGGCTGCCGAGCAGGAGTGTCCCTATCCGCCGTTCCGAGCGGGCCACTACCCGTCCCTCTTTGCTGTCCCAGAACAAGGCGTTCTTTTCTGTCACCAGTTCCGACACCTCCGCTTCCTCTAATGGAGCGGCCAGGAATATCCGTGTACCCAGCGAAGCCACGGCCAGGAGGTCGTAGGCGGACAAGGCATCCGCTTCGGCCAGCCGCACCAGCGTACCGCCTCCCGCCAGCTTGTAAGTGGCATGACCCGCCCGCTGGGCCACCCGCTCGGGGTAAGCGGCTGCCATCAATGCCCCTGCTGCGTGCACATCGTTCCAGGCTATGTCTGCTCCTACCTTCATCATGCGGCGGTATTGTGCGGCAATGACGACGATGCGGTTCCATCGTCCGGCGGCTCCTTTCCGACGGGCCTCCTGCAACCCTACCAAACGCGAGCGGATGTCGGCATCGTTGTCCGCCAGGAGCGGGTCTTTCTCTTCCAGGAAGGCGGCGATGTCTGCTGCCAATGCTTTCCGGCCAGGCGTTTCCGCCTTGAGCATCATCTGCGCCATGCGGGGATGACACGTCAAGGCAGCCAACCGACGGCCATGAGGGGTGATGTGTCCGGCCTCATCCAAGGCCCCCAACCACCGCAACAGCTGGCGTGCCTGGGCAACTTGGGCCTTGGGCGGAGGGGTCAGCCACGGTAAATCCTCCACTTCCTCACCGCCCCAGGCGGCAATGTCGAGCAAGGTGGGAGCCAGGTCAGCTTCCAGAATCTCCGGCTGACGGCAGTCTGCCATCCGTTGCTCTGTGGCTTTCGACCACAGCCGGTAGCAGATGCCGGCTGCCACACGACCGGCACGGCCGCTGCGCTGACGGGCCATGTCCATCGAGATGCGTACCGTCTCCATACGGCTCAGTCCGGTGCGGGCATCCACGGCCATCATCCGGCAGAAACCGGCATCGATGACAATCCGCACGCCTTCAATGGTCAGCGAGGTTTCGGCCACAGGAGTGGCCAGCACCACCTTCCGACTGCCCGGTGCAGAAGGAGCAATGGCCCTGCGCTGTTCCTGCGGCGGCAACAGGCCGTAAAGAGGACAGACATGTGTCGCCCCCAAGGCTTCGCCCAAGAGGTCCTGGCATTTCAGGATTTCCGCCTGTCCGGGCAGGAAGGCCAGGATGTCGCCCTCGTGTTCGCGGTGGGCACGGCTGATGGCCCGCGCCACTTGCTCGGCACAATGCTGCACATCGGCTTCTTCGCCGTAGCGGATATCCACGGGAAACATCCGTCCTTCGCTTTCCACCAACGGGGCATCCAAGGCCCGACAGAGGGCAGCGGCATCGATGGTCGCCGACATCACGACAATCCGCAGGTCGGGACGCAGCAGGTCCTGCGCCTCACGGGTCAGGGCAAGGGCGACATCGGAATTCAGGCTGCGCTCGTGGAATTCATCGAAGACTACGACCGACACGCCGTCGAGGGTGGCATCATCTACTAACAGCCGGGTGAGAATCCCTTCGGTCAACACTTCAATCCGGGTGTCCTTCGACACCTTGCTCTCGAACCGTACCCGGTAGCCGACGGTCTTGCCTACCGGTTCTCCCAGCATGGCAGCCATGCGTTCGGCAATCTGACGGGCCGCCAGGCGACGGGGTTCCAGTACCACCACCTTGCCCGCCTCAGTTCCCAGCAACAGGGTCAGGGGCAACAGCGTGGACTTTCCGGCTCCGGGAGGAGCGGTCACCACGAGTCGCGAATGCGTTTCCAGCTGGCGGTTGACGGTATCGGCAATGGCACCGGCCGGCAGTTCCTGCAGATAAGGGGCGAGCTGTGGAAATTCCATGACCATCGTATCGGATTACTCCTGTTCGCGTTCCTGCATCTTCCGCTGGACGAAACGGATTTTCAGCTGGGCATCCTTCTGTTGCTGACGGATTTCTTCCATGGCCGAAAGGATGCGGGCCAACTTGCTTACAGCGACAATCGCCTTCACATCGGAGGGCTGCATCAGGGTTTTGAAATGGCGGTCGCCGACAAACTCCAGACGCAACGACTTCTGGTCCTGATGGGCCGTGATGAAGGCCACTACGCCCCCGTCGGCCCCCAATTTGTAGTCGGCCTTCTCCACCGCCCGTCCCAGGTCGGTACTTTCATAGCTGTCGGTGGACATGGGGGTCTGGGCATACGTGTCGCCGTCCACACTCACCTTGACAGAGGTATGATGAATGCTGCCGCCGCAGTAGATCGATGTCAGCGACATTTCTCCCCGTTCGTTGACCTGCGCCCGCAGGAACGAGCGTCCGATGTTCTTCTCCACCACCTGTGTGGGATAGAAATAATTGCCGGTCTCCTGGTAGGCCGTATCCTTTTCCAGGACAAACTCCCCCCGGATGGAGTCGAGCGATGCCTGTTTCCTCGCCATCATGCTGTCTAAATAGGCCAGGGTCTTCTGCTGCTCGTCGAGTTCCACCCGCTGCATCAGTCCGACCGCTGCCTTGCGCACCTCGAACGCCTTGGGGTAGAGCGTGCGAATGCTGTCTATCCGAAGTTTGCTCGTATTGTAATCACCTTCGGCGTAGGAAGCCTCTGCCCGTGCGAGCAGCTCGCCAGCTTTCTTCCCGTCGCCATTGCAGCCTACTGCAAGCAATGCAGCCGCCACTATCCATAGCATTTTCTTCTTCATAAATGATTCGTAGTTTAGGAGTTCTTGCAAAAATACAATTTAATTGGCATTTCGCCTCATTAGTCCTCTTTTTTTTCTAATTTTGCAGTCCAATAAGCAGAAACGACATGGAACTGAAAGAACATTTCACAGACAAGATATTCCGACTGATTTCCGAGACCGCCGACGAGATGGGACTGGAATGTTACGTGGTGGGAGGCTACGTGCGCGACATTTTCCTGCACCGCCCGTCGAAGGACATCGACGTGGTAGTGGTAGGCAGCGGCATCGATATCGCACAGGCATTGGGCAAGCGCCTGGGAAAAGGGGCCCACGTGTCGGTGTTCAAGAACTTCGGTACGGCCCAGGTGAAATACCACGACAAGGAAGTGGAGTTTGTCGGGGCCCGCAAGGAATCGTACAGCCACGACAGCCGCAAGCCGGTGGTGGAGAACGGTACGCTGGAAGATGACCAGAACCGCCGCGACTTTACCATCAATGCCTTGGCGGTCTGTCTCAACCAGGCCCGCTATGGCGAACTGGTCGATCCGTTCGGCGGACTGGAGGACCTTGAAGACCGTATCATCCGCACACCGCTCGACCCGGACATCACCTTCAGCGACGACCCGCTACGCATGATGCGCTGCATCCGGTTTGCCACGCAGCTGAACTTCTACATCGAGGACGAGACGTTCGAGGCGTTGGAACGGAACCGCGAGCGCATCGAGATTATCTCGCGCGAACGGATTGCGGACGAGCTGAACAAGATTCTCCTGTCGCCGGTACCCTCGAAAGGGTTCGTCGACCTCGACCGTTGCGGCCTGCTGGAACTGATTTTCCCGGAGCTGGTGGCCTTGCAAGGGGTGGAAGTGAAAAACGGACGGGGACATAAGGACAATTTTTACCATACCCTGGAAGTGGTGGACAACATTGCCCGCGTGAGCAACAACCTGTGGCTGCGCTGGGCCACCCTGCTGCACGACATCGGCAAGCCGCGCACCAAGCGGTGGGAACCGAAAGCGGGATGGACCTTCCACAACCATAACTACATCGGCGAGCGGATGATTCCCGACATTTTCCGCCGGATGAAGCTGCCGATGAACGAGAAGATGAAATACGTGCAAAAACTGGTGGGACTGCACATGCGCCCCATCGTAATTGCCGACGAAGAGGTCACCGATTCGGCGGTCCGCCGTCTGCTCTTCGAAGCGGGAGATGACATCGACGACCTGATGCTGCTGTGTGAAGCGGACATCACCTCGAAGAATGAGGCCCGCAAGCAACGCTTCCTCGACAATTTCAAACTGGTCCGCCAGAAGCTGAAAGACCTGGAGGAGAAGGACCGCATCCGTAACTTCCAGCCGCCGGTAGACGGGGCGGAAATCATGCAGGTGTTCGGACTGGAGCCGTGCCGCGAAATCGGCATGCTGAAGAGTGCCATCAAGGATGCGATTCTTGACGGGGTGATTCCCAACGAACACGATGCGGCCTATGCGTTCCTGCTGCAGAAAGCCGCCGAAATGGGGTTGAGTCCGAAACAATGAGTCCGCAACAATGAGATGGTGTCAATATACCCATTGTCATGCTGAACGAAGTGAAGCATCTGTCAACGTCCAGTGGATGCATACAGATGCTTCACTTCGTTCAGCATTTTTATAAATCCTCACATTCCGCCAACTGGGCCAGCTTCATGCTGTTCGAGCCTTTGATGAGGATGTAACAGTCCCGAGGAGGGTCCTGGTGTAACAAATCCTTGACCTGCTCCACTGTCGCACACGTCGGGAAAGGAGGACAGGCAGCAGCAAATTCCGGTCCGACCAATACAACGCGGTCGAACGAACAGGTTTTCAGCAGTTCCACTATCTGCCGGTGCTCTTCCCCACTGCTGGCTCCCAATTCCTTCATATCGCCCAGAATGACCATCTTGCGGGGAGCCTCCATCTGCCGAAAATTCAGCAGGGCCGCCCTCATGCTGGTGGGGTTGGCATTGTAGGCATCCACCACCAAGCGGTTGCGGGCGGTCTGCTTCAGCTGCGAACGGTTGTTCTGCGGTTCATACGTCGCCAAAGCCTGACAGATTTGTTCGTCGCCGACGGCAAAGAAACGCCCTACGGCTACCGCCGCCAAGGCATTGTCGAGGTTGTAGGCACCGATCAGCCGGGTCTGCACGTCGTGGCTCGTGCCGTCTGCCGTCCACCGGAACTTCAGGAAGGGCGAGCAACCGGTGACACGACCGCTCACATACAGTCCCTCCGACTGCCCATAGCGGAGACAGCGTAGTCCATGCGCGATTTCGTTCAGGTAGGGATTCTCGTTTTGCAGGAAGACCGTCGCCCCCTCCGGACGGGTACGGAGATAGTCGTACAGCTCCCCTTTCGTACGGATCACTCCTTCTAGCGAACCGAATCCTTGCAGGTGAGCCAGCCCCACGTTGGTAATCAGTCCGTAGTCGGGCTCTACGATTTCCACCAGTTCGCGGATGTCGCCGGGATGGCTGGCTCCCATCTCCACCACTGCCACCTCGTCGGCCTCAGTCAGCCGCAGCAGTGTCAAAGGCACTCCGATGGCATTGTTCAGGTTGCCTTGGGTAGCCAATACCCGATACGTTTGTTTCAGCACTGCCGAAAGCAGTTCCTTGGTCGTTGTCTTCCCGTTGGTCCCCGTCACTCCGACAATGCGGGTCCCCAACTTCCTACGGTGGAAACGGGCCAGCTGTTGCAAGGTCTGCAGGCAATCATCCACCTGCACGATAGCCGGACAGGCAGGGTCGGCATAGGCAGCCTCGTCCACCAAGGCATAGCGGCAGCCCGCCTGCACGGCCTGCGCGGCAAAGGCATTCCCGTTGAAAGTAGCCCCCTTCAAGGCAATGAACATCGACCCCTTCGGACAATGGCGGCTGTCGGTCGTCACCTCACCGCACTCCTGAAAGAGCCGGTAGATTTCTTCTATTTTTTCCATGATTTCTTCGGTTTACGTTTATCCGGTCGCAAAGATAATGGAAACCGAACGCTGCGCAATAGAAAATCCGTAAGGATTTCATGTCCGTTCCGGCGGAATCGAAGAAAATTGGAGGATGGGGATACAACAAAAACCAATAATTGTAGCTACCTTTGTGGTGTTTTTCTAAACCTATTGATGACATGAACGACTCAAAGAACCAATCTATCAATGTGAACGGACAACTGATGGATCTCTCTACCCCACAGGTGATGGGAATTCTCAACATAACCCCCGACTCTTTCTACAGCAACAGCCGCAAACAGACGGAGGCGGAGATAGCGGAACGCGCCGCACAGATCATTGCCGAAGGAGGCAGCATCATCGACATCGGTGCGTATTCGTCCCGTCCTAATGCCGAGCACATCTCTGCACAAGAAGAGATGGACCGCCTGCGCAAGGGACTGGCTGTAGTCTGTCGCGAACAGCCCGGTGCCGTCATTTCGGTCGATACGTTCCGGGCCGATGTGGCACGGATGTGCGTGGAGGAGTACGGGGTGGCCCTCATCAACGACATTGCCGCCGGCGAGATGGATGCCGACATGTTCCGCACGGTGGCCGACCTTCGCGTACCTTATATTATTATGCACATGCAAGGCACTCCGCAGAACATGCAGCTGCACCCTCACTACGACCATGTGGTGAAGGAAGTGATGTATTACTTCTCAGAGAAAGTGGCCCGCCTGCGCGACCTCGGCGTCCGCGACATTATTCTCGACCCGGGATTCGGATTCGGCAAGACACTCGACCACAACTACGAACTGCTGGCCGGCATGGAAGAACTCAGTTCCTTCGGACTGCCCGTACTGGTAGGGGTCTCCCGGAAATCCATGATCTACAAGCTGCTGGGCGGCACGCCGGCCGAGGCACTCAACGGGACAAGCGTCATCCATACCCTCTGCCTGCTGAAAGGGGCCGACATCCTGCGGGTACACGATGTGAAAGAAGCCGTCGAAGCCGTACGGATTGTACAGAAAATGAAGCAGTTTACCCTTTAATCTCCATCAGCCATGCCATTCGATATCAGCCTCATCGGTGTTAAAGACATTCTGGACATCCTGCTGGTGGCCTTCCTGCTCTACAAGAGCTACAAACTCATGAAGTCGTCCGGTTCGCTCAACGTCTTCGTAGGTATATTGGTTTTTATCGTTATCTGGGTCATCGTGTCGCAAGTGCTGCAAATGCGGTTGCTGGGGTCTATTTTTGACAAGCTGGTCAGCGTAGGTGCCCTGGCCCTCATTGTCCTGTTCCAGGACGAAATCCGCCGTTTCCTCCTCACGCTGGGATCGCGCCACCATACCATCAGCATCCTGCGCTTCTTCAAAGGCACCCATAAAGGGGAGACCAGCAAGGAAGACATCATGCCCATCGTCATGGCGTGCATGAGCATGGGGAAGGGAAAGGTGGGAGCTCTCATCGTTATCGAGAAGAATTTCCCCCTCGACGATATCGTGCGGACGGGGGATGTCATCGATGCCAACATCAACCAGCGGCTCATCGAGAACATTTTCTTCAAGAACAGTCCGCTGCACGACGGAGCCATGGTCATCAGCAACAAGCGCATCAAGGCTGCCGGTTGCATCCTGCCCGTATCGCACAATCTCGACATTCCCAAGGAACTGGGGCTGCGCCACCGGGCGGCCATGGGCATCTCGCAGGAGACGGATGCCATTGCCATCATCGTGTCGGAAGAGACGGGCAATATCTCCATCGCCCATCAGGGACGGTTCTACCTGCGGCTGACAGCGGAAGAGCTGGAGCGCAAACTGACGGATAACTGAAGCTGGACAAGTCATGAAAGTGATTCTATTGCAAACAGACATTGTATGGGCCGACCCCGGACGGAATGTCCGTAGGGCGGAGCAGTTGATGGACCGGCATCCCGACGGAGACCTGTTTGTCTTGCCGGAAATGTTTTCTACGGGTTTCTGTACCCTACCGGAAGGCATCGCCGAACCGGCCGCCGGCAGTGTCACCCTGGCATGGATGAAACGCCAGGCACAGGAACGACAGTGTACCATTGCCGGCAGCATCGCCATCGAGGACGAAGGGCGGTTCTTCAACCGCTTCCACTTTGTGTACCCCGACGGGAAGACGGTCTGCTACGACAAGCGGCACCTCTTTACTTATGGAGGAGAAGACAGGCAGTACACACCGGGGACGGAACGGGTGGTGGTGGACTACCGGGGCGTACGCATCCTGCTCCAAATCTGTTACGACCTCCGCTTCCCGGTATTTGCCCGCAACCGGAATGACTACGACATGATGGTCTACATTGCCAGCTGGCCTGTTGCACGCATCGATGCATGGAAGACCCTGATACGGGCCCGCGCCCTGGAAAACCAGTGCTACGTGGCAGCCGTCAACCGTATCGGAAGCGACCCGTATTGCCGGTACAATGGGGGAACTGCCCTCATCGACCCGTATGGCCGTACGCTGGCCGCCTGTCCCGACGATGAGGAGGGAGCAGCCATCGCGGAGATCAACGTACAGGCACTGGCTGCCTTCCGGAAAAAATTCCCCGTCCTGGATGATGCTGACATGTTCACGCTCGACTGACGTTCTCCTGCGCTTTCTTTTCCTCGGACAACCCGCCCCAGGCTATCCGAGAACTGTTTTCCGCTCTTCTTTTTCCCCGTCATTTCGAACGGAGTGAGAAATCTGTTAGCGCAAGTGGATGTATTCAGATGCTTCACTACGTTCAGCATGACAATTGGATAGATGACAATTGAATAGATGACTGTTGGATAAGTGGCCGAAAGTTTTCGGACAGGCTCCCTATCAATTTTCATTCATCACCAGTCGAAAAACTGCCATTCAAGGGCATTTTCTGCTATAAAACAGGTGGAGTTTACTATTTTCCACCTATTTTGCACCATTTTCCACCTCTCTCCCCGGCAATTTACCTACTTTTGCGTCAAATGAAAAACGAAAAACACATGAAAGCAGTAAGACTCATTCTCATGACACTGATGGTGCTTGCCGGTTCTGTAGCAACGGCCGGACCTATCGAAGGGATGCTGGAACGCATTGACAAGGGTGCCTCCAAAAAGTTCATTACCGAACTGCGGAAAAGCGACACCGACTTCTTTGAACTCGACCAACGGGGCAGCAAAGTGGTGGTGCGCGGCAATACCTATATTAATATAGCGTGCGGCATCAACTGGTACCTTAAATATTATGCCGGCATCCATCTGTCGTGGAACGGCATGACGGCGAAGCTACCTGCCGTTCTTCCTCCTGTCACGAAGAAAGAACGCCGCGAGACAGACCTCACCCTGCGCTACGATTTCAACTATTGCACGTTCTCCTACAGCATGGCCTTCTGGGACTGGGCCCGCTGGGAAAAGGAAATCGACTGGATGGCCTTGCACGGTGTCAACCTGCCGCTGGCAGCCGTGGGCGAAGAGTGCGTATGGCGCAATATGCTCCTGAAACTGGGCTATACCTCCGATGAAATCAACCGCTTCATTGCCGGTCCGGCGTTCCTGGCCTGGTGGGAGATGAACAACCTCGAAGGCTGGGGCGGACCGAACCCCGACAGCTGGTACACCCAGCAGGAAGCCCTGCAGAAAAAGATCTTGAAACGCATGAAGGAATACGGCATCGAACCGGTCTTCCCAGGCTACTCGGGCATGGTGCCGAGCAATGCCAAGGAGAAACTGGGCTTGAATGTCACCGACCCGGAAATCTGGAACGGGTACCTGCGTCCGGCCTTCCTGCAGCCCACGGATGCCCGCTACCAGGAAATCGCTGCCCTGTACTATCAGGAACGCGAGGCCCTCTTCGGCAAGGCCAACTACTATTCCATGGACCCCTTCCACGAAAGCAAGGCCGGCGACGAGACCGACTTCAACGGGGCCGGACAGGCCGTACTGAAGGCCATGAAGAAAGCCAACCCCAAGGCGGTATGGGTGATTCAGGGATGGACGGAGAATCCTCGTCCAGCCATGATCGGGAACATCCCTACCGGCGACCTCCTGATTCTCGACCTGTTCAGCGAATGCCGTCCCATGTGGGGAATCCCTTCTATCTGGAAGCGCGAGAAAGGCTATGAGCAGCACGAATGGCTGTTCTGCCTGCTGCAGAACTTCGGAGGCAATGTGGGACTGCACGGACGCATGGACCAGCTGCTGAACAACTTCTACCTGACGAAGAACCACCCGCTGGCCGCCCTTCTGAAAGGCATCGGCTTCTCTATGGAAGGCAGCGAGAACAATCCCGTCATGTTCGAACTGATGAGCGAACTGCCCTGGCGACCCGAGAAGTTTACCAAGGAAACCTGGATCAAGGAATATCTCACGGCCCGCTACGGACAATACGACGAGAACATTGCCGAGGCCTGGAACCTCCTCATCCATGGCATCTACAACTGCCCGGCCGGCAACAACCAGCAGGGGCCTCACGAGTCCATCTTCTGCGGACGCCCGTCCATGGACAGCTTCCAGGCATCCAGCTGGTCGAAGATGCAGAATTACTACGACCCGAACTCTACCGCCGAGGCGGCCCGCTGCATGGCAAAGGCAGCCGAACGCTTCCGGGGCAACAACAACTATGAATACGACCTGGTGGACATCACCCGTCAGGCAGTGGCCGACTGCGGACGCATGGTGTACAACTATGCCATTGCCGACTTCAAGAACTTCGACCGCCAGGCGTTCGACCGCCACAGCCAGCAGTTTCTCGACCTGCTGCTGATGCAGGACGAACTGCTGGGCAGCCGTAGCGAGTTCCGCGTGGGACGCTGGACCAGCGAGGCCCGTCGGCTGGGCAATACCCCCGAGGAGAAAGACCTCTACGAATGGAATGCCCGCGTACAGATTACTACTTGGGGCAACCGCACCTGTGCCGACCGAGGCCTGCGCGACTATGCCCACAAAGAATGGAACGGACTGCTGAAGGACTTCTACTACACCCGCTGGAACACCTGGTGGAGCTTGCTGCAACAAGAGATGGACGCCATGAGCCACGAACAGCCTATCCATGCGGGACTGGCCAGCACGATGGACGAGCTGAGCGCCAAGCGCAAGCAGCCGGTCACCGTAGACTGGTATGCCATTGAGGAACCGTGGACCCTGGACCATACCCCTTATTCGGCCGCCCCGGAAGGCGACTGCATCCACCTTGCCCGCAAAGCCCTTCACCTCATTGAAACGACAAGAAAATGAAACGGTTACTCTCACTCGACATACTGCGGGGCATCACCGTGGCAGGCATGATCCTGGTGAACAACGGGGGAGGCCCTCACACCTTCACCCAGCTGCGCCATTGCGCCTGGAACGGGATGACCGCCTGCGACCTGGTTTTCCCCTTCTTTCTCTTCATGGTGGGCATCTCTACCTACCTCTCGTTGAGCAAGTCGGCTTTCCGTCCTTCGGGAACGCTGGTGCGGAAAATCCTCAAGCGCACGCTGCTCATCGCTGCCGTGGGATGGGGCATCCACTGGTTCGCCGCCATCTGTGGCGGTGACTTCCTGCCCTTCGACCACCTGCGCATAACGGGCGTACTGCCCCGCATCGCCCTCTGCTACGGACTGGTATCGCTCATGGCCATCACCCTTCCGCACAAGGGATTCCCTTGGATGGCCGGCGGACTGCTGGTGGTGTATGCCGGACTGCTCAACCTGGGCAACGGCTATGCACAGGATGCGGACAACCTCATCGCCGTCATCGACCGAGCTTTGCTGGGCGAAGCCCATCTGTACCACAAGAGTCCGGTCGACCCGGAAGGGCTGCTCAGCACGCTCTCGGCTGTGGCCCATACCCTCATCGGCTTCTGCTGCGGCCGCATCCTCCTGACCACCGCCGACAAGAAGGACAAGGTCATCCGCCTGTTCGTCACCGGATTCCTGCTGCTGGCCGTAGGGTTCCTGCTGACAGATGCCTGGCCGCTCAACAAACGCATCTGGTCGCCCACCTTCGTACTGGTATCGTGCGGAACCGCCTCCCTGTTGCTGGCTGCCCTGATGGTGGCCATCGACCTCCGCGGGCAGCGAGGCAGCTGGCAGACGTTCTTCCATGTCTTCGGTGTCAACCCGCTGTTCCTCTATGTGGCGAGCGAAGCGGTGGCCATCGTCGTGGACAGCCTGCATGCCAAAGCCCCCGTCTATCAGGCGCTGGAAGCAGTGGTGGTCAATCCCTACCTGGCCTCACTGGCCTATGCCGTCCTGTTTGTGGGAGCCATGGGGGCCCTGGGCTATCCCTTATACAAGAAGAAGATTTATATAAAACTATAGCATACCGCGTAAAAAGAGGTTTTCAGGATAATTTTTAAAGAAACCACAGGCAGAAATAAAGATGTAATAATGAACCTATAACTTTGATTTTGAATTAATAACTTACTTACCAATTTTAAGAACCATGCTAAACGTACAAACAACAAGCAAACGGATGTACACGCAGATGATTGTTCTGGCGTTACTCCTCTTCAACAGTGCAGTAGCGTTCGCACAGAGTAAGGTTTCAGGTCTTGTGACCGACAAGACCGGCGAACCGTTAATCGGTGTTAACGTACTGGAAAAGGGAACTACCAACGGTATGATTACCGATATCGATGGTAAATTTGTGCTCAACGTGGCTAAGGGTAAGACCCTGGTCTTCTCTTATGTAGGCTACAAGACCCAGGAAGTAATCGTTAACGGCGCCACCTTGAAGGTAGTGCTCGAAGACGACACTGAGACCCTGGAAGAAGTGGTGGTCATCGGTTACGGCTCGATGAGCCGCAAGGACGTGACCTCCTCCATCACGACCGTGAAAGCCGACCAGCTGAACAAAGGTGTATTCACCGATGCCGGCAGCATGCTACAGGGTAAGGTGACCGGTCTGACCGTCACGACTACCGGCGACCCCAACGGCTCGCCCAGCATGACCCTGCGCGGTGCCTCCTCGTTGCGTTCCGGTGCCATGAGCCCCTACTATGTCATCGACGGCATCCCCGGTGTGGACATTTCGATGGTGGCTCCCGACGACATCGAGAGCATCGACGTGCTGCGGGATGCTACCGCTACGGCCATCTACGGTTCGAAGGCAGCCAATGGTGTGATCATCGTGACCACCAAGAAAGGCAAGAAGAACCAGGAACGCGTCAATGTGACCTACTCGGGCTATGTGGCCTTCGACAAGGCCCTGAAGACCCTCGACATGGCTTCGGCTGAGGATATCCGCAACTACGTGCAGAAGAACAACATCGACTACATGTACGATGGAGGCAGCAACACCAACTGGCAGGACGAGGTGATGCAGACGGCCCTGAGCCACAACCACAACCTCTCCATCAACGGCGGTGGCCAGAAAACCACCTACATGGCTTCAGTCACCATCGTGAAGCGCGAAGGTGTCGTGACCGGTTCCAAGATGGACCGCGCCAACTTCCGCTCGTTAGTCAGCACCAAGGTACTGAAAGACAAGCTGGAACTCAGTGTCGGTGTGAACAGCATGTTCGGCAAGAACATCGGTGTCCCCATGGGCAATGAAGGAGCCTCCGTACTCGACGCGATGAACTACTTCAACCCCACCCTGCCCATCCGTCAGGACGACGGCGACTGGTCGCACGGTGATGGTTCGAGCAACTACAACCCCCTCTCGCTGATTTACGAGGACAAGTCGCAGACCGAATGGAAGCGCAACCAGATTCTGGCAAAGGCCACCCTGAACGTCCTCGACGGGCTGACTTGGAACGCCAACTACTCGTACAACAACACTCAGCGTACCTACAGCGCCTACCACTCGCACAAGACGCAGATCATCGACAAGGACGGCAATGTCAGCCCGTCGATGAACGGTGTGGCCCAGCGCAGCACGTACTTCGGTCATTCTCAGACTTTCGAGACCTACGGCAACTTCGACAAGACCTTCAACGATATCCACAAGGTAGGTCTTATGGCCGGTTTCTCGTGGGAAGAAACCGTGAACAACGACGGTTTCGGCGTATCGGTCCACAACTTCTTCGACGACCAGCTGGGCTGGAACAACTTGACCTATGCCGGTATGATCGACGGTCCCCACAAGGTAGAGAGCGGTACCATCGAGACCATCCGCAACATCTCCTTCTACGGTCGTGCCAACTACTCGTTCAACGGCCGCTACATGCTGCAGGCCACCATCCGTCGCGACGGTTCTTCCGTCTTCGGCAAGGACCACCAGTGGGGTACCTTCCCCTCTGTATCCGTGGCCTGGAACATCACCGAAGAAAACTTCATGAAGAACCAGCGTCTGTTCGACACCCTGAAGCTCCGCACCGGTTACGGTGTCAGCGGTAATGCCATGGGCTTCGGTGCCTACTCGGCCGTGGCCACCTACGGTTCTACCAGCAAATACGACAACGGCTACGTGATGCTGGGTGCTACCAAGCTGGCCAACCCCGACCTGAAATGGGAATCGACCGGCATGTTCAATGTCGGCATCGACTTCGGCCTGCTGGGCGGCCGCCTCAGCGGTAACGTGGAATACTACATCAAGAAGACCAAGGACCTGATTTGGGACTATCCCGTATCTTCCTATCTCTATCCGTTCGGTACGATTGCCGCCAATGTGGGCAAGATTACCAACAAGGGTATCGAATTCAGCCTGACCGCCATCCCCGTGAAGACCAAGCACTTCAACTGGACCTCTACCCTGAACCTGTCGCACAACAAGAACACCGTGGACAAGCTGTCCAACGAGCTCTACAAGACCTCTACCTTCTCGCAGGGTGACCCGATGGTAGCCGGCGTATCGGCCAACGGCTGGACCCAGCGCGTCATGGAAGGCGAACCCCTCGGTACGTTCTATACCTACGAATGGGCCGGCACGGATGCTGACGGTGTGTCTGTCTACTATACGCGCGACGCCAACGGCAACCGCGATGGAGGCACCACCCGTGCTCCCGAATACAAAGACCGCACCATCACCGGCTGCGCACAGCCGAAGCTGAACCTGGGTTGGAACAACAGCTTCACCTACAAGAACTTCAGCGTAAGCGCCTTCCTAACGGGTGTATTCGGCCACGATGTCTACAACGGCCTGCGTGCTCACTACACCGCTCCCGACTTCTTCGCCGGCGGCAAGAACGTGCTGAAGGAATTCATCTACGAACGCGACGCGAAGGATACCGGTTCGAACATTCCTTCCGACCGCTTCATCGAAGACGGCAGCTACGTGCGTCTGCAGAGCCTGTCCGTCGGTTACACCTTCGACAAGTTCAACGACTGGATCAACAACCTGCAGCTCTACGTAACGATGAACAACGTCTTCACCATCACCGGCTACAAGGGCCTCGATCCTGAAGTCAACTTGGGTGGTATCGACCCGGGTGTCGACTACCGCTGGTCTACCTATCCCCATACCCGTACCATCATGATCGGTACTAAAATTAACTTCTAATTCGATTTGGCAGATATGAAAACAAATAAATTTCTTCTTTCAGCTGGACTGCTTGCATTGACCCTGTCCAGCTGCACGGACTTGGACGTTGACGTGAAGTCCCAATATACCAGTCTTGTCAATACACCGGAAGCCGTTACGGCCAATATGGCCAATGTATTCTTCCAGTTCCGCGACCCGCTGGGCCGCCGCTACATGGAAGCCATGACCCTTTCGAGCGACGAATATACCTCGCTGGCCTACAGCGGTAACTGGGTGGATGCCTATGCCTATGCACACCCCTCCTACCATACTTCCCGACCGGAAGATGCTACGGTGGACTGGATGGGTGTATTGGGCCGCGCCAACGTGTTGGCCAACGAAATCATCGAATCCAATTATTCGGAGGAAAATAAATGCGCTGCTCGTGCTGTACGAGCTTTCTATACCTTCCTCATCATGGAAAACTTCGGCGATGCTCCTATCCCTGATGCCGGCTACAAGGAGGAAAACGGCCTGGACATGTTCGACCGCAACCCACGTCCCGAAGTCGCCAAATGGATCGAGAAGGAACTGCTGGAAGTGTACGACAAGCTGCCCGAAGCCACGACCGGCGACAACTACGGAAAGCCCAGCAAGTACATGGCCTTGGCATTGCTGGCCAAGCTGTACATCAACTGGCCGGTCTACACGACGGCCAAGGTAGCCGACTACGAGGCTGCCTCTGCCAAGAACGAAAAGCTGGCCGACTGCATCAAGGTCTGCGACCAAATCATCAGTTCCGGCAAGTTTGCATTGGGTCCCGTGGCCTATCGCTTCAAGTTTAATCACAATAATACCGAATTGGTTGAAAGTGGACAAATCAAAGACTTTATCTACGCTATGCCGTATGATACATATAGTGCGCAGGGTATGCAATGGGGCCGTTCGCATGTCTACAAGGACATCAAGGCTATGAATCCCAGTTATTTTGGAGAAAAATTGGGAAATTCAGGAGGTGCATACATGACTTTGACTCCAGAATGTGTAGATCGTTTCAACCTGCCGGGTGACGAGCGTAACTGGATGATTGCAGGTCTACTTGATAAAGATGGTAATCCTGCCAATGGTCAGGTTTATGTGTATGATCCAGAAACTCTTCTTCCTACGGATCAGATTGCCATGGAAGGTACCCCAGAAAAGATTTATGATGAACAAGGGAATGAAATCGGTAAAAAGCCATTAAGACCATTGGTGTTTTCTAAGACAATTCATGTTGTGCTTGATCCAGCGGCAAATGATGTAGGTAATGATTTGGACAGTTGGTGCCAAGGTTACCGTTCTATGAAGTGGTTCCTTTGTAACCGCGACTACTCGAACGGACGCAACCAGTCGAACGACGTGCCCATCTTCCGCTACGCCGACATCCTGCTGACCAAGGCAGAAGCCCTGGTACGCAGCGGACAGGGCGGTGCCAAGGACCTGTTCAACCAGATCCGCAGCTATGTCAAGGCTCCCGAACTTGCCGGCGAACCGACACTGGACGACCTCTATATGGAACGTGGCCGCGAATTCTTCGACGAACTGTGGCGCCGCAACGACATGATCCGCTTCGGCCACTACGAGGACGAATGGTTCCCTCACTACAAGAGCAATCCGAACGCCAGCTTCGACAAGAACATGCGCGTCTTCCCCGTATCGAAGAACGACCTGGACTTGAACCCCACCTGGACTCAGAACCCTGGTTACTAATCTGAAATAAATCAATTGTTAGCAAGAGCGTGTGTCAAAACGCACCGATAGGCGATGCTGATTTTGGCACACCCTCTTCCACCTCCAAAAAACACTGAATATGAACGTACGTACACTTTTCCTTTTCCTCCTGTGTGCCTGCCCCGTCGGAAACCTGCTGGCACAATACATCCCCTCGGCCTATCCCATCGAGATGGTCGTCCACCGGGGAGCCAACCATCTGGCTCCTGAAAACACGGAAGCCTCGGCCTTGGCAGCGATTGACCACGGAGCAAACTGGGTGGAAGTGGATGTACGTACCACCCGAGACCGTCGGCTGTACAACCTGCACGACGAGACCCTCGACCGTACCACCAACGGAACAGGGAAACTGGCCGACTGGATGGCTGCGGATGTCGATACCCTCGATGCCGGCAGCTGGTTCGGTCCGGAATTCAAGGGACTGCACGTCCCCACCATTGCCGCCATGCTCGATGCCCTGAAGGGAAAGGCCAACGTGTTCTTCGACGTGAAACGGGGTACCCCCGTGGCCGAACTGGTGAAACTGGTGCGCGACAAAGGCTTTTCCGACAACAGTTTCTTCTGGTTTGCCGACCCCGAGATGCTGAAGGAATTTGTCCGCATCGCCCCCGAAATGAAGGTCAAGGTGAATGCCTCGACCATCGAACGACTCCAAGAATGGATGGCCGTCTGTACGCCTTCCTATGTGGAAGTGACCGCCGATGCCATCACCCCGGCGTTCCGCACGTTCTGTCACGAACACCACGTGAAAATCATGGCCGCCATCCAGCAGGCCAACGAGCAGGACTACCTGAATGCCATTGCCGCCCGTCCCGACCTGGTCAACCTGGACCAGCCGGAGCTGTTTGTCCGACTGCTGGGCGCCCCCTCTTTAGAACATTCCCGATAGCCGAGCTATCGTCACCATAAAAAAGAAGAAGAAAAGATGATGAAAAGAACTTACCGATTATTCATAGGTCTCTGCGCAACGGCCTGCATGGCCTGCCAGCGCCAGGAAGCAACGCTGCTTCCTTATGTCAACACGTATGTAGGAACGGCCCCCAGCGAAACCCACACCGCCGGCCTGTTCGGCAAGAACACCGAAGAATACGGGCAGACCTTGCCAGCCGTACTGGAACCCAACGGCATGAACTTCTGGACCCCACAGACGCAGGATACCGAACGGAAATGTAAGGCACCTTATTATTATAAGGACAACCGTCTGCAAGGTTTCCGCAACTCTCACTGGATTGTGGGAGGCTGCACCCAGGACTACGGCAGCATGACGCTCATGCCGCTGTTCGGCACCCTGCGTTGCCAACCCGAAGAGCGGGCTGCCGAGTTCTCGCACGCAAAGGAGACCAGCACGCCGGCCTACTACGCCGTGGCACTTCCTTCCGAACAACTGACCGCCGAGATGACCGGACGCTCCCGTTCCGCCATCTTCCGCTTCACCTACCAGCAGGCGGGCGATGCCTATCTGGTGGTGAATCCGAACAGTGACGAAGGACAGGGCTTTATTGAAATCGATACGCTCCGTCACCAGATACGTGGCTACAACCCCGTCCACCGCATTTACCAGGGTTGGGGAGAGCCGGCCGGCTACAGCGGTCATTTCCTCATCGAATATGCAGACACCCCGACAGCCGTCGGTACCTTCCACGGAGACACGGTCTTTGCCGGACGAACGGCCATCGGACAAGGGGCCGCCATCGGTGCCTACCTGCAGTTCCGCGTCAAGCCCGGACAGACGCTGGTGGTGAAGGCTGCCTCGTCGTTTACCGGCCAGGAGGGAGCAGCAAAGAACCTGACAGCTGAAATTCCCCATTGGAACTTCGACCAGACCCGTCAGGAACTGGAGGCCATCTGGGAAGAACAGCTGGCCAAGATAACCGTAGAGACCAACGACCTGCAGGAGAAGCGCAAGTTCTACAGCGCCCTCTACCGGGCCTCGTTCCTGCCGCGCACCTTCAACGATGTGGACGGTCGCTATCCTTCCTTCAGCCAGGGAACACCGTTGCAGCAGACCGCCGAAGGACGCACCTACTACGAAGACTATAGCATGTGGGACACCTACCGGGCCTTGCATCCGCTCATCAACCTGCTGGCTCCCTCGAAGTCGGGCGACATGATGCAGTCGCTGGTGGACAAATATGAACAGGGGGGATGGATGCCCATTTTCCCTTGCTGGAACAGCTATACCGCCGCCATGATAGGCGACCATTGTATCGCTGCCATCGGCGATGCTTACGTGAAAGGTATCCGCCATTTCGATATCGACAAAGCGTATGAAGGCATGCGCAAGAATGCCTTCGAAACCCCGTCGTGGTTTGAAGACTACCAGAACGGCATGGGCCGCCGGGCCCTCGACTCGTACCTCCAATACGGTTACATCCCCTTGGAGGACAGCGTGAAGGAGGCCTTCCACACCTGCGAGCAGGTGTCGCGCACCCTGGAATATGCCTACGATGACTTTGTGCTGGCCCAGGTGGCCCAAGCATTGGGCAAGACCGATGACTACGAACAGCTGATGGAGCGTTCGCGCAACTACCGCCATGTCATCGACCCGGCCACGGGATATGCACAAGGCCGTCATGCCGACGGCTCGTTTCTGACGGAGAGAGAAAATGCGTTCCGCTTTACCCGTTTCATTACGGAAGGGGCTCCCTGCCACTACACGTGGTATGTCCCCCACGATGTAGAAGGACTCATGGAATGCATGGGAGGGAAAGAGGCGTTCATCGCCAAGCTCGACTCCATGTTCAGCGAACGCCGCTACTGGCACGGCAACGAGCCTTGCCACCAGATAGCCTACCTCTACGACCATGCAGGGCAACCCTGGAAAACGCAGCGGCAGGTGCGCCACATCCTGGCCACCGAGTACCTGGATACACCGGGCGGATTGTCGGGCAACGATGATGCGGGGCAGATGTCAGCCTGGTATATCTTCTCGGCCATGGGCTTCTACCCCGTATGTCCCGGTACCCCCTATTATTGGATGGGCAGCCCTGTATTCCCCAAGCTGGAACTCCACTTGGAGAACGGTAAGACCTTCACCCTTATCGCCGAGAACACTTCTGCCGAGAACATTTACATCGAATCGGCAGAACTGAACGGAGAGCCGTACGACAAGCCCTACCTTACGCATGAAGATATCCTGAACGGAGGTACGCTGAAGGTGAGAATGGCCTCCACACCAATCTCTCTAAACGAATAACCATCAACAACTAACCAATATGAAACTGAAAACATACCTTTTCATGACCCTGGGACTCCTCGCAGCAGGTGTCCTCTCCGCGAAAGACTACAACGTGCGCGACTACGGAGCGGTAGGCGACGGACGGACGGACGATGCAGCCGCTATCCAACGGACCATCGAGACCTGCTCGAAAGACGGGGGAGGCCGGGTAGTGATTCCCTCCGGACACACTTTCCTCTGCAGCCCCTTCCACCTGGCTTCGAACATTGATCTGCATCTGGAAGCGAATTCCCGCCTGCTGGTCCATCCCGACGAAGGGAAATACAAGGAAAGTGCCTTCCGGGCCAACGAAGGAGAGGGCATGATGTGGATCAGCGGAAAAGACCTGAAGAACGTGAGCATCACGGGTACCGGCGAAATCGACGGCAACGGAGTGGCCTTCATGGGCAAAGAACTGGACGACTCGTTCGAACTGAAACCCGTCACGGACTTTGACCCGCGTCCGCACGTGCTGACCCTGATCAACATCGAAAAGGTGGTCATCCGCGATGTCACCATCCGCAACAGCGCCTACTGGACCGTCCACCTCATCGGCTGCTACGATGCGTCCGTACTGGGCATCTCCCTGCTAAACAACCTGAAGATCCGCAACGGCGACGGCATCGATGTGGACCACAGCCGCAAGGTGCGCATTGCCGACTGCTTCATCGAAAGCGGCGACGACTGTATCTGCTTGAAAAACCGCCGCGAATTTGAAGAATACGGCCCGTGTGAAGACATCGTGGTGAGCAACTGTGTCATGACCTCGCGTTCGTGTGCCATCAAGATTGGTTCGGAGAACATGGACAAGATTGAGAACGTGCTGTTCAACAACTGCATCGTGCGCAACAGCAACCGAGGTATCGGCATCCAGAACCGCGATGAAGGCACAGTGAAGAACGTCATCTTCTCGAACATGATTGTGGACTGCCATTTCTTCTCCGACGTGTGGTGGGGCAAGGCCGAGCCAATCTATGTCACTGCCTATCCCCGGGCTGTCGGCAACCACAAGGATGCCGGGTGGCGTTTCCCCAAGGGAGCGAAGGAAGGCAAGGTGGGCGAAGTGAGTCACATTTACTTCCATAACATCAAATGCAACAGCGAGAACGGGTGCTTCGTGGGTGGAGACACTCCCGCCAAGGTCCACCACATCTACTTCGACCAAGTGGACCTGAACCTGAGCAAGCGTACCGGTTACGAAGGCGGTATCTACGACAAACGCCCCTGCCTGGGAGAAGGCTTCATCCACGATGACACCTACGGCTTCTATCTCCACACGGCTTCCGACATCTTCATGGATGGATGCACCGTGCAATGGAACGAACCGTTGCTGCTCCACCAAGGAGGGGATGTGAAACGAATCAACATTCAATAACCGATCATATTTGTACATTCAATATGATAAATTTCCATTTTTTTAGTTTTTGGAGACTGCTCTTCCTGCTGCCGCCCGTGACGGTTGCCGCAGAGGGAGGCAGTCTCTCTGTTTCTACTTCTGTGGAAACAACTGCCAAGACGTATTCCGGTGCTCCCGTCACCGGACGAGTACAATATATCGACCCGCGAATCGGTTCGGAAGGGTTGGGCCGTGTGTTCATCGGTCCCTCCTGCCCCTTCGGGATGGTGAAGCCGTCGCCAGACTGTACCGAATCGCCCAACAGCGGCTGGCTGCCGATGCCCGAACAGGTCAACGGCTTTGCCCAGGTTCATGTCAGCGGTACGGGGGGAGGCCCCAAATACGGCAACATCCTGGTCATGCCGTACAGTACAGCGGCCAACCCCACTGCCCCCGTCGCCCACCGGGAGTGGGAGACCATCCTGCCCGGTTATTATGCCACGGCCTTCTGCGAGAACGGCATCCAGACAGAAATCACCACTGCCGAGCGGGCATCGTTCTATCGATTCACCTATCCGGCGGATTCCCTCAAATCGCTGGTCATCGATGCCGGCTTCTACCTGGGCCGCCAGCCGATTCCCGACGGACGCGAAGCCCAGCAGTTCGTCGGCTCCGAGGTACAGCTTCTCTCCGACCATGAAGTGTGCGGCTACTCCCGCATCCGTGGCGGATGGAACAACGGACGGGCCTATACGGTCTACTTCTATGCCGAAACAGATGTACCCTTCACCGAGGCAGCCACGTTCAAGGACGGACGCATCCGTCCGGAGCGGGCACAATACGACTCTGGCCAGCCGACCGGTGCCTTGCTGCATTTCCCCACATCGGCCCGCCAGGTGCAACTGAAAATCGGCATTTCGTTCCTCAGCTGCCTCAAGGCCCGGCAGAACGCCCGTGAAGGAATCCCCCACTGGTCGTTCAGCGAAACCCACCGCCGAACCCTCCAGCAGTGGGAAGACCTGCTCGGCCGCATCGAGATTGCCGCCGATACGCCTGCCGCCCAGCAGCGGATGTTCTACACAGGGCTGTACCACACGATGCTGATGCCGGTCGACCGCAGTGGCGAGAATCCGCTGTGGACCGACCCGGAACCCTACTACGATGACTTCTATGCCATCTGGGACACCTACCGCACCTCTACACCGCTCATCACTCTGATTGACCCGCAACGCGAGAGCGATATCGTCCGTTCGCTTATCAATATCTACAAGCGCGACGGCTATATGCCCGATGCCCGCAGCGGCAACTGCAACGGGCGCACACAGGGCGGGTCGAACGCCGAAATCGTCATTGCCGATGCGTTCGTGAAGGGACTGACCGGCATCGATTACGAACTGGGATTGGAGGCCATGCTGAAGGATGCGACCGTGCCTCCCGGCGGCAACGAAGAAGCCGAAGGCCGGGGCGGACTGCTGCCGTATCGGGAACTGGGGTACATTCCCTATGGCATTCCCCGGGCCGGCAACCGGACCATCGAATATGCGTTCTGCGACTATGCCATCGCCACTGTCGCCAAAGGATTGGGCAAAGAAGACCTCTACCGCCAGTACCTGCAACAGAGCGGCAACTGGAAGAACCTCTGGCGCAAAGACTATGAGCACGAGGGAGTGAAAGGCTTCATCCTGCCCCGTGACGGGCAAGGCAATTGGCTCGACCAGGTGCCTTACGGCCACTCGGACTTGCAGCGGCCCACGTTCACCTATACGCCGGTCACCTTCGAAGGTCCGTGGTACACCCCCTGGTGGAACATGTTCTTCTATGAAGCCTCTTCCTGGGAATATTCGCTGAGCATTCCCCACGATGTGCCCGGCCTCATCGAACAATGCGGTGGTCCGCAGGCGTTCGATGCCCGTCTGGACACGTTCTTCGACAAAGGGTTCTTCAATGTGAACAACGAACCATCGTTCCTCAGTCCCTGCCTGTACCATTGGATCGGTCGTCCCGACAAGAGCAGCGACCGGGTCTTGTCCATCATCGGCCGCCACTACAACGACGGTCCTGTAGGTCTGCCGGGCAACGACGATTCAGGAGCCATGTCGTCGTGGCTGGCGTTCCACATGACGGGCCTTTATCCGAATGCCGGCCACGATTATTACCTCATCCATACCCCAGTGCTGACGGCCACGACCTTCCATCTGGCAGGAGGCAAGGACTTCACCATCCGTACGGAAGGCTTATCGGCCAAGAACCGCTACATCCAGTCGGCCACGCTCAACGGCAAGGAGTATCCCTGCTCCACCCTTCGCCACAGCGACCTGATGGCCGGCGGCACCTTAGTGCTGAAGATGGGCTCCCAACCCGGGAACTGGGGAAAAACCTTATTCAATCATTAATTTCAGCTACACCACCCCATCATGAAACGCCTTACCGCTTTTTGTATCGGACTGCTCGCTGCGGGCAGCCTGTCGGCACAGAGCTTCGTGCCCGATACCTTATTATATACGTACCACCTCCACGGCCAGACCCGCAAGTACGAATGCCACTTCCAGTCCTCTGACAACGGACTGCGACTGAACTGGCGCATCCTGCGCAACGGTGCCTGGCAGACAGGCAGCTATACGATGACGGCCGCTGCCCTACAGACGGGCACTGCCCTGAGCCTGCTCCAACCGGAAGACCGACGACACCTCACGCTGCCGGCCCACGAGACCTTCGGCATCCTCTCCGCCGGCGCCCTGCAAGCCCTGAAATCGCAGCAGCAGTTCACCTATAGCGGCGTGACCTACCGGTTGGAGGATACCGCCGAACAGGCCTTAGGACGGCCCCTCCTCCATGCAGTGGATGAACGGGAAGGCGGAGAACTGTGGGTACTGGACTGCCCGGCCTGTCCCGTTATCTGGAAGATGCGTAACAATCCGCTGGAAATCAACTGGACCGTATCCCCGTATTCAGTGCGGACCCGACAGGCCACTGCCGGCGATGACTTGAAAAGCCAGCTCCTGCAATGTCCGGAGAAACTGGGCAGCATCTACTATGCCTACCCCACCCCATCCGGGCAACGGACTCCCGAACCCGAAGGGTATCGCCCCGTCTACATCAGCCATTATGGACGGCACGGCTCGCGCTATCTGACCGACGACAGCCGTTATACCCCTTCCGTACAACTGTTTGACAGCCTGTCTGCCTGCCAGGAACTCACCGCCCTGGGAGAAGATGTCCACCGACGCCTGCAACAGGTGTGGGCCGATGCGGAAGGACATGGCGGACAACTGAGTGCCATCGGCGACCGGCAGCACCGGGAGATTGCCCGGCGTATGTTCCAGTCCTTCCCCTCCGTCTTCGAAGGCGAAACCCCAGTGACTGCCGTTGTCAGTACCTCCCAGCGGTGTATCATGAGTATGGCCGCATTCTGTGAATCCCTGAAAGAGCAGAACCCCCGGCTGCAGGTGACGCGATGGACCGGCGATCGGTACATGCGCTATATCCACTACTCCACACCCGAAGTGAAGTTCATGGAAAGCCCGCAGGCCCCCTGGTACGACGATTACCTGGCCTTCTGTCGGAAACACATCCGTCCCGAACGCTTCCTGGCCCAGCTGTTCCTCCACCCGGAGCGTATCAGCCGTCCCGACGAAGTCATGATGGGCCTCTACTGGATTGCCGTTGACATGCAGGACACGACTCCCGAGCGCACGTTCTTCGACCTGTTCACTCCCGAGGAACTGTTCGGTATCTGGCAGACCATCAACTACCGGATGTATATCTGCAATGCCTGTGCTCCAGCCGGCCAGCAAGCCGGTCCCCGGAGTGCCCGCTCCTTGCTCGACGACATTGTGCAAAAAGCCGATGCCGCCCTGCAAGCGGAAGCACCGAGTGTCGACCTCCGTTTCGGACACGACACCAACCTCATCCGCCTGCTGGCCCTCATGCAGGTAGAGGGATGTGCCCACCGCGAAAGTAATCCCGACCGCTACTACCTCGCCTGGCAGGATTACCGCGTCTCTCCCATGGCCGCCAACCTCCAGCTCATTTTCTACCGCGACGGAAAAGGCCATGTGCTGGTCAAGCTGCTGCACAACGAGGAAGAGGCTTACCTGCCGCTCCCCGATGCCACTGCTCCCTATTACGACTGGAAAGCCGTGAGACGGCTGTTTACGCAGGAATAACGTGCAACGGTGAAATAGCATACGCCCGACAAATAATCATTTCGCTATATTTATACGCAAAAATAAGGGAAAATGATATATTCCGTCAACTTTTATTGCAAAAGTGTTGCAGGTTTGAAATAGAATATATACTTTTGTCCCGTCAAACAACAAGAGATAATAACTAAATAAGAAATAAGTGATATGAATGCAGCTAAAGTATTGGAAGATCTGAAAAGAAGATTCCCCAATGAGCCTGAATATCATCAGGCAGTAGAAGAAGTATTAGGTACAATCGAAGAAGAATACAACAAACACCCCGAGTTCGACAAGGTCAACTTGATTGAACGCCTGTGCATCCCCGACCGCGTGTATCAGTTCCGCGTTACATGGATGGACGACAAAGGCAACATCCAGACCAATATGGGTTACCGTGTACAGCACAACAATGCCATCGGCCCGTACAAAGGCGGTATCCGTTTCCATAGTTCCGTGAATTTGGGTATCCTGAAGTTCCTGGCTTTCGAACAGACCTTCAAGAACTCGTTGACGACCCTCCCCATGGGTGGCGGTAAAGGTGGTTCCGACTTCTCTCCGCGTGGCAAGTCCAACGCAGAGGTGATGCGTTTCTGCCAGGCCTTCATGCTCGAACTGACCCGTCACATCGGTCCTGACACAGACGTACCTGCCGGTGATATCGGCGTAGGTGGTCGTGAAGTCGGCTATATGTTCGGGATGTACAAGAAACTGACCTGTGAATTCAGCGGTGTATTGACCGGTAAAGGTCGCGAATTCGGTGGCTCACTGATTCGTCCGGAAGCAACGGGTTATGGTAACGTATATTTCCTGATGGAAATGCTGAAGACCAAAGGCATGGACTTGAAGGGCAAGACCGTACTGATTTCCGGTTCGGGTAACGTGGCCCAGTACACAGCCGAAAAGGTCCTCCAGTTGGGTGGTAAGGTACTCACCATGAGTGACTCTGACGGTTATGTCTATGACCCGGACGGTATCGATCGCGAGAAACTGGATTACATCATGGAACTGAAGAACCTCTATCGTGGCCGTATCCGCGAATATGCCGAACAGTATCCGGGTGTGAAGTACGTGGAAGGTCAGAAGCCGTGGAACGAAAAGGCCGACATCGCCCTTCCTTCTGCTACCCAGAACGAAATCAACGGGGATGCAGCCCGTGCGCTGGTAGCCAATGGCGTGATTGCCGTGAGCGAAGGTGCCAACATGCCTTCTACTCCTGAAGCCATCAAGGTGTTCCAGGAAGCCAAGATTCTCTATGCTCCGGGTAAGGCCGCCAATGCCGGTGGTGTATCGGTATCGGGTCTGGAAATGACACAGAACTCTGAACGTCTGTCTTGGAGCGCTGAAGAGGTTGACCAGAAACTCCACTCCATCATGGAAAATATCCACGAGAACTGCGTGAAGTATGGTACAGAGTCCGACGGTTATGTCAACTACGTGAAGGGAGCTAACGTTGCCGGCTTCATGAAGGTGGCCAATGCCATGATGGCGCAGGGAATTGTTTAAATGAAAAAAAACGAAGAAGGAAGAATTTTCATTCTGAGTGACATAGAGCTATAGAGGCACGGAGCGTCAGCTTCGTGCCTCTGTTTTTCTCCCGTTGTCATACAAGGGAACGTCAGTGAAGAATCTGAATGCATTCTGTGTCCTAACAGATTTTTCACTTCGTTCAAAATGACAGAAGAGAAAATCCTCATTCATCATTCCTCATTCTTCATTAAAAAATTTTTCATTCTTCAGTAATTTTACTACCTTTGTGCATTATACTAACTTTAAACCTTACCTAACATGAACCAAACCAAAAACAGTTTTCTGATTCCTTTGTCATTCATCGGAATTATGTTCTTTGCCATCGGATTCGCCTTGGGCATCAACTCCCTCTTAGTACCCGTATTGCAAGGATCGTTGGGCATTTCCAATGCCGCCTCCTACCTGATTATCGCCGCCACCTTCATCCCCTTCCTGGTATTCGGCTATCCGGCAGGACTGACCATCAAGGCCATCGGCTACAAAAAGACCATGAGTCTTTCGTTCTTCATCTTTGCCGTTGCCTTCTATCTGTTTATTCTTTCTGCCAACGAACGCAGTTTCTCCCTCTTCCTTCTTGCATCGTTCGTCAGCGGTGGTGCCAACGCCTACCTGCAGGCGTCCGTCAATCCCTACATCACCATCCTCGGCCCGCTGGACAGTGCCGCCAAGCGCATCAGTATCATGGGTATCTGCAACAAGCTGGCATGGCCCATCCCCAGCCTCTTTATCGTATGGCTATTGGGCAAGGATGTCAGCCTCATCCAAATTGAAGACCTCGACAAAGCCTTCTATATCATCATCGCTGCCTTCATCGTACTGGGTATCATGGCCTTCATGGCTCCGCTGCCCGAAGTGAAAGCCGCCGGTGAAGACGAAAGCGACGACAATGCCGACGCTTGTCCCTATGCTGCCGGAAAGACCTCCGTCATGCAGTTCCCCCACCTGCTGCTGGGCTGTCTGGCCCTGTTCCTGTACGTAGGTGTTGAAACTGTCTCACTCGGTACCCTGGTTGACTACGCCAATTCGCTCGGCCTTCCGGGTGCTGCCAACTACGCGTGGATTGCCCCCATCGGCATCGTTATCGGCTATATCTGCGGTATCATTTTCATTCCGAAATACCTGAGCCAGGCAGCAGCCTTGAAAATCTGTTCCTGGCTGGCCATCATCGGTTCTCTGCTGGTAGTGCTCACTCCGGCGGAGATGTCCATCTACTTCATCTCGTTCATGGCATTGGGTTGCTCCCTCATGTGGCCTGCCCTGTGGCCGTTGGCTATGGCAGACCTCGGCAAGTTCACCAAAGCAGGTTCATCGCTGCTGATTATGGCCATGTTCGGCGGTGCCGTCATCCCTACCCTCTATGGTTGGCTGAAGGATATGGTAGGTGCCCAGCAGGCTTACTGGCTCTGCCTCCCCTGCTTCCTGTTCATCCTATACTACGGAGTAGCCGGCTATAAGATTCGCACGAAGTAAACCGAAGTAAGCCCACCCCACCTAGAAAACTTTGCATCCCGCAGAGCTCTCCTTTCTTTGGAGAGTCCTGCGGGATGTTTGGGTTGGTCCGAAAAGAACCCCGGTGCCGACGGACGGAATTCCTTCCCCTCCATCACGAACGGCAGCGGCCGATAGGTAGAGCCACCGAAGTCCAAGAAGAGAGAAAACCCGGCGCTTCCCTTTGCCGCCTGCCAAGAAACGCGTATCTTTGTGGAGAAAAGCAATCATCCACCCCTAAAGCACCACGACTATGGCAAAGAAATACCTCGACCCCAAAGCCGACCTCACCTTCAAGAGGGTATTTGGCGAGCACAAGGAGCTACTCATCAGCTTCCTCAATGCCCTGCTCCCCCTGCCACAAGGAAAGGAAATCATCGACATCCAGTACAGGTCGCCGGAGCTGATACCCATCAGTCCCGACAAGAAGGACACCATCGTTGATGTGCGCTGCGAGGACAACGACCACCGGCACTTCATCGTCGAGATGCAGATGTACTGGACGAACGCCTTCATCAAGCGGGCCCTGCTCAACACCTGCAAGGCCTACTCCTACCCCGCCGGGAAGGGCATGCTCTACGACGACCTCAAGCCCGTCTATACCCTCAGCCTCGTCAACGACATCGCCTTCCCCCAACTCAAGGACTTCTACCATGTCTATCAGCTACGCCATGCCAAGGCACAAGGATACACCATCGACGACATCCAGATGGTCTTCATCGAGCTCCCCAAGTTCACCCCCACCTCCACCTCCGACAAGCGACTGAGGTGCCTCTGGCTGAGGTTCCTCACCGAAATCAACGAACACACGCAGGAACCCGACCCTGAACTGCTGGCCGACAAGAATGTGTCGAAGGCAATCGAGCTCGTGGAGGAGTCCGCCTACAACGAGGAGGAACTTTACACCATCGACAAGTACTGGGACGCCGTAAGCCGGGAGCGCACCGTCATGGCCGAGAAATACGGACTGGGACTCGCCAAGGGACGAGCGGAAGGACGGGCAGAAGGACTCGCCGAGGGACGAGCAGAGGGACGAGCAGAAGGCATCCTACTCACAGCCAAGAACCTCAAAGCCATGGGACTCAGCACAGCCGACATCATGCGAGCCACAGGTCTGACAGAGCAGGAAATTGGCAGACTTTGAAACTGAGAGGCAAACTTCTTAAGATAGCAGGTCATGAAAGAACATTGCAAATGGTCTCTACGTTCTGGTCAAAATTATCCTTATCTATGGCCCGGTTCTTCATGGCAGAACGGTAATTGTATATCGTCTGTGGTGTATAGAACAACAGCGTGGATATCTTCTGTATGTCTTTGACCCCCAAACGGATGAGTGCCATAATCCTCAGTTCGTTCGTCAGGAGCTCTCCTTTCTTTGGTTCTATCTGTTTGTCAGGATACAACAGTTTGTTGAATTCGTCGATGAAAGTCGGGTAAAGGGTAAGGAACGCTTTGTCGAAATACAAAAAGAACTCTTTGGTATCAGCGTCTTTCATCCGGTGTTGATGTAAGACAGACAGGATATCGTCCGTCTGATGAGCCTTTACCTTTCTTTCGACACTGATGATGAATTTGTTGTATTTGTCGATGTAGGCAGCACATAGGTCGATGAACAGAGACACATACTGTTCCCGGATGTGGTTGGTCCGTTTCAGCTGCAGATTGGCAGATTGCAATTCTTCATTCAGACTGTTCAAATCCTTGTTCAATTGGATGCGGATCTTTCTCTGTGCCTTGAGAATCCTGTTGTAGCGCAGGATATACCATGCAAAGGCGAACAGCAGAACGGTAAGCAGGCACACAATGGTGATGATCAGCGTCTGCATCTGCTGAATATTATCCTCATGAGTCTGGTATTTCACGACAACGCCGGGGAACTTTCTGGCAATCTGTGTCAGTCTCAGTCGGTTGTTGTAGAAAATGGCATCTTCCAACGAACAGAGCAGATACCTGTTGGCCCGGACTATTTCATTTTTCTGTGCAAGATATTCTGCCAATTCCTGCATGGCGAGGTTCTCTTTCAGCGGGATTTTCTGGTCGGCGATGGCTGACAGAATCATGTATTTCTCAAACTCCTCCATCTTGTTCTGCTCGTGGCAGGCGAAAGCCATGGAGCAGGTGATGCTTGCATACCTTCGTGAAAGAGGCGACATCTTGCTGATGCCGATTCGGTATTGTTCTTCGGCCTTTGCATATTCCTTGGTGTTCCAATAGTGCTCTCCCAGCCAATAGTGATAATCCACGTCCGTCTGGGGCACAACGGTCAGCATCGAATCATTGTAGGCTATGACCTTGTCTTGATATTCAGCCAGATTTTCCTCCACGCGCAAGTACGCATTCCATGTAATGTACAGCCAGCGGTAGCTTTCGTAATAGTTCCTATAATTGTCGTTGGTAAACGTACTTTTGTCCAACCTCTTCAAGATGGCTTCGGCTTTGTCGAAGACCCCCGATGTAGAAAGCAAGGCCGATTGCTTGATTTCCGTGTCGTTGATATACTCCTTGTTGCCGATGCGTCTTGCGATGTCCGATGTAATGTTTAGGAATTTCTGTGCGGAATCAGCCTTATAGGCCAGGTATTCTTCGAATATTCTGTTGCAGATATGATATTTTGCCTCTAAACTGATATTGGGGGTAATCTGATGCTGCAGGTTAGCAATATTGGCCTCTTTCTTTTGCATATATTGTTCCCTCTCAGCCACGGCTTTGTCGAGCTCTTCATAGCAGCTTTCCCTCGAATGAGAGCACGACGCAACGATGAGCCATGCAAGATAAACAATGCATTTTGTCGTCAGTTGATAAACAGGTATTCTTGGATTCATAATGAGTTTTCTTATAGCATTTATTAAGGTCTCATAGCATAGGGAAATGTCACCTTGCCATAGCTATGAATATCCATGCGTAAAGGTAGTACAAATTCGTCAAACAGCCAAGTCCTCTCTCGATATTTTTAGGTTTCTCCCATCATTTTTATTGTAATCGGGAACTACTTTCCCGCTCATCAAATGAAGCAAGAACAAACTGAAGCACAATTAGATATCTACATAAATCCATAACAGAAAGCTACTCAAAGTCTAATTCGGCGGTCAGGTGGTTCCTTTGTAGCCTAACTTTGCGTCATCGTTCGAAACAAGCTTGGTTATGCGATAGATTGTGAAAGGATTCCGTCAGTTAACTTTAGGTCTTAGTTTTTGAAAGGTAGAAAGATTGTTTTCAGGATTGCATGAAGAGAAGTTTATCATTAACATTAATCTAATTAAACGTAACAATGAAAATCAAACAGTTCTTGAGTACGCTGTTGTTACTTCTGGTAATAACGACAGCCATGGCACAGACCCGGCAGATTACAGGTACTGTGTATTCGAAAAGTGACGGCGAAACCATTATTGGCGCCACCGTTCGTGAAGTAGGTAATGAGAGTAACGGTACCATTACCGATCTCGACGGTAAGTTTACCCTTACAGTCCCCAACGGCAGTGAGTTGAAGTTTTCCTATGTCGGCCTAAAGGAAGAAATTGCAAAAGCTGTCGATGGTATGAAAGTTTATCTCTCTGAGGAAGGACAGGTCATGGATGAAGTGGTGATTGTCGGTACGGTCATGAGGAAGAGCGACCTTACCGGGTCGGTAGCGATGATTGACTCGAAGGCTCTTTCCGAGCGTCCGGTAACCAGTGTCAACGAGGCCCTGCAAGGTCGTATGGCCGGAGTCAGCATCAATACGAATGCGAATCCCGCCGACGATTCCAGCATCAAGGTGCGAGGAATCAACACCATCAACTCGGGCAGCGAGCCAATCTATGTAGTAGATGGCCAGGTTATGACCAACGACTTTGGCGGATTCAGTTCCATCAATCCCAACGACGTGGAGAACATCCAGGTGCTGAAGGATGCTTCTGCGACTGCCCTCTATGGCAGCCGTGGCGCCAACGGTGTAGTGCTGATAACGACAAAGAAGGCCAAGAAAGGGGAAGGCTATGTGACGTATGACGGTTGGGTGAGCCTGACCAGTGTATGTAGCCGTCCGTCAACCATGAATGCGCAGCAGCTGGGCCATCTCCGTGTGGAGGCCTTTGCCAACGGGTACATGATGAGCAATCCCGATGCCAACCGACAGGCCTACATCGACAACACCCTGTTAGGAACCAATCTGGCCTTCAGTGAGGAAGAATTGAATACGTACCGGTCGGGGAAATCATACAACTGGCTTGACCAGAATCTCAGAACCGGCGTACAGCATAACCACACTGTCAGCTTTGCCAAGGGAGCAGAAAAGAACAATGTCTATCTCTCTTTAAATTACAGCGGTGTAAACGGCATTCTCGGCAACTCGTCGCAAAGCAAGTACAACGGCCGTATCAACGCAGACACGGAAATCAATAGCTGGCTGAAGGTCGGTACCAGCACTTACGTATCCTACCAATCCGATGACATGAACGACAACACGGTTTTCACCAAGTCGCTCGCTGCCAATCCTCTGCTCGACTATGCTCCCTATCAGGATCCTGCAACAGCTTATGATGCCAACCACCAGTACTGGTACTATCAGGCCATGAGCTCGAACTATAACAACGAGTTCAACCCCTTCACCATGAAGGATGTGCAATACCAGCGTATGCGTAGCCACATTACCAGCACCAACTACTTGAACATCAAGTTTATGGAAGGACTTAACTTCCGTTCTACCCTGGCGGTTGACCTGAGCAACCAGAAATGGTTTGAATATCTGCCCAGCAACTCTCCCACATCAGTGCGCAACGAGCCACAGACACCCACAAGGGGAGATGCCCGTGCCAAGCAAGAGCGTTGGAGCAGAAACAACTGGCAGTGGGACAACACTATTACCTTCGACCACACCTGGAACCAGGTGCACCATCTCAATGCCCTGATTGGTACATCGGCCACAAAGACCATCGGCGACTACACCAAGGCACAGGGTATGCGTTTTGCCAGCGACGAACTCGGATACAAGGATCTGGGAGGAGCCAGCAAATTCGAGAGTACAGAAATCGACTCCGACTTCTACACACAGACACTCCTGTCTTACCTGGTGCGTGGCAACTATGTTTATGCAAACAAGTACTATATCACAGCTACGGCGCGTTACGACGGTTCGAGCAAGTTTGCCAGCGGCAACCAATGGGGACTTCTTCCTTCCTTCTCTTTGGCATGGGATATTCGTCAGGAGAAATTCATGGACAAGGCCGACTGGCTGGACAGACTGAAACTGCGTGTAGGATTCGGTATAGTCGGCAACCAGGACATCGAAAACTATGCCTACAACACATGGTATTATCAGACAGCCAACCGTACCACAGTGGCAGGTTCGACGGTAGGCGTAGCCGGTATCAGCGGCAGCACCAACCGGGGTACGAAGAACTTGACATGGGAGAAGCAGAAACAATGGAACGTAGGGGTGGACTTCTCCGTACTGAACCGACTGAGCTTTAGCCTCGATTTCTTCCATATCGTCAATGACGACCTTCTCATGCAGCACTCACTGCCCAGTACCAGCGGATATTCAACCACTTGGGAAAACATCGGACAGGTGACCAACAACGGTATTGAGGCAAGTGTGCAGGCGTCGCTCGTAACCACCAAAGACTTCTCTTGGAACATGGGATTCAATGTCTCGCACGACAAAAACAAAGTGACAAAGCTGTATGGTGATGTAAAGGAAATCCTGAACGGGACCAGCCGTGAGGGCAACATCTTCCTCGACAAGAGCCTCCACACCCTCTATACACTGCAATGTGGCGGCATCGCTACCGAGGCCAACCGCAGCCAGTGGGAAGGTATCAACCAGAATGGACATACAGTCGGCATTGGCGACCTGTTCATGATTGACCAGAACGACGACAAGAAAATCAGCGAACAAGACAGAGTGGTGGTAGGAAAGACCGATCCGAAAGTCTATGGCGGTCTCAACACAGACTTCTCCTACAAAGGATTCAGACTGAATGCTGTGTTTACCTATTCACTCGGAGCAAAGAAGATTTCTCCTTATTATGAGGACCTTATCAGCAGTGTAGGACTTTCACAGGCAAGCACCGACTTGCTGGACGCCTACTCTTCCACTAACACAAATGGCGCATTCCCCCGCCGTGTGACGAATACGTCAAGTTATAATGGATGGAGTGTCTATGACTGTGACTTTGCCGTGCAAAAGGCCGATTATCTCCGCTTGTCAACACTGTCTTTGTCGTACAACTTCTCCAGCAAACTCTTGAGCCCCCTGCACCTCGGTTCGTTACGCCTGTATGCCACAGCCAACAACCTCTTCTGTATCACTCAATACAAGGGATTCGATCCGGAAACGGGAGACTACGGTTATCCTCCATGCCGTTCATATACACTCGGCTTGAATGTAAGCTTCTAATAATAAACCTTTAACAGAACATCATTATGACTATAAATAATTCATACACAGTAAAATCCTTTGCATCATTGATGATAGGATTAACAGTAAGCCTTACCAGCTGTTCAGACTTTCTCGACCAGACGAATGAGACAGCATTGACACAAGAGCAGGTAGTATCCGATGTAGAAATGGTAGAGACCAGCGTGAAGACCATCTACTCCAATTGGAAGGAGAACTACCGTGACGAAAACTGCTGGCTGACACTGATCGGTACCGACGAAATACAGGCCGGTGCGCTCAACGCACTGAGGGAAGGCACAGCCACTTCTGCTGCCTGGGACTGGAACTGCGGTTATCTGAATGCTGAAAACGAAAAAGTAAAGTCCCTGTGGGAAAACCGTATGAGAGTCATTGCAGAAACGTCCAAGTTTATCAAGCCTCTCATGGAAGAAGACGCACAACCGGGCAGTATCAAAGAGCAGCTGCTGGCTGAACTGTCCTTCATCCGTGGTATCCTCAACTATCAGTGCACTATGTTCTGGGGAAGAATCCCGGTCCTGGATGGAAACGAGGATTATTCAAGAAAGAGTGAAAAAGAAGTATGGCAGTTCATTTTGGACGACTTCACCCGTGCCACAAAAGCTCCTGAGACCAATGATGTGGGCCGAGCCAACAAATGGGCCGGATATGCCATGTTGGGCAAGGCATATATGAGTGCTCCGGAAAGCACCGGCCTTCGGAATTTCCAGAAAGCCGCCGAGGCCTACAAACAGGTCATCGATGGAGGACACTATCGGCTGATGGACAACTTTGCCGACCTTTATGACTACACAAAGAGTGCGGCTGACGAAGTGATCTTTGCCCATACCTTCTCACCCGCACGTGGATATGCCAACCAGGTGCAGTTCCAGATAGGCAGTCGTGCGGCGCAGAACTGGTTTTCGGATGCATGCAGTTTTGCCGGCTATGACAAGGCTGTTCCCACCCAGTATGCCTATTCGGCCAAGTCAGAAGGCGGACTGTGGGAAGACGGTGACGTACGCTATGATGCCTCGCTGCGCACGGACTTCTCTTACAACGGTGTGACCCCAGACCTCTCGACGCTCGTATGGGAAGGACTTGGTGATGACTACGACGAACTGCTTCCTCACATCAAGAAATACGAGGATCCCCGTACGGATGCCAACGCAGGCCTCAACATCAACAATATGTGGCTGTCAGGAAAGGACATTCCGGTCATCCGCTATGCCGATGTCCTCCTCTCCTACGCCGAATGTCTGAACGAGACCGGCGATCAGCCTGCCGCCTTGCACTATGTCAATAGCGTCCGCCAAAGAGCCCATGTAGCGGACTGGACACCCATGTCCAAGGACAACTTCCGCACCGAGATGCTTGACGAGCGGATGAGAGAGCTGTTTGCCGAAAACTGGCGTCGTTTTGACCTGATACGTACCGGTACGTGGAAGGAGCTGGTAAGTGCCCGCAACAAATGGACGGCCCGCTCTGTCGCTGCAGGAACATTCGTAGAAAGCAACATGCTGTTCCCGATTCCCCAGACGGAGCTGAACCAGAATGACGACATGAGAACAGAAAACGGCGAGATGGACCAGAACCCTAATTATTAACATGTTAACGCCCCTGAATATGAAAAGAAAATATATCGTATCGATTCTCATATCGATGGCCTGTATCTGTCTTTCTTCGGCTGCATCGCGGCAGCAGATCCTGCGCATATCCACAGACAGACTGGACCTTATCATGGAAGTGGCCGACGACAACAGGCTGTACCAGATCTATTTCGGAGAACACCTGACCGACACGACAGACATGGCATGGATAGGCCGGCCGGTCTGCAAGTCGGACAATGGGACACTGGAAAAACGTCAGCGTGAAGTGTATTCCTGCTCAGGTAACGAAGATTATTTTGAGCCGGCATTGGGCATTGTCCATGCCGACGGAAACCGTTCCACTTACCTGTATTTCCAGGGCATTGACAAGCGTCCTGTGGAAGGTGGCGAAGAGACCATCATCCGTCTCGCCGACGACCGGTATCCCGTGAAAGTAGATTTGCACTATGTAGCCTACAGCAAGGAAAACATCATCAAGACATGGTCTGTCATTTCTCATAACGAAAAGGAAGCCGTACGTTTGACCTCCTTCAACTCCACCATGCTCTATCTGGATGCTCCCAAGTACTATCTCACAGAATTTCATAGCGACTGGGCAGAAGAGATGCGGGAAAAGACCCTCGAATTGGGATTCGGCAAGAAGGTAGTGGACACCAAACTCGGCTCCCGGTCCAATATGTTCTGCCAGCCGCTCTTTGAGGTCGGCATCAACCAGCCTGTCCACGAGCAACAGGGCACCGTACTGATGGGAACCATCGCCTGGACGGGCAACTGGAGATATACGCTGGAGGTGGATAACAATAACCTGCTTTGTGTCCTTCCGGGAATCAATCCTGCAGCTTCCGACTACCTGCTGGCTGCGAATACGGAATTTGTCACGCCAGAATTCATCTTTACGCTCTCGCTTTCGGGCAGGAGTCAGGCTTCTCGCGATTTCCATGACTGGGCCCGCCGGTACCAGATCAAGGACGGCATGGGACGCCGTGTCACCTTGCTGAACAACTGGGAGAATACCTATTTCGACTTCGACGAGGCGAAGCTGGCAGAATGCATGAGAGAGGCAAAAGGACTAGGTGTTGACCTGTTCCTACTCGACGACGGATGGTTTGGCAACGACGAAAATGCCCGCAACAGCGATAAGGCAGGACTGGGAGATTGGGGCGTGAACCGCTCAAAATTGCCCAACGGCATCCCCGGGCTGGTGAAAGCCGCAGAACAGGCGGGCGTCCAGTTCGGCATATGGATTGAGCCGGAAATGATCAATCCGAAATCCGAGCTGTTCAAGAAGCATCCCGACTGGGTCATTACCCTGCCTAACCGAGAGACCTATTACTATCGTAACCAGCTTGTGCTGGATCTGGCCAACCCCAAAGTGCAGGATTATGTATTCAAGGTGGTAGAGGACATCATGACTGAAAATCCCGAAGTGGCATTTTTCAAATGGGACTGCAACTCGCCCATCACAAACATCTATTCTCCTTATGAAAAGGCACAGCAGGGGAATCTCTACATTGATCATGCCAGAGGAGTGATGAACGTCATGAAACGGGTCGCAGAGAAATACCCCGATATCCCGATGATGCTGTGCTCCGGCGGCGGTGGACGGTGTGACTATGAAGCCATGAAACACTTCACCGAGTTCTGGTGTTCAGACAATACCGACCCTGTAGAGCGAATCTTCATCCAATGGGGCTTCTCACAATTCTTCCCTGCAAAAGCCATGTGTGCCCATGTCACTTCATGGAACAAGGATTCGTCCATAAAGTTCCGGACCGATGTGGCATCTATGTGCAAGCTGGGTTTCGACATAGGCCTCAAGGAAATGTCGGATAAGGAGCTGGAATATTGCAGAAAGGCCATCAGCAATTGGAGGCGGCTCAATCCTGCCATCATGGACGGAGACCTGTACCGGCTGGTATCGCCTTACGAGACCAACCATATGGCCGTGAACTATGTGTCAAAGGACCGGTCCTCTGCAGTCATGTTCGCTTACGACATACACCCCCGCTTTTCGGAGACGGTGCATCGTGTATGCCTGCAGGGACTGGAGGCAAAGGCAAGATATAAAATCACGGAAATCAACCTGATGCCTGGCTCACTATCGGAGCTGCAGCTCGATGGTAAAGTGGTCAGTGGCGAGTACTTGATGAAGGTAGGATTAGACGTATTTACCGGAAAGCAGATGAGTTCTCGGGTCATAGAGCTTACGAAACAATGATCTGACAGAAACAAGAAGCCGTGGCGGAAAAACCGTTACAGTTGTCGGAGACCTTTCGGTTGGGTATTGATACGCCGGGGCTCGCCTTAGTAACGGATTTTTCCGCCACTGCTTCTATCACAGCGAAAACGGTGGAAGTGTTCTAGTAAAGGCTCTGGGACATGATGACACCGGATATACCGATACTGGTTGTGAGGGTCTTGGGGAATCAAGAGCTGTTACCGGGACTTGAACCCGGGACCTCTTCCTTACCAAGGAAGTGCTCTACCGCTGAGCTATAACAGCAAGCTGGCAAGTGTTGCCTGACTAATTTTTGCGGGTGCAAAGATAGGGATATTTTTTGAAACCACCAACTTGAATAATCATAAAATACAGAAGAAAGTACCGATACGCCACGCTTGGAAAAGTCTGGATAGAAATGTCCGGCAAGAACGGCCGGCGGCGGAACGACCGGTCGGAGAGAGCCTCCAAAAACGACTGGCGAGTATTTTCACGGTTCGGCCGCCTGCAAAGTGTCTTCTTCGGCCGGAGGGTAAGGCCTGACCTGACGGTCCTGCAGGTAGATGCAATGGAGTGTGTAGGCCAAGGACTCCAGCGTCTGTTCAAGCACGGGAGGCTTGAGCTGGCACTCCCACACTGTGATGCAGTGCCAGCCCATACGGGCCAGTTCCTGCTGTACCCGCCTGTCGCGCTCTTGGTTCCGAGTTATCTTCCGCTCCCAGAACTCCACGTGGGTCTGCGGCAAACGGAAGTAACGACAGCCTTCATGGCCGTGCCAAAAACAGCCGTTGACAAAGATGGCCGTACGGTATTTCCTCAACACGATGTCGGGATGACCGGGCAGACGGGGATGGTTCAGCCGGTAACGGAATCCCCTGCTGAACAGGAACTTCCGCACCAGCAGTTCAGGACGGGTACCTTTGCCCCGAATGGCCGCCATACACCGGTGGCGTTGCTCCTTCGTCAGTTTGTCCATTACCTCACTTCATGCGAGCCCGCACGTACATCCCCGGACGGAAGTCGGGAATAGCCTCCTTCACACGGGCATAGACCTTGATGGAATAATCGGTTGCATCAATCGACTGGTCAACGGCCACCAAGGTGGCTGCGAAGGTCTGCTTGTCCATGCCGTTGACCCGGAACTCCACCGGTGCACCGATACGCATCAGGGCGAGATCCTTCTCATACACCGTGAGCTGCAACAGAAGCTGAGACTTGTTGATCAGGTCGCACAGTGGTTCTCCAGCTTCCAGATACTTACCAAGATTGGCCGTAAGGCGGGTCACATAACCGCTGATGGGGGCCACCACCGGCAAGTACGGACTGATGCCCTGTGTCTGCAAGGTCTGGGGAGAAACCCCCAGCGCCGTGAGCCGGGCCTCCGCAGCCGAACAGCGGGCCTTCATGGAGAGATAGTCGGCCTTGGCCTGCTGCACCGTCTTCTGGGCAGTTGCGCTGCTTTGGCCCAGCGTCTGCTGACGGGCATATTCCTGTTCCAGGAACTCCAGCTGAGCCGCCGCATCGAGATACGTTTCCTGCAAGGCCACATATTCGGGATTGTCAATCGTAGCCAGCACCTGTCCTCGCTTCACCTCCTGACCGGGCATGACGGAAAGGGTATGCACTTTTCCGCCGAGAGTCAGGGAGATCGTCGCTTCCTGCTGGGGCGATGCCTTCATCACCCCGTTGAAGGTCGGACGGTTCGCCACGTTCGTCGCAGCGGTCACTCCGTCTACCGCCGCACTGTCCGCAACCACCGCTGCCGGGGCTTCCACCTGTGGCGGCACTGCCTGCGTCACGCCTTCCGGTTTCGGTGAACTCGAACAGGCAGAAATTCCGACGAGAACCGCAGCCAGAAAGACATATTTCCGCCACATCACCGGTACGATATTCACCACCCGGTAAAAGGCAGGAATGACAATCAACGTGAGTAAGGTGGACACAATCAGACCACCAATAACCACCGTTGCCAACGGACGCTGAACTTCTGCTCCAGCGGACTGGGCCACTGCCATCGGCACGAAGCCGAGCGAAGCCACCAATCCCGTAAGGAAGACCGGCCGGAGCAGGTGGCGGCATCCCTGGAAGATGATTCTGTCTGTACACATAGTATAAGTGCTTGCCTGACGCAAGTCGTTGAAATGGTTAATCATTAGAATACCGTTGAGCACCGCCACACCAAACAGGGCGATGAAGCCGACACCGGCCGAAATGCTGAAGGGCAGGCCACGCAGCCAAAGGGCCACGACGCCTCCGATGAGCGAAAGGGGGACCGTGGAGAAGACCACCAGGGAATAGATCACACTCCGAAACGCGAAGAACAGCAAGAGCAAAATCAGCAGCAGGGCAATGGGAATCACCACCATCAGCGTGCGGATAGCATTCTGCAGGTTCTCGAACTGACCACCGTACTCAAAATAGTAGCCTGGCTTCAGCCGGATGTGCTTGTCGAGGGTCTCGCTGATTTGCGCCACCACCTGCTGGATATCGGCATCGCGCACGTTCACCCCAATGACAATGCGGCGCTTGGTCGCGTCGCGGTTGATTTGCAATGGACCATTGACCAAGCTGATAGTGGCCACCTCACTGACCGGCACCTGTACCCCGCTGGAAGTGCGCACATAGAGACGGTTCAGGTCGAGGTCACTCACCTTCTCCGAATCGAGGCGCACCACAAGGTCGAAGCGGCGTTCATTCTCAAAAACCACACCCGCCGTCTCACCGGCATAGGCCGTGCGGACAATGTCGTTGAGGGCCTGGATGTCGATGCCGTAACGGGCAATCTTGGTACGGTCGTAGCTCACCACCAGTTGTGGCAGTCCCATGGCCTGTTCCACAATCACATCGGCTGCCCCCGGCACCTGCTCCACATACGTGGCCGCTTCCGTGGCCCGGGCATAGAGTTCCTCCATGTCCTCGCCGTACAACTTGACGGCAATGTCGGCCTTCGCCCCCGTCATCAGTTCGTTGAAGCGCAACTGGATGGGCTGGCTGAAGTTGAATTCTGCCCCTTCCACCTCCTCCAGGGCCGCCTTCATCTTCTCCACCATCTCCGCCCGGCTGGAGGCCGAAGTCCACTCTTTGAACGGCTTCATCACAATCATCACGTCGGCATCTTCCACCGACATCGGGTCGGTGGGTACCTCAGCCGTACCGATTTTCGCCACCACATGACGGATTTCAGGAAACTTCTCCTTCAGCACCCGCTCCGCCTCGACCGACACCTTGATGCTGCGGCTCAACGAGCTGCCGGCAGGAAGAGTCATCTGCATGGCAAAGTCGCCCTCGTCGAGGGTCGGGATAAACTCTGCTCCCAAACGGGTAAACAGCCACAGCGAAACCGCCAGCAGGGCAAAGGCCCCTCCCAAGGTCGGCAACACCCGACGCATACACGCATGCAATATCTTATTATATATTCTCCCTACCGAAGTGAAGAAACGGTCGGCCAGGGTAGGATGTAGGGAGATGGTCCGTTTCAGAAATACGGAAGCCATCATGGGTACATAGGTCAGCGAGAGCAACAAGGCACCGATAATACAGAACACCAAGGTCTTGGCCATCGGCGTGAAATACTTTCCCTCGATGCCAGTCAGCGTCAGGATGGGGAAGAATACAATCAGGATGATGAGGACGGCAAACGTGGAACTCTTCACCACGCGGGCTGCTCCCTGCTCCACCTCGGCATTCATCTCCTCCGCCGTCAGGGTACGCCCCGACAACCGGCGCGTAGAGAGGTGGGCCAGGATGCCTTCGAGCAGGACAATGGAACCATCGACCACAATCCCGAAATCAATGGCTCCCAAGCTCATCAAGTTGGCCGACACCCCGAAGACCCGCATCAGGATAAATCCGAACAGCATGGCCAAGGGAATGACCGAAGCGACAATGATGCCGGCACGGACATTGCCCAGGAAGACCATCAGCACGAGGAAGACAATGACGGCTCCTTCTATCAGATTATAAACCACGGTGGAAATATTGCGGTTGACCAGCTCCGAGCGGTTCAGGTAGGGCTCGATGGTAATGCCCTCGGGCAGCATCTTCTGCACTTTCGCCACCCGCTCCTCGAGCACCTGCGTCACCACGTTGGCATTGGCCCCCTTGAGCATCATGGCAATTCCGCCGACACATTCGCCCTCGCCGTCTATCGTCATGGCTCCGAAACGTTTCGGGGCACCGAAGCTGACACGGGCGATATCACTGACATGGACTGGCATTCCGCCGCGGTTGGTCACCACGATACGCTCCACATCTTTAAGGGACGAAATCATGCCTTCCGAACGGATATAATAGGCCCGATTGGCCTTTTCAATATAGCTGCCCCCCGTGTTCTGATTGTTCTTGGAGAGGGCATCGAAAACATCCGCCAGGGTAATCTGGAGGGCGGAAATCACGTCGGGGTCGATGGCTATCTCGTACTGCTTCAGGTAACCGCCGAAACTGTTAATCTCCACGATGCCTGGAATGCCGGACAGCTGCCGCTTCACAATCCAGTCCTGAATTGTCCGTAGATCCATGGCATCGTACTGTCCCCGATATCGTTCGTCCACCCGTAGCACGTACTGGTAGATTTCCCCCAGTCCGGTAGTAATCGGCATCATTTCCGGCGTCCCCAGTTCGGGAGGGATGTCCCCGGCCACCGTCTGGATTTGCTCGTTGATCAGCTGCCGGGCCTGTAGGGTAGGCACACTCTCCTTAAACACCACGGTGACCAGCGAGAGTCCGAAACGCGACACCGAACGGATTTCCTCCACGTTCATGATGTTGCTCATGGCAATCTCAATCGGCATCGTGATCAGCTGTTCCACTTCCTGCGGGGCCAGCGTAGGCGACACCGTGACAATCTGCACCTGGTTGTTAGTGATGTCCGGCACTGCATCTATGGGCAATGTCAGCATCGAATAGATTCCACCCGCCAGCAGAAACAATGTCGTCAGCGCGACGAAGAGCTTCTTCCGGATGGAAAGCTGGACCATCTTCTCAAACATATACACTATTTATTATTTAGGTTAGTCATCCCGTTAAGTCCTGCCGCGACAAGACAAGAACAAAAATAGGTATTTTCAGAATAACGTATATGCAATGAGCCGAAAAAAATCACACGCGCTGTTCGGTATTGTTCAGTTTCAGCATGCGGGGCGGCACACAGCGGACAATCGATTCCACCAGCAGGTCGCGCAAGGAATGACGGACAAAGTCACGGGCGGTCAGCAGCACAATCTGCCGTGTAGGAATAGGCAAGGCAAAAGGACGCACCAATGCCTTCTGCTGGTCGGTGAGCTGCTCCAATGCCAGCTCAGGAATGAAGGTGACCCCCTGTCCGCCTTCCACCATGCGCATGAATGTCTCAATGCTGCCCAGCGTATAAGCCTCCTGTGCCTCCCGCGCCGACTTGAGGTTACAGAACTTCACCAGCTGGTCGCGGAAGCAATGCCCCTCATCGAGCAGCCATAGCATCTCTCCGTCCAAGTCTGCCGTGCGGATGGAACGATGGCTGAACAAGGAATCATCGTGAGACACATACACCACGAACTGCTCGTAGTACAACGGAGTCTGCTCGAACTCTTCCAAGTCGGGCACATTCACCAATACGGCCGCATCGATCGTGCCCTCATGCAGTGCCTGACAGATACCCTTCGTCTTCAGCTCCACCACCCGTATGTCGGTCTCCGGATGCTCCCTGCGCAGACGCGGGAAGAAACGGGGCAGCAGGTAAGGGGCGATGGTGGGCAACACGCCCAGACGGAAGGTGCCTGCCAGCGAATGCTTCTCTTCTTCCACCAGCTCCTTTATCCGGGCTGCTCCTGCCAGCACCTCTACCGCCTGCTCCACCACTTTCCGTCCCACTGCAGTAGGTACCACCTGCTGGGAAGAGCGTTCAAAGAGCCTCAGCCCCAGTTCTGCCTCCAGCTTCTGAATCATGGCACTCAGCGTAGGCTGTGTCACCCCACACTGTTCGGCAGCCTTGGCGAAATGACGCATGCGATAGACCGCCACAATGTATTCCAGTTGTTGTAATGTCATAATCGAATCCTTATTCTCCTTCAACTGGGAACAAATATACAACAAAGAAGCGAAAGCAGGAACAGCCTTTCCAAAAAAACACCATCCTTGACTACCTTCAGGCGAAGAATAAATAGATTTCGTCTATTTTCTCATTGGAATTGTCTGTTGATTGTATCAAAAGAAATGCGTATATTTGTTTCATCTTAAAACTAACAACAAAGTAACTAACCATTAAAAATGAAATGCCATGAGAAGTATTACTACATTAGATTTACAGTATGCACACAGATTCTACGGATTCCAGGGTGAAGCACAATACCTTCACGGACATACAGGTGTGCTGACCATCGAAGTTGAAGACAACGTGAACACCGGCGTGAACATGGTCTATCCGTGCAACGAGATACAGAAAGTGGCTTGGGACGTGTTGAAGAATTTCGACCATGCCCTTGTGCTCCGCGAAGATGACCCGTTGCTGCCCGCCATCCTCGACGTGTACGAGAAGCAAGGCATCAAGAACGGCCACCCGCAGAACACGATGAAAGGTGTGGCGTTCAAAACGGAACTTGCCACCGCCTATCCCGACTGCCGCCTCGTGGTGACAAAAGAAACCATGACCGTGGAAGGCATGATTAAAATTGTCTATGACCTGCTCAAAGACAAACTCAACATCGTGAAACTCACCTTCACCAGCGGCGTGAACGCTGCCACCTGCGAGTTCCCCTCC
>JALEPZ010000124.1 GCA_022767125.1 Phocaeicola plebeius
ACGTCAAATAATCAAGTCAAATGAGTGGATAAACGAACACTTTCGCGAGCCAACGATGCCCTTTGAGGCACTGAAACCAACTGAACTGATTCAGAAGGTACGGCTTCCACTCACAAATGTTAATTTTTAGAACTCACCTAAAATAAATCGTACCACAGGGAAGTATCCTGGAACAATTGATGAATTTTGCCACGGCTCTGTCATTTAAGGAGAAAAAGATGACAAAAGCTCCCTTACACGATTCAGTGCGAATTGGTGAATTTTATTTGGCTGTATTTCAGACAGTTACCATTTTCTTAAAATCAAACTTTTTTCATTTTTGGACTAAAAATCGTATCAATAGGGTAAAGCTCTTCGAGATATGTCTCATCAGTTCGGCAAAGCCTTTTTTCTTGTCGGCCTTCTTTCTGCGCCGTCCTTTCCATGCGGAAAATACGGTGCAGACTATCCTTTGAATGGTGTCAAGGTTGCGGGCGGCTTTTGCCGATTTACGTTTCACCTTGTCTTGTAAAAGATTGACATCGAGCTGCCAGTGCATGCTTTCTATGGACCAATGGTTGCGCACTATTGCGCCCGGCCTTGGCGTATCCGTAGGCAGGCTGCTGACGTACAGCCGTTTTTCGGAAGTACACATGCCTGTGGACTTTTTGATTGTGGACGACTTATATTCGATGATTGTCATGTTTCCGCCCCATTTTTCCTTGTCGGCTATTATTTCAAGACCGTCATAGATGTTGTAGGTTCTTGTCTCGATTCTCACATGTCCGAGCTCCGGGCCTTCGGTATATGAATATAACGGAGCATGTTCCTTGAGCCTGTCCTCAACTCCATAACGTAGTGACCGTTGATTGGCTTTGAGTCCTATCAGGAAATCTCCGCCTTTCTTCCGTATTCTTTCGATGATATCCTTCTGCATTGACATGGCATCGGCGGTGACAATCTTCCCGGATATGGCGATTTTGTCGATCAATATAGGGACTGCCTTTATCTCATTGCTCTTTTCCCGGCATGCCTCGGTTGCGATTGTAATGCCGGTGTTGTACGAATATGCAGATACGATGTCAGGATTGCGCCCGTTCTCCTGAACGGTGCCACGCTCTGCCTTGCCGTCCACACAGATTATCTCCCTGTCACGGCAGGCATTAAGCAGCTCGCTACGGAAGATCCCGGCAAACTCCTGCATCCTGTCTGCCATGGCTGAATCGTCAATGCCGTTCTCTACCCGGCAAAGGGTAGCCTCCGAGGGTATCCCATTTTTCAGCAAACCCATTCTCCGGAATTTGCATAGATTGTGTTTGCCGAACTCTATTATATCGGCACGTCCGACATGCCCGCACGCCCGTCCGAGTATCATCAGAATGATGATGTCGCTGAGACGGTGGCGGATATTTCCTTTGTCGCCTCTACGGGAATCGGGAACTGAGCCTGCAAGATTCATCAATTGTTCCAGGATACTTCCCTGTGGTACGATTTTTTTTATTACATTTGCAGTGTGATTGAACTTATACGCGTCAATCGAACGTCTATG
>JALEPZ010000030.1 GCA_022767125.1 Phocaeicola plebeius
GATGCCCACATCTACCTTAACCACCTGGAACAGGTAGACCTGCAACTGACCCGCTCACCGCGCCCCTTGCCGAAGATGGTCCTCAATCCCGACGTGAAGAACCTCTTCGACTTCCGCTACGAGGACTTCCAGCTGGAAGGCTATGACCCATGGCCGCACATAGCCGGAAAAGTATCTGTATAACCCCTTCATACGAACGACATGATTTCACTGATTGCAGCCGTGAACCGGAATCACGGCATCGGAAAGGGCAACGAACTGCTGTATTGGCTGCCCAACGACCTGAAACGATTCAAGGCCCTGACCACAGGGCATACCATTATCATGGGACGCAAGACGTTCGAGTCGCTCCCCAAAGGGGCATTGCCCCACCGCCGCAACATCGTGCTGAGCCGACAGGAACGGCAGTGGCCCGGAACGGAATGCTTCCGCTCGCTGGAAGAGGCCTTGCAGGCCTGCGCCCACGAGGAAGAAATCTTCATCATCGGCGGTGCCAGCCTGTATGCCACTGCCTTTCCGCTGGCCGACCGCCTCTATATCACGGAAGTGGAGGACAGCGAAAAAGAAGCAGATGTCTTCTTTCCCGCCATCGACCCTGCCATATGGCAAGAAAAAAGCAGAGAATGCCACCCTACAGACGAGAGACATCTCTACTCCTATTGCTTTGTCGACTACGAACGGCTGTAACCGTCTGCCCCGTCATTCCGCATCGTCGTCATCCGCCAGGTCGATAATGGGCATCTGGCGCTTGATGGCTTCCCGGAACGAAATGAGGGTTTCCGATCGGGAAAGTCCCAGTGGCTGGAGCTTATCGTGAATGATACTGAGCAAATGGTGGTTGTTCTTGGCATAGATCTTGATGAACATATCGTATTTGCCGGTTGTAAAATGGCATTCCACCACCTCTGGAATGTTCTGGAGAGCTGCCGTCACAGTGTCAAACTGCTCCGGATCTTTCAAATACAGACCAATATAGGCACAGGTCTCGTAACCGATCTTCTCCGGGTCAATGACAAACTCGGACCCCTTCAAGATACCGAGGTTAATCAGTTTTTGAATACGTTGGTGAATAGCAGCCCCCGACACATTGCAGGCCCGGGCCACTTCCAGGAACGGGATACGTGCATTGTTGGCTATCAGTTGCAGAATCTGCTCGTCTAACTTATCGATTTGATGATGTCCCATAGGGTTACGTTGGTTTGGTTAGTGACGCAAAGATACAATTTCTGTTTCATATAATAACGTACTGTCCATAAATTTGTAACTTTACAGAGGAAATTAACGCTAAAATAGATTTATTGTCTACCTAAAAAAACAAATGTATATGTTGAAACACGCTACAACTCTTGTATTGGGCTGCTGCCTGTTCGGTACCGTGCAGGCCCAGAACTTCAGCGACTATTTCACAGAAAAGACGCTGAGACTCGACTATGTGTTTACCGGGGATGCCTCGCAACAGGCCATCTACCTGGACGAACTGGTACAACTGCCTCAATGGGCCGGTCGCCGCCACCACCTGGATGATCTTCCGCTGGAAGGAAACGGTGAAATCACGGTGCGTGACAAGGTATCCGCACAGGTCATCTACCGCACCTCGTTTTCGAGTCTTTTCCAGGAATGGCTGGGCGAAGACGAGGCCCAACATGCCCGCCGCAGTTTCGAGAATACGTTTCTGGTCCCCTTCCCGCTGAAGGAAGTCACCGTTACCGTCGAACTGCGCGATGCCCACCGCAAGGTGACGACGTCACTGACCCATGAGGTAAATCCGAAGGACATCCTCATCCACAACAAGGGACACGAATTCATCACGCCCCACAAGTACCTGCTGAAAAGCGGAGAAGAGAGTGAGTGCATCGACGTGGCTATCCTGGCCGAAGGCTACACTGCCCAAGAAATGGAGTTGTTCTACCAGGATGCACAGCGCACCTGTGATGCTCTCTTCGACCACGAACCCTTCAAACGGATGAAAGACAAGTTCAACATCGTGGCTGTGGCCAGCGAATCGGCCGACAGCGGCGTGAGCATTCCGCGCAACGGCGAATGGAAACAGACGGCTGTCAGCTCACATTTCGACACCTTCTACTCCGACCGCTACCTGACGACCCGCAGTGTGAAGAGCATCCACAACTGGCTGGCCGGGATTCCGTATGAGCACATCATCATCCTGGCCAATACTGACACATACGGTGGCGGCGGCATCTACAATTCCTATACGCTGACAACAGCCCATCATGCCATGTTCCGTCCGGTGGTGGTCCACGAATTTGGACATAGTTTCGGAGGGCTGGCCGATGAATATGCCTATACGGATGAACCCAGTCCCCTCTATCCGTACGAAGTAGAACCGTGGGAACGGAATATCACGACACTGGTGAACTTCGACAGCAAATGGAAAGACCTGCTGCCCGAAGGCACTGCAGTTCCTACACCGGTCGTTACCGATCCGGCAAAGACCTATACACAAGTGGGCGTGTATGAAGGAGCGGGCTACTCGAATAAAGGCATCTACCGTCCGGCTACGGCCTGCCGGATGAGAGACAATGAAGTGCCGGCTTTTTGTCCCGTCTGCCAGCGGGCACTGGAAGAGCTCATCCAGTTCTATACGGAAAAATAAACCGAAGACTATACCTCACATCAAATTACGACACATGGTACGATTACAACGCATACATACCTCCCATCCCCACTATCCCTTCGTGGAAGCACTGCTGCACAGTGCTTTCCCCGAAGCGGAAAGGCGCGACGATGCAGGACAGCGCGAACAGACCGACCACCATCAGCAATTCTACTGCCTGCTGGTCACCGATTCGGACGGGCAGAAAGAAGAACAGCCGGTGGGATTTGTCACCGTCTGGCGACTGGGCGATTTCAGCTACGTAGAACATCTGGCCACCTCCGCCTCAGTACGGAACCAAGGCTATGGCCAACGCATTCTGGAAGCACTCCGGAAGGAAGTAAAGGGATTGCTGGTCCTCGAAGTGGAACCTCCTGTCGATGAGATGAGCCGTCGTCGCATCGGGTTCTACCGCCGCTGCGGATTTTCGCTCTGCGAACTTCCCTATCTCCAACCCCCTTACCGGAAGGGGGACCAACCCTTCCCACTCCTGTTGATGTTCGACGGAGCCGACAGCATCGATTCCTCCTTCGATGCCATCCGTCGCACTATCCACCAAGTGGTCTACCGGGTATCAGATGCCCGGTAATCAGCAAAAAAAAGGATGCCTTTCACAGAGAAAAGCATCCTTTTTTTTAGATATTCAGTCAACTATTACATGCGCTGAGTAGCAGAATAGTTAATCTTCAATGCATAAGCCTGGCGCAGCGCCTGCTTCACTTCCGTTACGATACCCATCTTGGTCTTGGCATCCACTTTGAGTGATACAGTCATGAACGGCTTGTCTTCTTCCTTCATGTTTTCACGTTCCTGGTAGATGTAGTCCTGTACTTCAGAAGATTCTGCGAACTTGTCGTTCAGCTGAATACGGTCGGAAGTACCCATCTTCTTCTGGAATTCAGGCATCGGCTTACCGATATAGATGAACGATACCAACGACTTCTTTTCCAGTTTTTCCAGTTCCGTAGCCTGCGGCACTTTAAACTGCACCTTCAAGGTCACTTCACGCATGGTTGTTACAATCATGAAGAAGAACAACATGGTAAAGATAAGGTCAGGCAATGAAGAAGTATTCAACTCCGGCATGCCGCGCTTACCCGTCTTATTAAATTTTCCCATAATTATTTTCCTCCATACTTTTTAGGTTCTGCTTCAGAAATCTTCTGCGGGTAGTATTGCGCGATAGCATCCTTCTCGTCTTCCGAGCAGTCAGCCAAATCCTTGCCGAACTGGGTCTTAGCCAGTTCCTGACGCAATTCATTGTAAGCAGCCACCAGTTCGTTCTGAACCTGCAAATATGCTTCATAGCTCGTACCTACGTCATTCTGAACAGAGATTACATGCTTTTCAGTAATCATCACGTCACCGAAGAAGGGGATGTTCTTGCTGTGCTTTTCGGGCAAGTTGACATCATCGTTCGGATTGGCAATGAATTCCTTTGCCTTTTCTCTCAGTTGTCTTATCTCAGACCATTCTCCGCCCACCATCAGCTGGTCGTCCTTGTTGAGGCGGACCTGGAGAACGTTACGCTCCTTAACAATAATATCGTCTTTCTGCTCCTTGTTCTCGGGAGGTGGCGGCAAGCGTCTCGCGAGACCACGGTCAGTATCCATTGATGTTGTTGTCAGGAAGAAAATAAGCAACATGAAGGCAATATCCGCCGTAGAACTGGAATTGATTCCCGGCATGGTTCTTTTCTTTCTTGCCATTTTACTTACTTTCTTTTAGTTTATTTCTTAAAGATACCTGTCAAGTTCAAGATAGTAGCAAGAGCTGCAATGGTGAACAAGCCATAGATGGAATACAGCATCATGTCAGACAACTTCAGCAAGCTGGCATCCGTGAACGTTTCACCGCTGGCCATCAGCAGGGGTTCGTCAGAACTCATGCCATAAGCGATGATGAGCACTACGATGAACAGAGCCAGACCAATCAATGATTTAACGGCACCTTTCGGATTGTCTTTTAAGGATGTTCCAAACTGGGCCAATGCACCCAACACTGTTACGAGTACACACAAACCAAACATGATGTACAGGAAGTAAATCAGGGTTTCTGTGTTCTCGGGGGCGTTATATTCGCCTACCGGATTCGTATATCCTACTCCGAAGAACAGTCCCAATACAAGTAAAGTCAATGCAATCAGGACATAGAAAACGTAGTAGGACGCTTTATATGATAACTTAGCCATGTCCTAATTATTTTTTATATTTCAAGTTATATTTCATGATGATATCCAACAAGGTGATAGAAGAATCTTCCATCTGGCTTGTGATAGCTTCAATCTTAGACAAGATGTAGTTGTAGAATACCTGAAGAACCAATGCTACGATCAGACCGAAGATAGTAGTGATCAAGGCCACCTTCATACCACCTGCAACGACTGTCGGAGAGATATCACCAGCCTGCTGGATCTTATCGAAGGCCATAACCATACCGACAACGGTACCGATAAATCCCAGAGACGGAGCCATGGCGATAAACAGGGTAATCCAAGAGCAACCCTTTTCAAGGTAACCGGCCTGTACACCACCATAGGAAACTACAGAACGTTCAACCACGTCCAAACCTTCGTCGATTCTCATCAGACCCTGGTAGCAGATAGAAGCAACCGGACCGCGAGTGTTACGGCAGATAGTCTTGGCACCTTCAACGTCGCCCTTTTCCAAAGCGGCTTCTACTTTACCCATCAACTTTTTAGCATTCACTTCAGCCAAGCTCAAATAGATGATACGTTCGATACAGAAAGCCAAACCGAGTACCAATGCGATGGCAGGCAAAGACATAAAGCCGGCATCACCTTCGATAAACTTCGTTTTCAACTCTTTGTGCAAACCACCTTCTTCGGCAACAACGGCTGCTGAGTTGTCTGCTGCTGCCACTTGTTCAGTAGCCGGAGCTGCTGATTCATCCTGAGCCATAGCTGTCAGAGTCGTTCCAAACGAGAGGACTCCCATCACTGCAAGAATTGCGAATAACTTTTTCATTGTGTGTCTAATTTTTAAGATTAATTAATTAATAGTTATAAAATGTTTTTTGTTCTCTTTCTATTCTATCAGCGGAGAGAACGGGATTCGAACCCGTGATACGCTTTTGGCGTATACACGCTTTCCAGGCGTGCCTCTTCAACCACTCGAGCATCTCTCCTTCGTCTGTCCCTCCTCTAAAAGGGGACCTCTCTCAAATCGGGTGCAAATTACAAATAAATTTGCGAACCGCAAGCGATTTCAGTCACAAATGTATTCTTTTTTTTCGTCTTACGTATTATTCGCGCTACAAAAGTTCGTGTTTTCGGCTAAAATTAATAAACTTTAAAAACTCATCTCTTCATTTTTGAAGACTTTTAAAGCATTGGCTGTTGTCTGACGAGCGATGACCTCCTGACTCACCCCATAGACATCGGCCAGTTTTTCCGCTACCTTTACCACATAACTGCTCTCGTTACGCTGGCCGCGATAAGGCACCGGAGCCAGATAAGGCGAGTCTGTTTCCAGGACAATCCGCTCCAAGGGCACGGTGCGGAGGGTTTCTCCCAACGTGCTTTTCTTAAAGGTCACCACTCCGTTCACGCCAAGCATGAAACCGGCATATCCCAGCAGCGCCTCAACCGTTTCGGCATCGCCGCCCGTAAAGCTGTGGAAGATGCCCGTCAGCTCCGCTTCCCCCCGGTAGGGCGCCAGCACGTCCAGCAGTTCAGGATAAGCTTCGCGACAATGAATCACCAACGGCAGCCGAAACTGCAAAGCCCACTGCACTTGTTCGTCGAGCACCTTCATCTGTTCCAGCCGGTAGGTACGGTCCCAATAGAGATCCATCCCCACCTCACCGATGCCATAGAACCGGTGTCCGCTCTGCAGCCACTCCTTCACCCGTGCCAGCCGAGGAGCCCAAGCGGCATCCACCGAGGTAGGGTGGAACCCGATCATCGGATAGCAGCCCTCATGCGCCTCACACAAGTCCAGCATTGCCTCTACGGTCGTATCGTCGATGTTCGGCATATACAACCGCTGCACGCCGGTGCGGAACGCACGTTCCACCACGGCTTCCCGGTCGTTGTCGAACTCTTCCGTATAGAGATGTGTATGCGTATCTACAAGTGTCAGCATGGCTAGAACATCAGAGTTGGCGGTCCATCAATTGGCAGACATAGTCCTTCAGCGGCTGCTTGAGGGTCTCTTCTACCGATACCCGGTCAAGGCACTGCAAGCCCTCTTCATAATAGGCATCAATACGTTCCCGACAGCAGTCTGCTACACCTACCTTATTATATAAAGCCGTAACGGCAGCAATCTTCTCCTCCGGCCGGACATCGGTGGCTGACAGCCAGCGTTGCAGTTCATGCCGGTCTTCCTGTCCTGCCCGCTGCAAGGCCGTAATGAGCAAGTAGGTCTTCTTGTTGCAAAGGATATCTCCCCCGATCTTCTTGCCGAAGGTGGCCGGATCACCATACACGTCCAGATAGTCATCTTGCAGCTGGAACGCCAGTCCCATCTTCACACCAAAGCGGTAGAGCCATTCGGCGTCTTCGTCCGAAGCACCTCCCAGCAGGGCGCCGATGCGGAGCGAACCGGCCAAGAGGACCGATGTCTTCAGCCGGATCATCTCGATGTACTCGTCCACCGTCACCTCCTCCCGCTGTTCGAACTCCATGTCCCACTGCTGTCCCTCGCAGATTTCGAGAGCCGTCTGTCCGAACACCTCCATCACCTGCGGCAACAGCTCGGCCGGACAATGGTCCATCATGAAGCGATAAGACAGGATGAGCATGGCATCCCCCGAAAGGATAGCCGTGTTCTCGTTCCATTTCTTGTGGACGGTAGGTCTTCCGCGGCGCACATCCGCCTTGTCCATCAAGTCATCGTGCAACAGGGTGAAATTATGGTAGGTCTCAATGGCGGCCGCCTGCGGATAAATCCGCTCCACCTCCTCCTTGTACAGGTTATAGGCCAGCAACATCAGGACGGGGCGCAACCGTTTCCCTCCCATGTCGAGCACATATTCAATCGGGTCATACAATCCCTGCGGGTCGCGTGCATATGCCAACGATCCGATATAGGCATGAATGCCTTTCATCAGTTGTTCACTGCTATATTGTTTCATAATAGACAAGAATCGATTGGTAACAGAAAGAAATGAGGTGATTACGTCATGGCCGGACAAACACAAAGACACAAAGGAACAAAGAATCATAATGGAAAGAAACCATTCATCACTTTGTGCCTTTGTGTCTTGCTTCTCCGGTTCACACGGATAGAAAATAATAACTTAAAAACAGATTACTGCAGTTTGAATGTTACAGGAACCGTAAACTTCACGCGTACGGGTTTACCACGCTGCTTGCCGGGCTTCCAGTTCGGCATGGTCTTAATCACGCGGAGAGCTTCCTTGTCCAGATAGGGGTCAACGCCACGTACTACAACGGGGTCAACGATAGAACCGTCACGGTTCACCACGAACTGAACGATAACACGTCCCTGCACGCCGTTTTCCTGTGCGATGGTCGGATACTTGATGTTCTTACCCAAGAACTTCAGACATTCAGCCATACCGCCCGGATATTCCGGCATTTCTTCTACCACCTGGAAAATCTGCTGTTCTTCAGGTTCTTCTTCTTCCACTTCCACCGGAGTGTACTTGATTTCCACAGCCTGACCGGTATCTTCGGTAGAGGTGATGGTAGATTCTTCTACGTTTGCATCGTTTTCAGCAATCTGCAGCACTTCTTCCACCTTCGGAGCTTCGGGAGGAGGAGGAGCCTGCTTGGGTTCTTCCTGTTCGGTGATAGGAACCATTTCTTCTTCGAATGTCGGTTCTACAATACCGGTATCGGTAGTAATCTTTTTGTCGCGTTCGGTCCATTCGAATGCAACAAAATGAACTGCCAACGTCAGTACCAGTCCGACGAGCAACCATGTGGATTTCTTACCCTCAAGGTCCGCTTTAGGCGATTTTTTGATTTCCATAAATAAAATTTAATTGGTTATTGAATTCTCTGACCGCAAATGTAGTACAAATCTTTCAAACGGCCATCGTTTTTCCCGGAAAATATAAGCCCCCATGAAGTTTTTTTGTTTTCTGGCAGAAAGCCGCCGGCGTACCAAACTTTTTTCCTATCTTTGGGCACTCTCTGATATTTCTAAACGATACAAGACATGAAAAAGATTATCATTGCCATCGACGGCTTCTCTTCGTGCGGCAAAAGCACCATGGCGAAGGACCTGGCCAAAGAAATAGGCTACATCTACATCGACACCGGTGCCATGTACCGCGCCGTCACCCTCTATTGCCTGCGCCACGGATGGTTCCGGACGGACGGAACGGTCATGGAAGAAGAGTTGCACCGTCACCTGGACGACATCCGTATATCCTTCCGGCTCGACCCCGAAAGCCATCGTCCGCTGACCTGCCTGAACGGTGAGACGGTGGAAGACGATATCCGCTCCCTGGAAGTGTCTTCCCATGTCAGTCCCGTAGCAGCAGTGGGGTTTGTACGGGAGATGCTGGTACGCCAGCAGCAGGCCATGGGAGCCGAGAAAGGCATTGTCATGGACGGACGTGACATTGGTACCGCCGTGTTTCCCCAGGCCGAGCTGAAGATTTTCGTCACGGCTTCGGCCGACATCCGTGCCCGCCGCCGCTACGACGAACTGACGGGCAAGGGACAGGAAGTCTCTTACGACGACATCCTGCACAATGTGGAAGAGCGCGACCGCATCGACCAGACCCGGGCCGTCAGTCCGCTGCGGAAGGCAGACGACGCTTTGTTATTGGACAACAGCCACCTGACCATCGCCGAACAGAAGGCATGGCTGAAAGAACAATATAATAAGGTAGTAAATGCTGAAAGTGGAAATTGACGAAGGATCCGGATTCTGCTTCGGAGTAACTACCGCCATCCGGAAGGCTGAAGAGGAGCTGGCTAAAGGCGAAACGTTGTATTGCCTGGGCGACATCGTGCACAACGGACAGGAATGCGAGCGGTTGAAGCAACTGGGCCTCATCACCATCAACCACGAGGAGTTTGCCCGCCTGCACAGGGCAAAGGTATTGCTGCGGGCTCACGGCGAACCGCCCGAGACATACCGCATCGCCGAGGCAAACGAACTGACGCTGATTGATGCCACCTGCCCGGTGGTGCTCCGGCTGCAACAGCGCATCAAGCGCGAAGCGGACAGCACCCCGGCAGGACAGGACAAGCAGATTGTCATTTTCGGGAAGAACGGTCACGCGGAAGTGTTGGGCTTAGTGGGGCAGACCGAAGGGAAAGCCATCGTCATCGAACGGCTGGAGGAAGCGGAAGGGCTGGATTTCAGCAGGGACATCCGCCTCTACTCGCAGACCACCAAGTCGCTCGACGAGTTCCGACGGATTGTAGCTTATATACAGGATCACATACATCCCGGCGCCACCTTTGAGTACTACGACACCATTTGCCGCCAGGTGGCCAACCGGATGCCCAACATTCGGAAGTTCGCCGCTGCCCACGACCTCATTTTCTTCGTCTGCGGGCACAAGAGCTCGAACGGGAAAATCCTCTATGGTGAATGCCGCTCGGTGAATCCCCGCTCCTACCAGATAGACGGTCCGGAGGAAATCGACACGAGTCTGCTCACCGCCCCTTCTTCTATCGGCATCTGTGGAGCCACCTCAACTCCCAAATGGTTGATGGAAGCCTGCAAGGAACGCATTCTGCGCAACATGGAAACGTCCCAATGATGTTTCAGCGGCGCTACTCCACTCCTTCTGAAAAAATTCGGGGAGAAATAATTGTGTTTTCCTGCTTATTTTATAAATTTGCAGACAAGTATCAATAAACAAAAGCATATATGGGAACGATTAAATGTATTGGTATCCTTACCTCAGGAGGAGATGCACCGGGCATGAACGCAGCCATCCGCGCCGTCACCCGCTCTGCCATTTACAACGGATTAAAGGTGAAAGGTATCTACCGAGGATACAAAGGTCTGATTACAGGCGAGATACAAGAGTTCAAAACGCAAAACGTAAGTAACATCATCCAGCTGGGAGGTACCTTGCTAAAGACAGCCCGCTGTCAGGAATTCAAGACTCCAGAAGGCCGGAAAATCGCTTACGAGACCATGCAGAAGGAAGGCATCGACGCCTTGGTAGTCATTGGCGGTGACGGTTCGCTGACCGGCGCACGCCTGTTGGCTCAGGAATACGACATTCCTTGCATCGGCCTGCCGGGCACCATCGACAACGACCTCTACGGTACCGATACGACCATCGGCTACGATACAGCCCTGAACACCATTCTGGATGCCGTCGATAAAATCCGCGACACTGCCACCTCCCACGAGCGTCTGTTCTTCGTGGAAGTGATGGGACGCGACGCCGGCTTCCTGGCCCTGAACGGAGCCATCGCTGCCGGGGCCGAAGCAGCCATCATTCCGGAATTCAACACTGAAGTGGACCAGCTGGAAGAATTCATCAAGAACGGCTTCCGCAAGTCGAAGAGCAGTTCCATCGTACTGGTAGCTGAAAGTGAAATCACAGGTGGAGCCATGCACTATGCCGAACGTGTGAAGAACGAATATCCGCAGTACGATGTACGTGTCACCATCCTGGGTCACTTGCAGCGTGGCGGTCGTCCGACGGCCCACGACCGTATCATCGCCAGCCGCATGGGCGTAGCCAGCATCCAGGCACTGATGGAAGGCCAGCGCAACGTAATGATTGGTATCGAAAACGACAAGATTGTCTACGTTCCTTTCACCAAGGCCATCAAGAACGACAAGCCCATCGACCGCGAACTGGTCAACGTATTGAGAGAGCTGTCCATCTGATAGAACCTGTCATTCTATTTGTCCTTCTGAGTCCCCATCACACGTCATTTGACGGGGACTCAGAAGGACATTTTTTTATCGGGGGAGCCTGTACGAAAACCTTGGGCCACCTATCAGAACCAAGACACAAAAGTCACAAAGTTTTTTATTGTCCTGCTGAACGTAGTGAAGCATCTGTAATGGGTTAGCGTATGTATTCAGATTTCTCACTTCGTTCGAAATGACAGGGTAAAAGGAAAGCTGAAAAACAATTCTCGAACAGCCTGAGGAAGGGGTACTTTGACACCGCCTCCAAGTAGGGGCTGTAGACGTATGTACACCCAGTTCCGGTAGAACTTTCATCCCCCTTCCCCGCCTCCCTAAACACTCATTAATGAAAGAAGTCAGAATTTTGCATTTTTTCCGCTGAAATATGTCAAAACCTTTTGTTTTATTAAAAAATGTACCTATATTTGCCTATGAGAACAAAGAAAGGTACAAAGTTCTACCGGAACTTACCCTTTTATTAATTAATTTTATATTTATCTAACCCTGAAATTATGGAAATAAAGAAGACAGCCACCCGTAGTGGCAAGTACCTGCTCCTGTCAGGTATGATTGGCATGAGTGCATTCTCCGCCTATGCCCTTCCGTCCGTAACTGCTGCGTCCGATGCTTCCGCCATCGTGCAACAGACAGCCAAACTGACCGGTGTCATCGTGGATGCCAAGACCGGCGATCCGATTATCGGTGCCAACGTGCTGATAAAAGGCACGACGAACGGTACCATCACCAACATCGACGGTGAGTACACCTTGGAAGCTCCAGTAGGCAGTTCCTTGCTCGTTTCGTACATCGGCTACAAGACCATCGAACTGAAGGCAACAGCCGGCAAGCAGACCATCAAGCTGCAGGAAGACACAGAGACACTGGACGAAGTCATCGTTGTGGGTTACACCACCCAGCGCAAGGAGAGCCTGACCGGATCCATGAACAGCATCAAGAGTGACAAGCTGAAAGACATCACCACTCCTTCGGTAGAGAACATGCTGAACGGCAAGGCACCGGGCGTGTATGTAGCACCAGGCTCCGGACAGCCGGGTTCCAGCGGTGCAGTCGTCATCCGCGGACAGGCCTCATTGAGCGGCGGTACCGCTCCCCTCTGGGTCATCGACGGTGTTATCGTGGGTAGCAGCGCCGGTGACCTGAACCCCTCGGACATTGAAAGTATGACCATCCTGAAGGATGCCGCCTCTACCGCCATCTATGGTTCGGAAGGTGCCAATGGTGTCATTGTGGTGACTACCAAGAAAGGCCGCGAAGGCAAGATGCGTATCAACGCTTCCGCCAAGATGGGTATCAGCACCCTGAACAACGGAAACCTGGAAGTGATGAACGGTGCGGAACTCTACGATTATTACGCTTCTTTCCAGAATGCCAACGAAATCTCCTTCACGCGCTGGAACTCCGATCTGCGCAACAGCAACTTCGACTGGTGGGACCTCGCCACGAAGACGGGCTTTACACAGGACTACAACATCTCTATCTCTGGCGGTTCCGAAAAACTGCAGTCCTACTTCTCACTGGGCTACTACGATGAAAAAGGTGCCGTAAAGGGATATGACTATACCCGTTATAACTTCCGCTTCAACGCCTCCTACAAGCCCTACAGCTGGCTGACCATCAAACCCGCCGTGAGTGCCTCGCGCCGTGATATCTACGACCAGCAGTATTCCGTCACCTCCATGTACTCCATGCTGCCTTGGGATAGCCCCTACGATGAGAACGGCGAGCTGGTACCCCACCGCTACAGTGGTTGGGTGAACGCCCAGCAGACCAACTACCTGCTCGACCTGCAGTATGGCAACTATGGCGAATCGCGGAACTATGAGTTCATGGGTAATTTCGACTTCGAGATCAAGCTGACGAACTGGTTGCGCTTTACCTCGGTGAACAACTACCGCCTCATCAGCTCTTCCAGCCACAGCTATACCGACCCCCGTTCCAATGGTGGTATGGGTGTATCCGGTCGTCTATACGAAGGACGTGGCGAAACAACCCGTCGCTACACCAACCACAACCTGTTGGTCAACAAGATGTTCGGAAAGCACTCGATTGACGGACACATTTCCTATGAGTTCAAGGACTACAACTACAAGAGCTTCAGCGGAAACGGTACAGGCTTCGTACCCGGCTTCCAGGTGATGGACGTAACGGCCATTCCAGAATCTGTAGGCGGAAGCATCAGCGAATGGGCCGTACAGTCGTACTTCACCAACTGGAAATATGCCTACGACAACCGCTACCTGGCCGAAGTGATGTTCCGTCGCGACGGAGCCTCCAACCTGGGTACCAATGCCCAGTACGGCAACCTTTTCTCTGTCAGCGCCGGCTGGATCATCAACCGCGAGAGCTGGTTCAAGGCCGACTGGGTGGACAACCTGAAGCTCCGTATCTCCTACGGTTCGGTAGGTAACCGCCCCAGTGCCCTCTATCCGCAATACGACCTGTACTCCGTATCCTCCAGCTACAACGAACAGCCGGGTGCCCTGATTTCGGTTATCGGTAACAAAGACCTGACCTGGGAACGTACCTTCACCACCGGTATCGGTGTCGACGCTTCGTTCTTCGACAACCGCCTCCACATGACCTTCGACTGGTACGTGAAGAATACCGACAACATCCTCTATAACGTGCCGGTAACCGGTCTGACTGGTGTGACCAGCATCTACAAGAACATCGGAAAGATGCGCAATGAAGGTTTCGAATTCTCAATCGGCGGTGACATCATCCGCACGAAGGACTGGAACTGGAACCTGGAATTCAACCTGGCTCACAACAAAAACGAACTGAGAGACCTGTATGCCCAGAAGCAGGCCGACGGCAACTTCGCCGTAGTGCCGGTCATCATCAGTGATGGTTCGGGTATCGCAGGTAGTGCCAACCGAATTTTGGAAGTGGGCGAACCCATTGATACTTATTACATGAAGGAATGGGCCGGTGTCAACCCCGAAAACGGTGCCCCGATGTGGTACAAGGACGACGAGAACGGCAACAAAGTGACTACCTCCAAATATGCAGAAGCCAAATATTATAAGGTAGGAACCGGCAATCCGAAGTTCTTCGGCGGCTTCACGACCGGACTGTCCTGGAAGAACCTCGACCTGAGTGCCCTGTTCGGCTACTCTATTGGCGGACACATCTACAACTACTCCCGTCAGGAATACGACTCCGACGGTACCTATACCGACCGTAACCAGATGAAGCTGCAGGACGGCTGGAGCCGTTGGGAAAAGCCGGGCGACATCGCCACACACCCCGTTGCCAAGTACAACAACCAGGACAAGGGTAACCAGGCATCTTCCCGATTCCTGGAAAAGAGCGACTACTTCAAGCTCCGCTCGCTGTCTGTCGGCTACAACATCCCGATGAAGGACTGGGGCATCCAGAACCTGCGCGTATCGCTGACGGGTGAAAACCTGTTCACCATCACCGATTACTCGGGCGTAGACCCTGAACTGCCGGCCTCCAACGGAAGCGTAATGGGTTCTGCCGGTCCGGGCGTGTACCCCTCCGTACGTAAATTCATGTTTGGATTGAATGTGACCTTCTAACTTTTTAAATGACACTAACAATGAAAAAGATATTTGCTATTGGATTATTCGCAGCAGCCGCACTGACGGCCTGCGATATTGAACGACTGCCCTACAGTTCGATGTCGGCCGAGCAAATCACCGGTGACCCCATGGCTTCGATGGATGCCTTGATGAACGGTGTGTACGCTCAGTTGAAAACCTGGTCGGACCCGATGCACCGCTGCGGAGAGTATGCGGGCGACAACATGATGATTCGCGGTTCTTCTACCGACGCCTTCTATGAATTCATCTCCTACTCGCGCACGCCCAACAACTATCGTCTGCAGAACTTCTGGGACTATGGCTATAAGGCAGTGGCCCAAGCCTCGAACATCATCAATATGATTGAGGAAGGACAAAGTGCGGAAATCGACAACCAGCTGGGCGAATGCTACTACATCCGCGGACTGATGTATTTCTACTTCGTACGTGCCTATGGCCGTCCCTACTACCAGGCTCCCTCGAAGAACCTCGGTGTACCCATCGTGAACGGTACGCCTGAAAACGTGATGGGCGACCTCTTTTTGGAAGACCGCGCCACTGTTCAGGAAACCTACGAACAGGCCATCAGCGACCTGAAAAAGGCAGAACAGCTCATGAGCATCGACAAGGGCCCAGCTTTCGCCTCGAAGGGTGCCGCCCAGGCCATGCTGTCGAGAGTATACCTCTACATGAGCGGTACGTACAAGAACCCCAACAAGGAGTACGCCCAATTGGCCGTAGACTATGCCAACAAGGTCATCAACTCGGGTACTTATTCGCTCCTACCGCGCGAGCAGTTCATGAAATATAACACCATCGTGCCAGAGAACAACCCCGAAGCCATCTTTGTGGTGAAGCGTGTCGCTTCCGAATATTCCGGCTGGGACCACTACTACGGCATTGGTGGTATGTATGCCAACATCGGCGGTATGGGATGGGGTGAGATGTACGCAAGTGCCAAGTACATCGACCTGCTGAACGAAACAGGCCGCAACGACTGGCGTCCCGACCACTACAAGATTGTGGATGCCCGCGCCGCCTTCATCGAGCCCACCTACGAGGCAAGCAATAAACTGGTATTCCGCTTCATCAAGTGGGATTCGGAAACCGTACAGAACTATGCCCAGTTCGCAGCCGTCAAGAACGGTTCTACCGTTACTTGCGAAGATGCCGACAACAAATCCTATACCTTGACTCCGGTGGACGAGGAACAGGAAATCTATTCCATCGACTACAATGGCAAGACCTATACAGGTGTACTCGACTACTTCATCAGCCTGAACCGCGTCTATCCGCAGTTCTACATCAGCAAATGCTCTCGTGAAGGCGAGGACTCTCACCTGCATTCTCCAGTCATCAGCCGTCTGGGCGAAATCTACCTGAACCGTGCCGAAGCATACGCCAAGTTGAGTCAGTACCAGCAGGCATTGGCAGATTTGAACACCATCCGCGAACGCTCTATTCCGGGTGCGGGTTACACTTCGTTGAACGCCGAAAATGCGAGCAAGCTGATTGACAAGGAACGTCAGCTCGAACTGGCATATCAGGCAGAACGCAGCTACGATGTGTTCCGCAACGGCGAGCCGTTGACCCGTCACTTCCCCGGTCCGCACAACCAGGCAGAGGAAGTACCCGCCACGGACTACCGCGTAACCTACTACATTCCGCAGAATGCCATCAACGCTTATCCGGGCACGCTGACGCAAAACCCGACAGATAACAGCGGTGTGATTCTGAACTGATTATAGGATATTTATCCTCTACAAATAGTTTGTCATTCTGAGCGTTAGCGAAGAATCTGTAGACCATTAGTATGTTTCCAGATTCTTCACTACGTTCAGAATGACAATTCTTTTTGTATCAAGCTTAGTAAAGATACGTGTCACCGATCAGAAAAGGTACTTTCCATCGGGAATAAAAGATACTTGGGTAGTTGCCGACAGCCATTTACTTTTGCGTTCAGCCAAGGCTGAACGCTTCCCGAAGCTATCTTCAACCCGCATTGAAGGTATCTTTAATGACCGTTCAGCCTTGGCTGAACGCAAACTTCAGCGAATTAGATCGTATGAACGTTCTATCTGTCCCTATCGGCCGAAGAACCTGTCCCTGTCTGGCTAAGGACCCTATCCTATTCACCTCCTTCTCCGCTTGCGGCGCTGTGCTCGCTTCCGCTGGTAAGTCAGCCAGCGGTGACGAATCTGCCAGATACACAAGGCCAGTACCACCACAAGGATGACGAGGACAATGTTGCTGTTGAGGTTGTCGCCCTTCACCCGCGACCAGATGTCGAGCACTTCCGCTGTCTTGTCGCCAATGTCACGAATCATGGCACAGCGGGCAATGATGGAGCGGTCGGGATATTGCGTGACGGACAACTGCACCGAATCAGCCCCCTCACCGAAGAAGTAGCTGGCATCCACCGTTGTCTCCAAGGTAGAATCGATGCAGGCCTCCAGGATTTCCGGGGCAGCCACTGCACTGACATAGCCGGTCTCCTCCATGTTGCGCAAGGCGATATCGGGACGGCACAGGAAATTGATGAAATAGCTGGCAGCCTGCCTGTTGCGGGCATACTTCGGAATGACCCATCCGTCGTACCACACATTGCTGCCTTCGCGGGGGATGGTGTAGGCCAGGTCCACTTCCACCTCAGCCGCCTCCTCTATCGCCCACTGGGCATCACCGCTCCAGGTCACGTTCATCCATGCCTTGCCCTTGGTCATCATTTCCTTCCCGAAATCGGCCTCCCATCCGGCCACATTCGGCTTCAAGAGCTTCAGGTACTTTTCCACCGAGTCCATGGCTGCCGGCGAATAGTCGTTCATCAGTTGGCGGACCGTCACCGTGCCTGCCGCCAGTTCGCGGCGGTGCGAATAGAGCATGGCTGTTCCGTACGCATCGCGGTAGGCATCTTTCATCAGGATTTTCCCGGCGAAGTGCGGGTCCCAGAGGCAACCCCAGGAATCCAGTTCCTCGGGACGCACCAGCGCAGTGTTGTAAAGAATGCCTGCCGTCCCCCACATGTAGCACACGGCATAACGGTCTGCAGGGTCATCGGTTGACAGGCTCAGCTGGTCTATCTGCTGACGGATGTAGGGTGCGACCCCCTTCATGTAGTTGGGAGAAGCAGCAAATACCGTATCGATGGGCAGCAGGAGTCCCTTGTGCAGCATCCGTTCGATAATGTATTCCGACGGACAGACCACGTCAAAATCCTCATGCCCCTTCTCAATCTTGGTGAGCATGATTTCGTTGATGTCGAACGTCTGATAGACAATGCGTACCTCCTTTCCGGTCTGTTCCTTATAATACTGCTGGAAGTCCTCCAGCACCCCTTCGCCGATATAGTCGGCCCAGTTGTAGACCTTCAGCACCTCGTCGCGCGACTCGCTGACATTGTAGCAGGCAGTCAAAGCCACGCATGCCATCAGCAGGGAAATGATCCGTTTCTTCATGTTCTTCTTGCGTCAGTTCTTTTTAAGTTGTCCGGCTCGCCGGTTCAGGATGATCAACAATACCAATATCACCACAAAGATGATGGCCGACAACGGACGAAGCTCCGGAGTCAGGCCGCCTTTGCGGGCATCGGCATAAATATAGGTAGAAAGTGTTTCCAGCCCCTGGTTGCCGATGGTGAACACCGTCACGGCAAAGTCGTCCACCGAGAGCGTGAGCGAGAGCAGGAAGCCGGTCACCATGCCGGGGCGAATCTCGGGCAGGATGACCTTCCGCATGGCCTGCAGGGGGGTCGCCCCGAGGTCGAGGGCCGCCTCGTAGAGGTTGGGGTTCATCTGCTTGAGACGGGGCATCACGCACAGCACCACATAAGGCGTGCAGAAGGTGATGTGCGCCAGTGTCACGGTGGCGAACCCTTGCGTCACGCCCAGCGAGACGAAGAGCAGGAAGAGCGAGATGCCCGTGATGATGTCGCCGTTGAGGATGGGCACGGTGTTCACCAGCTCTATCGCCTTGCGCCGTCCGCCTCGCAGCTGGAAGAGACCGATGGCAGCCATGCTGCCGAGGAGCGTGGAGACCGTGGCGGCGATGAGCGCGATGGCCACGGTGTTGACACAGGCGTTCAGCAACGAGTGGTGTGCCCCGGTCTGGAAGATGGAGCCATAGAGCTTCAGCGAGAAGCCCGTCCAGTTGCCCAGCACCTTCGACTCGGTGAACGAGAAGACCACGATAATGAAGATGGGCGCATAGAGCAGGGCCAGCAGCGTCCAGAGGTAGAGTTGTTCCAGCCAGCGTCTTACCATAAGCCACCCCCTTTCTCGCTGTCCTTGCCGTCACCGCTGAAGAGCGAGGTGGCGGCGATGAGGAAGAGCATAATGAGCGACAGGGCCGCCCCGTAGTTCCACATGCTGTTGTTGATGTTCTCCTGCATGGTGGTGCCAAACAGCTTAATGTTGTTCATGGTCAGCAGCTCGGCGATGGCGAAAGTCGATACCGTGGGCATGAAGACCATCATCACGCCGCTCACTACGCCTGGCATGGACAGCGGCAGGATGACCTTCCAGAACACCTGGGTGACGTTCGCTCCCAGATCCTCCGCCGCCTCGATGTAGCTGCGGTCCATCTTCTGCAGGGTGTTGTAGATGGGAAAGATCATAAAAGGAAGGAAATTATAAATCATGCCGAATATCAGCGCTCCTTCGCCGAGCGGCAGCTGGCAGAAGTCGAACAAGGCCACCGTGGCAAGGGTACGGATCAGCACGTTCACCCACATCGGAAGGATGAACAACAGGATCAGCGTCTGGGCGTAGCTGCTGCGGCTGCGGCTCAGGATCCAGGCCGCCGGATAGCCCAGCACGACGCAGCCCAGCGTGGTGATGATGGCAATACCGATGGAATAAATGAAGGTATTCACTGCCTCCGGATGGTCAAAGAATTTCCCGAAGTTGGCCAGGGTAAGGTGGCCCGCGTCATCGGTGAAGGCATAGACCACGATAAGCAGCAGCGGCAGCACGACGAACAACAGGGCGAACACCACATAGGGCACTACCCAGTTCTTGCGGGCGGAAAAGACAGCGTTCAACGGATTCATGGCGTCTCTCTATCTATTTTGTTACGTATCAGAAAATCAGGGTTTACGGATGCGTATCGCATCGGCGGGAATCGTGATGCCCACCTGGTCACCGTCGTCCCACACGTCATTCGTATCGACAAACACGTTCTCGTCCCAGTCCGACCACACAGTGAGGTGGTAATGGTCCCCCTTGTAGAGGATGAACTTCACCTCGCCGGTCAGCATACCGTCATCGGCATCGTCCTGCAGCTGCACACGGTCGAAATCGACCTCCACCGTCACCGGACTGCCTGCGGGGATTCCCTCCACGGGCCGGCACTCGAACACACAGCCCAGGAACTCCACGTGCGTGGTGTCCTTCAGCTTTCCCTCGAAGGTGTTGCAGGTCCGCTCCTTGCGCATGATATGGATATCGAACGGCTTCACCAGCAGCCCTACCTCAGCGCCCACCTCGAAGGCATGGTAGTCCTGCACCATGATTTCATAGCGACCGCAGAGCACCACCATCTCGTAGTGCACCCCCTTGAAGATACACGACTGCACCGTCCCCGTCAGCTGCGCGGCGTCCGACACCGGGAAGATATACAGGTCCTCGGGACGGATGACCACATCCACCGGGATATTCTTGCCGAAGCCCTTGTCCACACACTCGAACTCATGGCCGCAACAGACCACCCGACAGTCGTCCACCATCGTTCCGTTCAGGATATTGCTCTCGCCGATGAAGTCGGCCACAAAGGCGTTCACCGGCTCGTTATAGATGTCGGTAGGGGTACCAATCTGCTGCACCCTTCCCTCGCTCATCACCACGATGGTGTCGCTCAGCGTCAGCGCCTCCTCCTGGTCGTGCGTCACATAGACGAAGGTAATGCCCAACCGCTTGTGCATCTCCTTCAGTTCCATCTGCATGTCCTTTCGCATCTTCAGGTCGAGGGCCGCCAGCGGCTCATCGAGCAGCAGCACCTCCGGCTCGTTCACGATGGCCCGCGCGATAGCCACACGCTGCTGCTGGCCGCCTGAGAGCGAGTCCACGTCGCGGTACTCATAGTCGGTCATGCCCACCATCTTGAGGGCCGCCTTCACCTTTTTCTCCGTCTCCGGCTTCGGCAGCTTCTTCAGCTTCAATCCGAAGGCAATGTTGTCGAACACGTTCAGATGGGGGAACAGGGCATACTTCTGGAACACCGTGTTCACCGGCCGGCGGTAGGGCGGCGTGTCGGTCACCTCCTCGCCGTTGATGCGGATGGTTCCCGACGAAGCGTCATGAAACCCCGCGATGAGGCGGAGCAGTGTGGTCTTGCCACATCCGGAGGGGCCGAGAATCGTCACGAACTCCCCCTTCTTCACCGACAGGTTGATGTCGGCCAGCGCGGTCTTCTCCCCAAAACTCTTGGAGACCTGCTGTATCTCAATGATAGGTCTGTTGTCGCTTTGCATCTTTATTCTTCTATTTGGGCGCAAAGGTATAACAAATGCTGGAAAATGCGACAAATCAGTGCGGAAAATCCATCCGGGAGAACAAGATTGAATACAGGCTGCATATCTATCGGAGCGACGGACGGAAAAACCTGCCGATTCCCTTTGCCGCCTGCCAAGAAACCCGTATCTTTGTGGAGCAAAGCAATCATTCACCTCTTAAGCACCACGACTATGGCCAAGAAATACCTCGACCCCAAAGCCGACCTCACCTTCAAGAGGGTATTCGGCGAGCACAAGGAACTCCTCATCAGCTTCCTCAACGCCCTGCTGCCCCTCCCCCAGGGAAAGGAAATCATCGACATCCAGTACAGGTCGCCCGAGCTCGTGCCCATCAGCCCCGACAAGAAGGACACCATCGTCGATGTACGCTGCGAGGACAACGACCACCGGCACTTCATCGTCGAGATGCAGATGTACTGGACCAACGCCTTCATCAAGCGGGCCCTGCTCAACACCTGCAAGGCCTACTCCTACCCCGCCGGGAAGGGCATGCTCTACGACGACCTCCAGCCCGTCTATACCCTCAGCCTTGTCAACGACATCGCCTTTCCCCAGCTCGACGACTTCTACCACGTCTATCAGCTGCGCCACGCCAAGGCACAGGGATACACCATCGACGACATACAGATGGTCTTCATCGAGCTCCCCAAGTTCACCCCCACCTCCACCGCCGACAAGCGTCTGAGGTGCCTCTGGTTGCGGTTCCTCACCGAAATCAACGAGCACACGAAGGCACCCGACCCCGAGCTGCTGGCCGACAAGAACGTGTCGAAGGCGATTGAGCTCGTGGAGGAGTCCGCCTACAACGAGGAGGAACTCTACACCATCGACAAGTATTGGGATGCCGTGAGCCGGGAGCGCACCGTCATGGCCGAGAAATACGGACTGGGACTCGCCAAGGGACGAGCGGAAGGACGGGCGGAAGGACTTGCAGAAGGACTCGCCAAAGGAGAGCAGCAGAAAGCGTTCCTGATAGCCAAGAATCTCAAATCCATGGGTCTCGGCACCACCGACATCATGCGGGCCACCGGACTGACGGAACAGGAGATTGAAGTGCTTTGATGCCGGCGGTTGCGCCCCGCTCAGATGCGCCAGCCGGCAGGGTCGCCATCGTTGGCCGATACCTCCAGCAGGGAGGAGGGGGCGTAGCCGCTGATCTTGCGGAAGTCGGTGGTGAGGTGGGAGAAATCGTAGTAGCCGTTGCGCCAGGCCACCTCGGTAAGGGTGGCGGTACCCGGCAGCGACGACTTCAGGTCGTGGAGGGTGCGATGGTAACGCTGCAGCCGCAGGTAGTCCTTGGGCGAGAGGCCGACCTTCTCGGCAAACAGCCGGGAGAACTGGCGCTCGCTGAGACAGGCCTCGGAAGCGATGTCGCCCACCCGGAGGCCGGACACGTGCAGATGGCTGTAGGCCAACGCACGATACAAACGGCGGAGGGTCAGGATGTCGGGAGCGGCACCATCCACCCGCTGCAGAAAGAATGCGTCCATCGCCGTCCAGGCCTGCAGGGGACCCGGTGCCGACAGCACCCGGCCCTCGAGTTCCAACAGCGAGGGATCGGACAGGTCGGACAGCGGAACGGCCCGTCCGAAATACTCGTGAAGAGGAGTCCGGAAGAAAAGGCCGGCCCCCAGGGTGGTGAAGTGGACGCCCACAATCTCCATCCCGCCAGTGGCAAGGATGTCCTGCCAGCGCACGCTCTGGCCCGAGAGACAGCTTACTACCGGTCCGCAACCGGCATAATCCACCCGGTCCCCCCGATAGAAGCACAGCCCCATCTCGCCGTTGGGCACAATGCGCTGCACGGCGGGAGGAGCGGGGTCACGCCCGTAGAAATACATTTTGATGAAGGGGCGCAACCGCTCGTGCGGAAGCCGGAAGGACAGCTCGGTCATGGCCGGTGTCACCACAACTGGCCGGGCAGCCGCCGCTTCTCCTTGGGCGGGAACTGCCGGTCGAAGGTTTCACACGCCGCCTCGTCCACAAAATAGCCCTGGGGCGTAGCGTATTCGCCGGTCACCCCATCGAGGTAGCCGGGCCGCAGCTCCTTGCAGAGGAAGAACGAGGCGTCCTCCCCTTCCGGCAGTCCGTGGTAGCGCAGTCCGAACTCGGAGGCATAGCGGAAGCCGCACTGGCCGTAGAAGGCGATGTCGCCCTCAAAGCAGACGGCGCCGAAGCCCATCCGGGCGGCCTCAGCGAGAGTATGGTCGAGCAAGGCCTTGCCATAGCCCCGGCGCTGCCAGGCAGGCAGGATGCCAATAGGACCCACGGTGAGGAGGGGCAGCGGCCCCTGCCGGTCGGTCTGCAGGACGGCCCGCATGCAAGCCACCTGCCCCACGAGGAGCGGACGGCCGTCGGCACCGGGGATGCCGGGGAGGGTCATCACTAAGTTCAGTTCGGGAACGAACGCCGGATCCTGGCGCAGGCAGTGCATCACATAGTGTTCCAAGCATCCCGGACGATAGACATTCCAGAATGCCTCACGGATGAGGTTCTCCACTTCGTGCCGCTCTTCGGGCAGTTCCCTTCGGATGATGTAGTCGATACAGTCGTTCATGATGGTCTGTTTTAATGATGGATGATTACGGGGACAAAGATACGTGTCCTGCCGCGAAGGGAACTGTAAAAACCGGACATTTCACTTCAGGTGCCGCTGGATCCAGCGCAGCTGCCCGCGCTCGGTCTCCTCGGACACCCAGTGCTCGTTGACGGGGGTCAGCAAGGATTCCTTGGGTCCAGCCAGCACGTTATAGACAATGTAGCTGGTGGTGGGCGGACAGGTGTTGTCGTTGTAGCCCCAGGTCATATAGACGGGAGCGGTAATGAGCCGGGCGAAGTTGACCACGTCGTAATAGGCCATGGTGCGCAGCTTCTCGGGTGTGTCCATGCCCGGCTGGCGAAAGAAGTGGGGATAGCCGCCCGCCTTGCCGGTGGTGTAGCGGGCCATATCGCTCAAGGCCGGATGGTTGGCCACACAGGCGGTGACCCTCGGGTCAAGGCCGGCGGTGACCAAGGCCAGTGCGCCGCCCTGGCTGCCGCCCTGCACCACCACGTTGCGTCCGTCCCACTCAGGCAGGGAGACCAGCAGGTCGATGGCCCGCACGCAGGCCAGATAGACCCGCTTCATATAATAGTGGTCGCGGTGGTCGAGTCCGTTGGTCAAGTAGCCGTTCTCGCGCCCGTTGAAGGCGTTGCTGATCTCGCGGAACTGCGCGTCGGTAAGCCGAGGATTCAGTCCGTGAATCTCCATCTCCATGCGGATGCAGCCCTCTTCGGCATAGTAGGTATGGCGCAAGGGGTCCTTGATGGTCTTGATGCCAGCTCCCGGAGGACAGAGCACTACGGGACAGGTCCCCTTCTGCGCGTGCTTGGGATAGAACAAGTAGGCATAGACACACTGCCCCCGACTGTTCAGCTGCAGCCACACGAGGTAACAGTCCACCTTGTCGGTGCAGTACTCCTCGGCCCGCTCGCGGGTGTAGGTCAGGGGGAACTTGGCCGCCTCGGCCTTGTTCCGTTCCCAGAAGTTGCGGAAGTCATCGGGCATCGCGGTGAAAGGTTCCAGGCGTTCGGGAGAGAACCCCAGCTTGATGTGATGGGTGTAGGTCTTGCCGTCCAGTTCGGCGGTCAGCACGCAGTCGCGGAACCCCGGTTCGTTCATCGTACCGAACGGCACTACGGCACGTCCCTTCTTCAAGGTCACACTTCCTTTCCGGTCGGCCGGCATCATCTCATCGGCCAGCGTATAGTTCACGGTCAGTCCGTCCTGTGGAATGCCGTACCGATAGAGCTGTACCTCCACCTCGGCCTTCTCGCCGGTACGGTACAGCCAGTCGGCATGATCGGGTACTGTCACCCACAACACATCGCTCCGGTAAGGATAGTTCTCGGCATTCGCTGCCTTCACAACGAACAGCAGCACCAGCAGCCATAGGCTCTTCATCCACAATTTCTTTCTTTGTATCATGTTTTTCAGTTTGTAGAATTCGTTCAATCATGGTAATAGACCCGTTTTACACGGTTCGAGACGCTGGTCAGAATTTCATACGGAATCGTACCCAGTTCGTCCGACAGCTGCGTCACGGGAAGATCGTCGCCGAAGATGACCACCTTGTCGCCCTCCTGGCAGTCGATGTCGGTCACATCAATCATGCAGACATCCATACAGATGTTGCCTATGTAGGGGACCTTCTTGCCCTTCACCAAGCAATAGCCGTTGCCGTTGCCCAGGTGACGGTTCAGGCCGTCCGCATAGCCGATAGGGATGGCAGCAATGCGTGAGTCGCGATGCAGCACGCCCTTACGGCTGTAACCCACGGTGTCACCTGCTGCCACTTCGTGAATCTGCAGGATAGTGGTCTTCAGCGTACTGACATTGTGCAGAATATGGTTGGTATAAGGGTCGATGCCATACAGGCCGATACCCAAGCGGACCATATCGAACTGAGCTCCCGGATAACGCTCGATGCCGGCCGTGTTGCAGATATGACGCAAAATCTTGTGCTTGAAGGCAGCCTGCAAGGTAGCCGCCGCCGCTTCGAAGGTTTCTATCTGACGACGGGTGAACGCATCGAATCGTTCCGCATCACTGCCCACTAAGTGGGAGAAGACAGAACGGGGGATGACGGCATTCTGGCGTTTCAGCCGGTCGACCAGCCGATGCATTTCCGCAGGGGCGAAGCCCAGACGGTGCATGCCGGTATCTATCTTGATATGGATAGGGAAGTTGGTCACGCCCTCCCGCTCGGCGGCCTTGATCAATTCTTCCAGCAGATGGAAACTATAGACCTCCGGCTCCAGCTTATAGTCGAACAAGGTACGGAAAGCCGTCATTTCCGGATTCATAATAATAATAGAGCTGTTGATGCCTGCCTTCCGCAGGTCGGCCCCTTCATCGGCCACGGCCACGGCCAGGTAGTCCACCCGCTGGTCTTCGAGGGTTTTGGCAATCTCGAACGATCCGGCTCCATAGGCCGATGCTTTCACCATACACACCATCTTGGTGTCGGGACGGAGACGGTTACGGTAATAGTTCAGGTTGTCCACCAGCGCATTGAGGTTGATTTCGAGAATCGTTTCGTGGACTTTCAGTTCCAGCAGGTCGGTGATGGTATCGAAACGGAACAGGCGGGCTCCCTTGATAAGCACCACCGCATTCCGCAATGACAACAGCAGTTCCGACTCCAGCAGTTCCGCCGTAGTGCGGAAAAAATGCTTTTCTATCGAAAAGCGCGAAGCCGACGCGGAGATTTCTTCGCCTACCCCGATGATTTCGTCCACTCCCCGGCTGTGCACCAGGTCGGCCACCTGCCGGTAAAGGAGCTTGCTGGTCTGTCCGCTCTCCAGAATATCCGAAAGAATCAGCACCTTCTTGCGCCCCTTGTCCTCGCTGCGCCGCACCATGAAGTCGAGGGCGATATCGAGCGAGGCAAAATCAGAATTATAGCTGTCGTTGATGAGCACACAGCCGTTTTGCCCTTCTTTCACTTCGAGGCGCATGGCCACTGGCTCGAGTCGTGCCATGCGTTCGGCAATGGCTTCGGGCGAGACCATCAGGTAAAGGGCCACGGCCAGGCAATGGAGAGAGTTCTCGATGGAGGCATCGTCGATGAAGGGAATGCGATATTCCCGGCAGAAGCCTAAGTATCGGTAGTTCACCGTCGTTCCCGTTGCATCCTTCCGGATGCTTTCAATGAAAAGCGGACGCTCGGCATCCCTCATCGACCAGGCAATCTCGCGCGAGGTAATCAGCGACTTGCTCACACAGCTGTTGATCAGCTCGTTGTCACCGTTGTAGACAATCACGTCACAGTCCTTGAACAACTGCAGCTTCTCCAGACACTTGTCTTGCAGCGAACTGAAGTTCTCCTGGTGCGCGCCGCCGATGTTCGTCAGCACCCCGATGGTAGGACGGATAATGGGTTGGAGCGACTCCATCTCTCCCATTTCCGAGATACCCGCCTCGAAGATACCCAGTTCGGTATGCTCGTTCATCAGCCATACAGACAGCGGCACGCCAATCTGGGAGTTATAGCTGCGCGGAGAGCGGGTCACCACCCGGTCGGGGGAAAGCAACTGGTACAGCCATTCCTTGACCACTGTTTTCCCGTTACTGCCGGTAATGCCGATGACGGGCACCTGGAAACTGTCGCGATGCCGGGAGGCCAGTCGCTGCAAGGCCTTCAACGGACGGTCTACCCGCAGGAAATTGGCATCGGCATAATCGGCCAATGCTGCAGGGACATCGCTCACCACGAAATTGCGCACCCCCCTCCGGTAAAGGTCGGGGATGTACTTATGACCGTCGTTGCGCTTGGTCTTCAGCGCAAAAAAAAGAGTTTCCTCGGGGAAACACAGAGACCGACTATCGGTCAACATCCAGTCAATCTGTGCCGGGTGCTGACCGATTCTTTCAGCCGAAATGACTGAAACTATTTCTTCAATGGAGTTGGACATATTTTGTTTCTTCGTTTTGTGGCCTAAGTACGGAAATTTTTCCGATACCCACCCCATCTTTAATAGTATTTAACTTAATAACACAGTCACTGCAGTTTCCGCTCTTCTTCCTGAAAATCTAAATAGGGATAGCGCTCTTTCAGACGAACGATATGCTGCCGCTGCAGGGCCTTGAACTGCTGATACGCCTCCGACTCAGGATGGAAAGGACGATGATCGGCTGCCCGGCGCACCTCCTGGCACTCGTTGATCAACCGAAGGGTGGCCTCCGAAAAATAGGTCGCACTGAAGCATTCCCACATATAATCGACGGCCTGACGACTGGGATGGAACATATCGTCGGCATAAAAACGGTAGTCGCGCAATTCGTCGAGCAGGATTTCATAGGACGGAAAATAATGGCAGAACGGCAAGGAAGCGCAGAGGCGGTCGACGGCCAGCAGAAGTGTCGCCTTACTCAGCTGATTGCCGTGCAGGCCGTCCTTGGCATGGCGGATGGGACTGACCGTGAACAGCACGTTGAGCTGCGGATGACGTGACCGCAACTCTTCCAACAGCGACTGCCATTCTCGAACTATCTCCTCTTCCTGCAGCAAGCGGCGGGAGAACAACCGGGCGGGCAACTTGTGGCAGTTACCGACAACGCTGCCATCGGCCTTCCATTCGTACACCCACGCCGTACCGAATGTCAGTACCAGCCAATCGGCCTTCGCCAAGAAATCTGCCCCTTCCGTAATTCCATTGTTCACCTTCTGCAGGCATTCCTCCTGGTCGGCAGACGAGAACGAGGAATGGTGCATCCGGCTTCCCCACAGGCCCCGGTCGTAAAAGAGGTCATCGGGGGTATAGACCTGGCGCTGCTCCACCTGCCGCAGGGCCGTAGCGATGGACAACGGATTGTACAATACCCCGAAAGGATTTTGCAGGCAACGAAATTTGGCAGCCGACAGCCGTTCCCCGATGTTCTCCGTAAAGCAGGAGCCCCACAGCAAGAGCCGGTCGGTATGGCGGATTTCCGCCTCCCCTACGGGAAGTTCTGTTCTTGTTCTGAATTCCATATCTGTTCGATGACGGACAAGTTATACATCAATTGACAGGCAAAGATACAGACTATCCTTGAAAACAGCAGGCTATGCTCTGCTCATTCTTACATTCTTTTCAAAAAAGACAACGGTTTTTATCAAAAAACGGAAAAACATTTTTATTTTTGCCGTGTTATTTATTAAACGAACCTTAAAATATCAATAATGTAGTATGCAGAAACAGTGTAATAGATTCAGAATGATGCTGTTCTTGTTGGGACTTTCCTCGGGAGCAGCTTGTGCTGTCACTGCGCCAGCAACGTACCATGTAAAAATCACACAGCAGGAAGGAAACTGCACCGGTATCATCATGGATACTTTCGGCGAATCGATTGTGGGTGCCTCGGTCATCGTCAAAGGAACCTCGCAAGGCAGCATCACCGACCTCGACGGCAAGTTTACCCTATCGGGCGTTCAGAAAGGCAGTGTCCTGCGCATCTCCTTTGTGGGCTACAAGACCCAGGAGGTGACCTGGAACGGGCAACCCCTGGACATCGTGCTGAAAGAAGACACGCAGGGACTGGACGAAGTGGTCGTAGTGGGCTTCGGCTCCCAGAAAAAGGCCGACCTGACGGGAGCCGTGTCGCAAGTGAAAATGACAGATGTGCTGGGCGACCGTCCGGTCATCAATGCTACGGCCGCCCTGCAGGGTGCCATGCCCGGCCTGATGGTTTCGGGCGCATCGTCACCGGGACAGAGCAAGAGCTTCAATATCCGCGGCGACCTGTCCATCAACGGCGGCAGTCCGTTGGTACTGATTGACAACGTGGAAGGCGACCTGAACGCCTTGAATCCGGACGACATCGAGAGTGTCACTGTCCTGAAAGACGCCGCCTCATCGGCCATCTACGGAGCACGAGCAGCCGGCGGCGTAATTCTGGTCACCACCAAACGACCGAAAGAGAATACCCGATTCACGTTCAACTACAGCTTCAACCAAGGCTGGGAAAAGGCCATCGGACGGCCCAAGCAGGCCTCGCTGAGCGACTATATCGACGCGTACGAAGAGGCCGGATATTCCAGCCAGTACTGGGCCGGGAACGGACAAATCAGCACCTGGCGCGAACTCCTCCAGCAATACCGGGCCGGTACCTTGCAGGGAGTCAATGAAAACGGTATCTACAAACACTCGGACGAAGCCGTCTACTATCTGAAAGAAGGCGACCCGCAAGGCAATGCCCTGGGCACCGGTGTCCTGTCCAACCACAACATGTCGGTGTCGGGCGGTACGGACAAGCTCCGCTTCCGCATTTCGGGCAACTACAGCTACGAGAACGGACCGATGGTGACGGCCAAGGACAAATATACCCGAAAGGCCCTGTCGGCATTCATCTCGGCCGACATCAACGCCTGGTACACGCAGGAAATCACCATGTATTATACGGACACGAAGAATTCGGAACTGTCCAGCAGCATGCGCGACCCCTACACCACCCGCCTCATCAGCTGGTACCCCGAAGGCTATATGCCGGGCGACATCCTGGGAAGGGACGAGGACTATATCATCGACTCGCCGAAAAATGCGTTTCTGGTATCGCCGACCCAAACCACCCGGACATCCGTCCCGCGCATCCAAGTGAAGTCCATCCTCCGGCCGATGAAGAACTGGGACATCGTGGCGGAATATACCTTCAACCGCAAGAACTACAAGCGGAACAGCTACACGGGACTGATGGAATATGCGGACGTACAGCTGGCCGTCAAGAAATCGCCCATGAGCGGAATCGATGTCTATACCCTCAATACAGAGGAGACCAAATACAACGCCTTGAACCTCTACTCGACCTACCGGCTGGAGCTGGGCAGGCACAAGGGCAGCGTGATGGTGGGATTCAACCAGGAAAGTTCCTGGTGGGGCCAGCTGAACACCAGCATCGAGCAGCAATCGGTGCCCACGGTGCCTTCCTTCGGAGGCGGCACGGGCACGAAGAACATCGTGGAACAGTATCAGGAATATGCCGTGAGAGGTGCCTTCGGCCGACTGACCTACAGCTTCGATGACAAATACCTGCTGACGGCCAACATGCGCTACGATGGTTCCTCGAAATTCCCGAAAGAAAACCGCTTCGGCTTCTTCCCGTCCGTGTCGGTCGGCTGGCGGATGGGGCAGGAAGCGTTCATGGAAAAGACCCGTCACTGGCTGGACGACTTCAAGCTCCGCGCCTCCTATGGCTCTATCGGCAACCAGAACATCTCGCCTTACGGATTCATCGCCGCCATGGGCATCGGCCAGTCGACCACCTGGCTGGACGGAGGCAACAAGATCACCTACATCGGCGTACCCGGACTGGTGCGGGCCAACTATACGTGGGAAACCGTCACCACCTTCGATGCCGGCTTCGACCTGTCCCTGCTCGGCAACCGCCTGAATGCCGTGTTCGACTGGTACCAGCGCGACACGAAGGACATGCTGGCCAACGGCGTGGAGCTGCCCTCGACCATCGGCACCGGCGCTCCCCTGCAGAACGTGGCTGACATGACCACCAAGGGATGGGAACTGGCGGTGACCTGGCGCGACCGCATCGGTGACTGGAACTACAGCATCGGGGTGAACCTCTACGACCACCAGTCGAAAATCACGAACTACAACAACGCATCGGGCAACCTGAACTACAAGTACAACGGACAGAAGTTCGGTGAAATCTGGGGGTACGTGTCCGATGGCTTCTATACCATCGACGACTTCGATGCCGAAAAGGCGAAAGTAGGCACCTGGGTACTGAAAGAAGGAGTGACGGGCATCAACGGCTATACGCCCCAACCGGGTGACGAAAAGTTCAAGGATCTGGACGGCAACGGCATCATCAGCACAGGTGCCGGGACGCTGGACGACCCCGGCGACCGGAAGATTATCGGCAACACCACCTCCCGCTACCAGTTCGGTGCCAACCTCGGTGCCGGCTACAAGGGCTTCGACCTGAGTGTCATGCTGCAGGGCGTAGGCAAACGCGACGTCAACCTGAGCGGTGCCGCCTTGTTCCCCTTCGGGGCCGGTGGATCGGACGGCGTATTCCATCCCCTCTACTACAACCAGACCGACTACTGGCAGGCCAAGAGCTATGACCCGGAAAGTCCCGATTACATGGTACCCAAGAACCCGAATGCCCAGCTGTTCCGCATTTACGGACAAGAAGGCAATGTGGGTTCGAACACACGGACCAGTACCAAATACCTGCAGAACGGGGCCTACATGCGTATCAAGAACGTCACCCTATCCTATACCTTCCCGACCCAGTGGGTCCAGAAGATTTCTCTCAGCCAGCTCCGGCTGTATGTGAGCGTGGAAAACCTCGCCACCTTCACCTCCCTGCCGAAAGGCTATGACCCGGAAAGCCTCAAGTGGTCTTATCCTTTCTACCGCACCTGGTCAGTCGGAGCCAATGTATCATTCTAAAAATCATGCAGACTATGAAAGTGAAAAATCTGATAGCAGGTGGCATCGCCGCCCTGTCTGTCCTTACCGCCTGTAACGACAGCTTCCTGGACAAGGCTCCGATTGGTTCTTTGGGCGAATCGAACGCTTTCCAGACCTACGACAACTTCAAGGCATATATGTATAACTGTTATTCCCTGTTCACCGACAAGCGTATCTACACCAACTTCTCTGGTGGCAGCTACTATTGGGGCGGACAATGGAACAGCGACTACTATGCTGGCCTGATGACTACCCGCGACAATGCTTTCAATCCGTATGCCTACGGCAGCAAAAGCGTCACCACTTCTTCGGACGAATGGGACTTTGCCTACCCGCGCATCGTGAACATCATGCTCAGCCATCTGGAAGGCAGCCAGCTGACGGATTCTGAGAAAAAGCACTGGCGGTCGGTGGGTTACTTCTTCCATGCCTGGTGGTACATGGAACTCATCGCCAAATACGGAGACGTGCCCTGGATCAACCAGGCCTTGACCGACGAATCGGAAGAAGCCTACGGTCCGCGCACCCCGCGTGCCGAAGTGGCCGACTCCATCATCGCCCGTCTGGAATATGCGGCCGCCAACATCGGCGACACCTCGAAAGACGGCGACAACCCCGTGACGGCCCATGCCATCCAGGCTGCCCTGAGCCGCTTCCTTCTCCGCGAAGGCACCTGGGCGAAATACCACGGTCTGAACGAGCCGTGGCAGCAGTATCTGCAGAAATGCCTGAGCGTATCGGAACAGCTGATGGCCGCCTATCCCCGCCTGCACTACGGCAACGGCTACAACAAGTACCCAGGTGCGGGCTACGATGAGGTGATGACTTCCGAAGACCTGGGCAAAGTGGAAGGCATCATCCTGTACAAGCAGTACCTGGACCCCCTGCTGTACCATCGCTTCAGCGACCTGGTACACGTGGAGGCCCACCGAGCCGACGCGCCCCAGCAGACCGTCGACCTGTTCCTGATGCGGAACGGAAAGCCCATCGGCAATGCCCAGTCGGGCTTCCACGGTGGAGAAGGCAAGGACCTGTGGGACTACTTCGAGGACCGCGACCCGCGCCTGCCCATCAATTTCTGTCCGCCGGCACAAGCCAACGCCTATGTGAGCAACCCCCAGCCAGACAACATCAACACGTTCAAGAAATGGCAGTTCTGGAAAACGGGGGAAAGCCTGCAAAACAAAGGGAAGTTCATCGTGACGGAAGAATACGAGCAGAAATTCCGCCGCTACATCGACTACTTCGGCGCGAACGTGACTTGCGAGAACGGAACGGGCGATGAAAGCATCGGTTCGAAACGCCTGCCGGGACACAACTGGGGAGGCTCGATGACACACTCGTCGCCAAACATCACCCAATACTGCCAGACCGACAACTACATGCGCTGCTGGACAGGCTATTATTTCTGGAAACACTATACGGCATGGGAAGTGGGCAGCAACGGCTACTACCAGACATCGGACAAACCCATCTTCACCATCGAAGAAGTGTTGCTGAACTATGCGGAAGCCGCTTTTGAAGTCGGCAAGTTCGACCAGGGTGTGGCCGACAAGACCATCAACAAGCTGCGCGATCGGGCCGGTGTAGCTCCCATGACCGTTGCTGACATCGGTGCCGACTTTGACCCGCAGCGTGACAAAGGCACTGCTGCCTGGACGAAAGGCTACGACAGCAAGACAAACTATGAGGTGGATCCGGTGTTGTGGGAAATCCGTCGTGAACGTCTGGTGGAACTCATGGGACAGGGATTCAGTTTCTACGACGTGAAGCGCTGGCACAAGGCCCCCTACTTCACCAACCGCCAGCCCTGCGGCGCATGGATTACCGCCACCCAAGTGCCTTATGGCACCGGTGTCTATACCGGACAATTTGTAGACTACAACGAAATCCAGCGCACGGGCTATGCCACTCCCCAGAACAACGACGTGGGGGCTGGATGGATCTATACCAAACACGGGCCTCTGTCCGTAGGTAGCGGCTGGAACGACACCTTCTACCTGGAAATGGTGCCGCAAGACCAGATCAACCTGAACCCGAACCTGACACAGAATCCGGGTTACGAAGAGCTGTTCGGCTCGAAATGACCAGACCGATGACTTGTCATTCTGAGTGCAAGCGAAGAAAGTGGATACATCCACTAACGGTTTACAGCCCCTTCGCTTCACTCAGAATGACATTTGCTATTCAGCGGTTCTTCAGGGCTGATCGATGAATACATCTTCGTTCCGGTATCTTCTCCTTTTATGAGATGTATCAGAAAATTGGGCAGAAAAATAATGGTTATTCCATCCATTTATACTACTTTTGTAGACTTTTAAATTTGAAGGACGGATGGAACAGCACGCTTCTTATGAATTATTGAACCAAATCGACAGCCCGGACGACCTGCGTCGGCTGATGCCGGAGCAACTGCCCGAAGTATGTGCAGAATTGCGACAGAAAATCATCGATGAACTGTCGAAGAACCCCGGACATTTCGGTTCCAGCCTCGGAGTGGTGGAACTGACAGTGGCCTTGCATTACTGCTTCAACACGCCCTACGACCGCATTGTATGGGACGTAGGCCACCAGGCGTACGGCCATAAGATACTGACCGGACGTCGGGACCGCTTCTGTACCAACCGGAAACTGAACGGACTGTGTCCTTTCCCCTCGCCGGAGGAAAGCGAATACGACACGTTCACCTGCGGACATGCCTCCAACTCCATTTCGGCAGCTCTGGGCATGGCGGTGGCCGCAGCCTACAAAGGAGAAAGCCAGCGCCAGGTGGTCGCCGTCATCGGCGATGGTGCCATGAGCGGCGGACTGGCGTTCGAAGGCCTGAACAATGCCTCCTCCACCCCCAACAATCTGCTCATTATCCTGAACGACAACAATATGGCCATCGACCGTAGTGTAGGAGGCATGAAACAGTATCTGTTACACCTGCAGACTTCGGAAGGCTATAACCGCCTGCGTTACTGTCTCTCCCAGCGGCTCCACCAGTGGGGACTCCTCAGCGACGAACGCCGCAAAAGCATCCTGCGCTTCAACAACAGCCTGAAATCTGTCCTCGTGCAGCAACAGAACATCTTCGAGGGCATGAACATCCGGTATTTCGGCCCCGTAGACGGACACGATGTGATGGCCCTGACCAAGGTTCTGCATGAAATAAAAGGGATGAAAGGTCCCAAGCTCCTCCATATCCATACCACGAAAGGCAAAGGCTTCCGCCCGGCCGAAGAAGCTGCCACCTTATGGCACGCCCCCGGCATCTTTGACAAAGAAACGGGGAAACGCATTGTCTCCGACACGACCGGCATGCCTCCCTTGTTTCAAGACGTGTTTGGCCAGACCCTCCTGGAGCTGGCCCGGCAGAATGACAAGATCATCGGCGTGACACCGGCCATGCCGACCGGTTGCTCGATGAACATCCTCATGAACCAACTTCCGGGCCGGGCATTTGACGTGGGTATCGCCGAAGGCCATGCCGTGACGTTCTCCGGCGGTATGGCCAAGGAGGGCATGATTCCTTTCTGCAACATCTATTCATCGTTCATGCAACGGGCCTACGACAACGTCATCCACGATGTGGCCATCCACCGCCAGCACGTAGTGCTCTGTCTGGACCGTGCCGGACTGGTAGGGGAAGACGGTCCCACCCACCATGGGGCTTTCGACCTGGCTTATTTCCGCCCGATTCCCCACCTGACCATTGCCTCGCCCTACGACGAGCACGAGTTGCGCCGGCTTATGTACACCGCCCAACTGCCCGACCAGGGACCTTTCGTGATCCGTTATCCCCGAGGCCGGGGAGTGCTGACCGACTGGCAATGTCCGCTCGAAGCCGTAGAAGTAGGCAAGGGCCGTCGGCTGAAAGAGGGCAGCGATCTGGCCGTCATTACCCTTGGCCCTATCGGGAATACCGCCGCTCAAGCCATCCGACGGGTGGAAGAAGAGGGGAAAGGCAGTATTGCCCACTATGACCTTCGGTTCCTGAAACCGCTGGACACCGCCCTGCTGGACGAAGTGGGCCGACGATTCCGACGCATTGTCACCGTAGAAGACGGGGTGCGGCTGGGAGGTATGGGGTCGGCCGTCCTGGAATACCTGTCCGACCAAGGCTGTCTGCCGGTCATCCGGCGCCTGGGACTGCCTGACCGTTTCGTACAACACGGTCCGGTCGGCGACTTATACGCCCTGTGCGGCATCGATGCGGAAGGCATCTATCGTGCAATCATTGAAACCCTGAACGTATGAAAATCATCATTGCCGGTGCCGGAGCAGTCGGCACCCATTTGGCCAAACTGCTTTCTGGCGAGAAACAAGATATTATCCTGATTGATGAGGACGAAGAGAAACTGTCGAAAGTGGGCAGCAACTTTGACCTCATGACCATCAACCTGTCCCCCACCTCGATTTCCGGACTCAAGGAAGCAGGGGTGACGGGTTGTGACCTATTCATTGCCGTCACTCCCATCGAAAGCCAGAACATGACGGCCTGTATGCTGGCCACCAGCCTGGGAGCCAGGAAAACAGTGGCCCGTATCGACAATTACGAATACCTGCTGCCGAAGCACAAGGAATTCTTTGCCCGACTGGGGGTCCATTCGCTCATTTATCCGGAGATGCTGGCAGCCCGCGACATTGTGGATGCCGTCAGGATGAGCTGGATCCGCCAATGGTGGGAATTTGCCGGAGGAGCCCTGGTACTGATCGGTACCAAAATGCGCGAAACAGCGGAAATCCTGAATGTCCCCTTGCACGAACTGGGTGGCAGGAACATCCCCTTCCACATTGTCGCCATCAAGCGGGGAGCGGAAACCATTATTCCCCGAGGCGATGACTACATCCGGCTGAACGATGTGGTCTATTTCACGACCACCAAGAAATACATTCCCTATATCCGCAAAATTGCCGGCAAGGAGAATTATGCCGACATCCGCAATGTCATGATCATGGGAGGAAGCCGCATTGCCGTCCGAGCCGCACAGTATATGCCCGACTATATGCGTACCAAGATCATCGAAAACAACCTGGCCCGCTGCCATCGTCTCACGGAACTGGTAGACGACAATGTCATGGTCATCAACGGTGACGGCCGGGATGTGGAGCTGTTGCTGGAAGAGGGTATCAAGAACACCGAAGCCTTTGTAGCCCTGACGGACAGTTCGGAAACGAACATCCTGGCCTGCCTGGCCGCCAAACGGCTGGGGGTCACCAAAACGGTGGCAGAGGTGGAGAATGTGGACTACATCAGCATGGCGGAAAGTCTAGATATCGGTACGGTGATCAACAAAAAGTTCATTGCGGCCAGCCATATCTACCAGATGATGCTGGATGCAGATGTGTCGAACGTAAAGTGCCTGACCTTCGCAAATGCCGATGTGGCAGAATTCACGGTCAAGGAAGGCTCCATGATTACCCGTTCTGCCGTCAAGAACATCGGCCTGCCGAAAGGTGCGACCATAGGAGGACTGATTCGTAACGGCGAAGGTATACTGGTAACGGGCAATACCGTCATCCAGCCCGACGACCATGTCGTGGTATTCTGTCTGGGGATGATGATCAAGAAACTGGAGAAGTATTTCAACTGAGTACTCTCCATGTGGAGGAGTCAAAGGCCAATACCTTAATATAAAAAGACGAATCGCTAACAGCTCGATTATTCAGCTATTAGCGATTCATCCAGTGGTGTCACCAGGAATCGAACCGGGGACACAAGGATTTTCAGTCCTTTGCTCTACCAACTGAGCTATGACACCATCGTTGTTTCTTGATTGCGGGTGCAAAGGTAGACATTATTTTCGAATCTGCAAACTTTTCCGAAGAAAAAAACATATTTTGAAAATAATTGTTCCCCAACAACTACACAAGAAGCTTTTTCGCTGTGCCTTCGATACCCTATCATCTAAGGTAACGGAGTGAAGAATCCGTCTTCGCTATTCCTTCAACGGGTTCCACCCCTGCGCCTTCAGCTCCAGCTCGTTACCGTCGCGGGTAATCAAAGCACACCCCAAATCAGGAGCTGTCATGTGGCCGATTACCTTCACATCCTCCAACTGCGACACCTGTTCGCGCAGCGCCAACGGTACCGTAAAGAGCAACTCGTAATCCTCACCGCCATTCAAGGCACAGGTACTCAAGTTCATGTTGAATTCCTCCGCCATCACCGCTGTCTGATAGTCAATCGGGATACGCTCCTCATAGACCCTACATCCCGTTCCGCTTTGGGAGCAGATGTGCAACAGTTCGGACGACAGGCCATCCGACACATCCATCATGGCCGTAGGGCGGATACCCGCCTTCGCCAGCCGTTCCACCACATCCCGTCGAGCCTCCGGCTTCAGGAAACGTTCCAGCAAGTACTCCTTCCCCGCAAAATCTGGTTGCACTTCGGTCTCCCCCTGGAACACCGCCTTCTCACGTTCCATGAGCTGGAGTCCCATGTAAGCGGCTCCCAGGTCACCACTGACACAAATCAAGTCGGTAGGCTTGGCTCCGTTACGATAGACCACCTGTTCTTTGTCGGCCGAACCGATACACGTGATGGAAATGGCCAGTCCTGTCACCGAGGAGGTCGTATCCCCTCCCACCAGGTCCACCTGATGCCGCTGGCAAGCCAGCTTCAGGCCATCGTAGAACTCGTCCAAGTCCTCGATGCAGAAACGTTTGGAAACGGCGATAGATACCGTCATCTGTTTCGGTCTGCCGTTCATGGCATAAATATCAGAGAAATTCACCATGGCCGACTTGTAGCCCAAATGCTTCAACGGCGTATAGACCAAGTCAAAATGAACCCCCTCCATCAGCAGGTCGGTTGTAACCAGCACCTGCCTGTCCGGAAACTCCAGTACGGCAGCATCGTCGCCCACTCCGTATTTCGTTTCCGGATTCTGTAATTGAATACCTTCGGTGAGATGCTTAATCAGCCCAAACTCACCCAATGTAGCTATTTCTGTTCGGATTCCCTCGTGCATAATTCAAATTCTGTTTATAAGTTCTTTCATCAAAGTCGTCATTCTGGGCTGTGCTGCATCAGCCACCTGCTGTACTTCCTCATGGGATGCTTCCGCAACGGCATCTGCCGATGCCGCCACGTTCGTAATGACCGACACGCCCAGCACCTTCATGCCACAATGGCGGGCCACTATTACCTCGGGCACGGTAGACATCCCCACCGCATCGGCACCCAGCAGACGGAACATCCGGTATTCGGCAGGAGTTTCGTAAGTAGGCCCTTGTGTCCCCAAATAAACCCCCTTTCTGAGCAACCATCCTTTCTCACCGGCCAAACGCATAGCCAGTTCCACCCATTCTTTCGAATACGCCTCACTCATGTCCGGGAAGCGCGGGCCATAAGGTATATTGTGTCCCCGCAAGGGATGTTCAGGAAACAAGTTGATATGATCGGTAATCATCATCAGATCCCCTACCTTGAAATCGGGATGAGTTCCCCCTGCCGCATTGGACACAAACAACTTGCGGATACCCAATGCATGCATGACCCGGATAGGAAAGGTTACCTCCTTCATGCCGTACCCTTCATAATAATGAAAACGGCCCTGCATGGCCATCACGTCCCGATTCCCCAGACGGCCGATGATGAGTTTTCCACCATGACCTTCCACCGTAGACACCGGGAAGTGAGGGATGTCGGCATAGTCAATTTCCTGCTTGTCGGAAATTTCGTGTACCAGACTGCCCAAACCAGTTCCCAGGATAATCGCTAGTTCAGGATGACACCGCATCTTCCCGTTCAGGAAATCAGCAGCTTCTTGTATTCTCTCTAACATATTCTGTAATCATTTGATTAAAGCGTTCTTGATCGTGCCCCTCAAACGCCACTTCCACCGGAAGCACATAAAGGCAAGATTTCAATGTCTCGGAAAGCCCCGCCAGACCGACCAGCCGGGACGCATCCTTTTCAGTCGTGATGACCAGCCGGTTCCCTTCCGGCAATGCTGCAAACATCGTTTCCATCCGTTGGACATCCGCTACGGAAAAATCGTGATGGTCGGCAAATGTCAGTGGCACGATGTGCTGCGTATAGCGTGACAGTTCGTCCCTCAAGGCAGCCGGGGAGGCGATACCGGTCAGCAGCAGCACATGCTCCTCCTCCCGAAGGCTTTTCAGACGACGTTCGGACAGGGACACAAACAAAGGCTGCAAGGCCCCATATTCCAATGTGGTAAAAAACACCTCTTGTCCGGACAAAGGAGCCAATTCCTCAAGATACCGCTGCTTCTCCTGCCTGGACAAGCCAGACGGACACTTGGTGACCAAAATGGCATCGGCCCGTTGCTTTCCCTTCACCGGCTCCCGCAAACGTCCGGCAGGCAACAGCTCATCCCGGAAAAAAGGACGTCGATAGTCGGTCAGCAACAAGCTTAAGCCTGGAGCCACATAGCGATGCTGGAACGCATCGTCCAACAAGATGACATTGACCCCGGGAGCTGTTGTTCCGTCCGTCAGCCGTTCTATACCCTCACAACGGTCTGCATCGACCGCCACGTATATCTCCGGAAACTTATGGGCCATCTGATAAGGTTCATCCCCCAGCTGAGCAGCCGTCGTCGCTGCATCTGCCAGCACGAACCCTTTTGTCTGACGGCGATAGCCACGGCTCAATACGGCCACCGTATAGGTCTCCTGCAACAGGCGGACAAGGTATTCGGTATGCGGTGTCTTTCCTGTTCCTCCCACCGCCAGATTCCCTATACAGATAACCGGCAACGGGAAACGGCGAGACGGCAGGATGCCACGATCAAACAGCCAGTTGCGTAGTCCGACCCCCCATCCATAAACCACTGACAGCGGATACAACGCACGACAGACAGACACTTGTGGAACAATCATCGTAGCACCATTAACGGACTGTCAGTTCAAAAGGCAAACGGGCCTGCAAGCGATCGGCCTCTTTCAGCTGCCGCAGCAATGAGAAACTATGGTAGTATTCCTCAAAAGGAGCACTGAGATGCGCAGAGATATAACGGTCTGTCCCCACTTCCATCAACCGGTCCAGCATGTTCCGGCTCGACGGATAACTGACAATGGAATAGGCATCCACGCCCGAACGCTTCACCGCCTCATCAATAGCCACCTCAATACCTCCCAACTGGTCTACCAGTTTCAGACGCTTTGCCTGGATGCCGGTCCACACCCGCCCCTCAGCAATGGCCAGGATCGAGTCTTGCGGCAACCGACGGCCATCGGCACAACGGCGGGTAAAGAGTTCGTATCCCCTGTTCACCATCTGTTGCATCAGGGCCTTCTCTTCGTCGGTCCAAGGCCGGCTCAAATCGCCCATGTCCGAAAGACGGTTCGTCTTCACCGTTTCAATGCGTACACCCAGCGTCTGGTTAATCAGCTTCGAGGCATTCGGCACCATCCCGAAGATGCCGATAGATCCCGTCAGCGTAATAGGTTCGGCCACAATCCAGTCGGCAGCACACGAAATGTAATAACCGCCCGAAGCCGCAAAGTCTCCCATAGAAACCACCACCGGCTTCTCTGCTTTCAGTAGCGTCACCTCCCGCCAGATTTGTTCAGAAGCGAAGGCACTTCCTCCGGGCGAATTCACCCGCAACACCACCGCTTTCACGTTCTCGTCCTTGCGCAACCGGCGCAGGTCGGAGATGACCGACTCCGCATGAATGCCTTCCTGCTGATACGACCCGTCCGTATGGTTGTCAATCTCGCCGGACGCATAGTAGACAGCGACAATGTTTCCACTCATATCCTTCGGGACATTCCGCTGTACGCCCATCATATCATTCGTATAGAGAGTTTCCAGTTCATCCTCGTCCTCTACACCCATCTGCTGCACCAACAGGTCCAGCACCTGGTCTTTATAGAGCAACGTATCGGCCAGTCCGTTGTTGACATACGTTTCTGCCGGCTGCATCTCCATGCAGGCATCCGCCTGACGGTTCAGCTCATCGGCGGTCAGGGAGCGCGATGCAGCGACATCTCCCACCATTTGCTGCCAGACCTCCGTCAGATACGCCTGAATCTGTTCCCGGTTAGCATCACTCATTTCGGTAGCGACAAACGGCTCGACGGCCGCCTTGTAGGATCCCACGCGGAACACCTGCATTTCTACTCCTACCTTATCGAGCAACCCCTTCAGGAACAGCGTCTGCAGCCGCAGTCCGCTCCAGGAAATGCTGCCCTGCGGATGAACAATAATCCGGTCGGCCACGCTGGCAATATAATACGTATTCTGCTGATAACTGTCTCCATACGCAAGAATAAACTTGCCGCTCTCTTTGAAGTCGGCCAATGCATCGTGAAGGGCTTGCATGGTAGCCGGCGCACAAGCCAACGAACCTGCCTTCACATAAATTCCCTTGATCCTGTCATTCTCCTTCGCTTTCCGTATCGAAGCCAACAGGTCATCCAATCCGATATACGACTGCGTATCTCCCAGATACTTGTCGACCGGACTGGAAGCAAACCGCTCCACGACAGTTCCGTCCAATTCAAGCACATACACTGAATTCTCCTTGACCTTGGTCTCCGTTTCCGAAGAGACGGAAGCCACGAAACCGGCCAGCGTCAGAATACCGATCAACACACAAGCAATCCCGGCTATGAACCATCCCACAATGGACGCCAACGTAAACTTTAAGAAATCTTTCATATCAACGTGTCTTTAATAATTTGCTGCGAACAAAAGTACGAAAACTGTATGAAAACGCCAAAAGCGCATCCCGAAAAATATCAGTATGCGCTTTTGTAACCCGTTGTTTCTTGCCGGGAACTAATAGGAAACCGTAAAATCCTCTTGAGGAGACAAGTGCCATCCCCAGTATTTCTGCTGGGAAATATCTTTTGCCCATCGGATAAAGTTCGGATAGGCCGTGGAGATAGGCACTCCTTCTTTGGGCCACTGCCACTCGCCCACCACACAGATGGCTTGCGGCAACACACCTGGAACATCGGTAAGTGTGATCAGATCCGAACAATCCGTACAGTCCCCTCGCACCACTTCCACATAGAAACGATTGGCATCGGTCCCTACCGTATAGGCTTTAGGCCATGCCACGGTCGCCAATTCCGCGCCCGGTACGGCCGCCACAGCCGATTGGGTATTGATATAGTCGCCTCCTCCCAGCAAATCATGTACTTCACCCAAGTTCTGGTCACCGTCTGGTCCGTCATAATGCAGGTACATCTTGGTATGACGGTCAGCACCCGCCGCCAGCAAGGTGACAGTAGCCTTTTCTTTCACATAGTCGGGAACAATCCGGATCACCACATCGTTGAAATCAAAATCCGCATGCCGCGCCACATCCTCGTATGCGATGGTCCATGGTAGATTCAGAATGTTATCCCCGTTGTTATCATCGATATCCGGCACAGTCAAGGTTGGCATTTCGCTTTCCACCTCGGCTTCCAGCCCGAAAATCACATCATTACAGTCGAAATCCCCACTACTGGAAGCATCCTCCATTCCCATAATGGTAAATGATTCTTCCTTCCAGAGAAAACTGCGATGGAGGCCGTCCTTATTCAACGCCTTCGCCGTAAAGTTCGTTTCATAGAAAGGCTCAGGCAACAACGAAGACGCAATGCCTTTGCCTACGATAGATGCCCGCTGGACCGCACTTTCCGTTCCTTGCATCTTGAGGTAGAACCCGATCCGATACTCTTCAGGAACATCTATCAGGTAAGACAACCCGCGGAGTGCCGTAATGCGATTCTTGCCATATCTTTGGATGACGTGCTCAATGTTATAGACATCGTCCCCCAAGCGGTCGGTAATTTTGGTCCAAGGAGGTTCGAAACCATCTTGATAGTCAAAATTGGAATCATACCATCGACTCGTAACACCATCCAGCTGGTATTGTATCTTGGCCTGCCCGTTGATGTAGTCGAACGAATGGGAATCCACCAGATCCACAAACTTCAGATCCGCATACGTACCCGGCGAATGGTAATAATACCCCAGAATACGCGATTGGTAACACCCGGTAAAACCGTAAAACATGGTCACCTCGAACGGACCATGCGACACCAGTTCATAGTTCACCTCCAGTCCGCTCTCTGCAGCATCCACTGCTTCCTTAATATGTTCCAACAGCGGCAGCATGGTTTGTGGCTGCAAATTCCTGTACCCAATGTTCGGCGTAATATCCGATCCGTTCAAGGAAGGAGGGAAGGTGGCCCTACCTTCTGTCTGCAAGGAACTGACCATGGGAGAAGGCATTGCCAGCTCCACCTCCTGCTCGGGTACGCCGGAAAGCGTCACCGACTTCAGGATACGTCGCTGCCCGTTGTTCCCCACCAGCAGCACCTGGTTCCCCAATCCCTGAGGTATCGTCATCACCACCGTTCCGTTCTGATCTATTTCTTTTCGGCAATACAGCCAATTATCCTGAGAAGAGTAGGCTACCACATCGGTCGGCAAGGTGGTCGACACGTTGACCTTCAATCTGACGGCCGTTTTCCAATACTGTGACGGATCGATATCCCCTCCGAGCTGCTCCTCAAATGCCGCCAACACCCGATGATAGTTGGATATAGGTTCTTCTTCGCCACAAGCGATGCAGCAGAGGGCCAGGCAAATCCCATAATATATTTTTCTCATCATTTCATTGTCCGATTAGTTAGTGTATCAATTATCCACCACTTTCCCATGTACCATCCGCCAGGAACCTTTTCCTTGCATGGCGAGTATGACACGACGCACATAATCCGCTTCCTGGGAATTTCCCGCTTTCTCCAGATAGACCGCTGCATCCTTCAACCGTCTGGTCTGCACACATGCACAGGCAGCATTCAGATTGGCAGTCGGGTCATCCGGATTCCGGTCTGCCGCTATCACCAACGCCTCGTAATAGCCATCCGACCCGACCTCATACGACTGGGCGACCCGGTACATTTCCTCCACGCTTAATGCTTCGGGATGGGTGTAAATCAGTTGGCGGGCCTCCTGAATCGGATATTCCTTCACCACATAATCAATGATATAGTCCGTATGCCGCAGTCCGGGATAAACATGACGCAACAGCCACCGGTAGGGTTCTCCGTCTCCCACCCGCTTCAGTTTTTCTTCCTTCGCATCCAGATCCATCGGCGCGTCTATCACGTCCAGCAGTTCCTGACGATACTGACGGACACCCTCCGGCATTTCAGGCGTTTCCATCAGCGCCGGATTATCGTACCACCAGTCCCCTTTCACCTTCCGGCGGTTTCCGGCCTCCACGAAGGCCCGCAGATTATCCCAGTCTTCGGGAGTGGATGCCGTGTGGAACACGGAATCAGGCAACGCATATTGCCGTTTCAAATAGTCGACCAATGCAGCCGTACGCCCCTTCGCCAAACGGGTATTGTTAGCATAAGGGCTTTCTGGCGACGCATAGCCATGCAACGAAACGGAAACGATACGGATAGTCGGGTCAAACCGCGCGCTGTCTACCGAGGCACGGATTTTTCCCAGTTCATCCGGATTCCGTCGATAGGCAGGATAAATAGTCGTCTCGTTCACCGGGAAATCCAGAAAAGCGCGTCCCGCAATCTGCCGTTTCTTGGTCGGTTCCGGCTCCGGCAGCTTCAGCGGCAACCTGGGGATAGTCTTCAGCCGGTTGGCGTAGACAATCGGCCCCACCACCTTCCGTTTCGGGCGAAACATCAAGAACGTCACTCCCACGCTCAGATTGGTACGTCCGTCCATCGGTGCCTTATGGTCTACCACACCGTTAAACTTATCCTGCACCATCGTATGAGACAACTCGGCCCCCCAGTTCCAATAATCCGACAAACGTCCCCGGGCAGTCAGTCCGGCCCGTACACCGAGACAACGTTTGTTGTCCGTGGAAAACGGATAAAGATAAGAAAGCGGTTCATCTTTCGGGTAGGAGAAGGTAGCCAAGCCACCCACCCCGGCAAATGCCTTCAGGTTGAAGCCGTCGCTTCCTTCATTCGTTCTTCTCCTCCGGAACACATCCGTCAGATCGAACGTAGCATCGGCAAACAGTTCCACATCGTCCCACCCCCATGTCGCCTTCGACTCGCAGGCCGGAACGTTGCGGCTTTTGTTATGGTTATAGCCAAATGTCAGCCGTCCTCCCCACAGCGGAGTCCACTCCTTCCCCATTCCCACAAAGCAACCGAACGACCACGGATAGGACGTAAACTCCGTCCAAGGCAAGTGCTCGTTCGCCGACTTATTGATGCCCGCAAAAAACTGGAAATACACAGAGTCCCTCTGCTGTGCCACCGCCTGCACGATGCAAGCCCAGAGACACAGCACCAGCAGGCACAACCTGTTTCCTCCCTTTATGCCACTCATCATGAATCCAAGATTTCATATTTAGAATGCATGCTCTTGTATTCCGGCACGATATCCTTCATCTTCCGAACGATATTAAAATCGCCACTGTGATAGCTCAACTCCTCCAATGCCAGTTCATTGCGCAGCACTTCGCCAAATTCGTACTCCCGGACCTTGGCCACCTTGATTTTCGGGTTGGTGGTCGGCAAGGTCGTCTCCTCCTGGTTCAATACCTCCTCGAACAGTTTCTCCCCATTCCGCAGACCAGTATACACGATTTCAATTCCCTTCAGACCGCTCAAGTCGATCATCCGTTGGGCCAGGTCGGCAATGCGCACCTGTCTTCCCATATCGAAGACAAAGATTTCTCCTCCCTTTCCTAACGTACAAGCCTGCAGCACCAGTTCACACGCCTCAGGAATCAACATAAAGAAGCGTACGATATCCGGATGAGTCACCGTGAGCGGTCCGCCTTCTCGCAGTTGTTCCATGAAAATAGGTATCACACTGCCGTTACTTCCCAGCACGTTTCCGAAACGGGTCGTCACGAACTGGGTCTGGTGGCCGGTACTCTTGTCCAATGCCTGGCAATAGATTTCGCAAATACGCTTGCTGCATCCCATGACATTAGTGGGATTCACCGCCTTGTCACTGGAAATCATGACAAACTTCCCCACACCGAACTTCACGGCAAGGTCGGCCACAATGCGTGTACCCATGCAGTTGTTCTGCACCGCCTTGGCCGGAAACGACTCCATCATCGGCACATGCTTATACGCCGCTGCATGAAACACCACTTGAGGACGGTACAATCCGAACACCAGCTCCAAGTTTCGCTTGTCGGTAATGCTGGTCAGAATGGGGATAGACTCCAACTCCGGAAACCGCTTCTTCATTTCCAGCAGGAGATTATGGAGCGGCGTTTCCGCAAAGTCTATCAATATCATCAGCCGAGGAGCATACTTGGCAATTTGGCGAGACAGTTCACTTCCTATGCTTCCGGCAGCACCCGTTATCAACACCACTTTGTTCCTCAGATAATCTGCTATCTCTTTCCGGTCCAACTCGATAGGATTCCGAGGCAACAAATCTTCCAAATTAATCCTGTTCATCATCGTTTATATTAATAGTCCTTTTATTGTCTGTACTATATAGGCCACATCTTCTTCCGACACCATCGGTCCGGAAGGCAGACACAAGCCCACACGGAAAAGCTGTTCGCTGGTTCCATTCACATAACGAGGCATATCCGCAAAAATCGGCTGCAGATGCAAGGGCTTCCAAAGCGGACGGCTCTCGATACCTGCCTGGTCCAGTCCTTCCGCCAATGCCATCACATTCGGATTCGGTTCGCAGTCCGTGCGCATCAATCCGTTCCTTTGTAGGGCACTCCGCACCTTCACTTGCTCACCTAATGTAATCGTAGACAACCAATAATTACTGTCGTACGCTTCAGACGGCGCCACATGCACGGTAATGCCCGGTACGCCAGCCAATCCCTCCTGATACCATCGACACACGTTACGGTGATGCTCCACATGCTCCCTGACAACCGTCATCTGCCCCCGTCCTATTCCGGCACATATGTTGCTCATCCGGTAGTTATAACCGATTTCCGTATGCTGGTAATACAAGTAAGGCTGGCGAGCCTGCGTGGCAAAATGCATCACCCTGCGCTTGGTTTCCGCATCCGGGCAAATCAAAGCGCCTCCTCCCGAAGTCGTGATCATCTTGTTGCCATTGAACGACATGACCCCGAAGCGTCCCATTGTTCCGCAAAACCGGCCTTTGTAGTACGATCCCAGAGCTTCCGCTGTATCCTCTATGACAGGAATCCCATACTTGGCAGCCACCTCCAGAAGTTCATCCATCTGGGGCGGCATCCCGTAGAGGGCCACCGGAATGATGGCCTTCGGTGTTTTTCCTGTCTTTCGGATGCGGTCGGCAATAGCCTCATCCAGTAATTGCGGGTCCATGTTCCACGTATCAGGTTCGGAATCGACAAACACCGGAGTGGCCCCCAAATAAACGACAGGATTGGCAGATGCACAGAACGTAAAACTCTGTACCATCACCTCATCACCGGCCTTGACTCCCAGTGCCACCAGTGCCAGATGGATGGCTGCCGTCCCCGACGACAAAGCCACCACATCGACCTGTTCATTTCCCGTATATTCTTTCAATTCCCGCTCGAATTCATTGACATTCGGGCCCAAAGGGACTACCCAGTTGGTGTCAAATGCCTCCTGGATAAATCGCTGTTCATTCCCACTCATGTGAGCGAGACAAAGATAAATCCGTTTTTGCATATAGTAGTTTATTGTTTAGATAATTTCATCCGCATATTTCATCTGCCTACCCAGTACGGTACAGAAAATCATCTGAATATCCTTGGCAAAAGAATAGTGGTGCAGGTAATAGCGGTTCAGCCGCACTTTGTCCGGAAACAGCACATCATCGTTGTAGCGATGCGGATGCTCCTGCTTGGCCAGCAATTCTTCTTCGTTACGATACTTCATCGAGGCAGGTCCTGTAATGCCCGGCCGAAGCTGCAAGATTTCCCGGTCTTCCCCCACCAGCAGATCCGCATAGCCGGGAACATCCGGACGGGGTCCCACAAAACTCATATCTCCCACCAGTACATTCCACAGTTCGGGCAATTCATCCAGTTTGTAACGACGCAACACTGCCCCCAATGGCGTAATGCGGCTCTGTCCAGCTACCGTGACAGACGTTCCGTCGTGTGAAGTCCGCATCGTGCGGAACTTGTAAATGGTGAACAACTTGCCGCCCCTCCCCACTCTTGCCTGCTGGAAAAAGACAGGGCCACCAGGCATCTTAATCAGAATCAGTAAGGCAATTACCACAAAGACAGGCCATAACAACAACAGCCCTATGAGGGCTACAACTCGGTCGAAAATAAACTTTATCATCTTATACTTATTAAATTTAACCAACAAAACAAGAGTTCCCCGCCCTCTTTCTTAATTGTGCAAAGATAGGGTCTTTTTGCAAAACAGTAGGGGGCTTTTCTGTTATTATTTCAAAAAAGGTAGTTTCACAATTCCGCAAAGAGAACCCCACCCATAAGAGACATGCAACACAAGGAAACTGGCCAGCAAATACAAGAAGTTAAGGTGCTTATCCACTGCCAGTCTCCAACTGATTGCCCCCAACAAGGAGGTGTAGGCCAATAACGACAGGCAAGCCACTCCAATCAAAGGCCACCATATGAACGATGCCAAAACCGGCAACACGAGTGACAATACAAACAATAATGGGATGAAATGACGGATACACAGTGAACTGAACTGTCGAGTATAATATACTGTCCAAATATTCCATAACCCATTTCCAAAATTGTTCCTTGCCAGACGCCTGTACGTCTCCCGGGCATAATAGATAGAGTACGTATCGGGAACAATACAAATCCTGCCTCCTCCCCGCAATATACGCTTGTTCAGTTCAATGTCCTGATTACGCACCAAACGTACGTCATAATAGCCGTATTTCTCAAACACATCCCGTCGCCAACAGCCGAAAGGTACTGTATCCACCTCCTGTACTTCGGAAATGCCTGTACGGAACGTGGAATCACCCACTCCGAACTTATTGCTCAGCACTTCCCTGATGGCAAGCGACTTTGGATTCTTATGCAAGACATCGGTCTTGCAGACCGCCCCCACATTATCCGCCTTCAGTTCCTTCAACCTACGAACCAATGCTGAGAAATAGTTGCGTTCATACATGGCGTGAGCATCGAGACGCATGATAATCTCTCCTTTCGCCGCCTGAATTCCCAGATTCATGGCATACGGGACAATGCGGTGGGGATTGTCTAACAAACGGATAAATGGGAACCGTGCTGCATATTCCTCCACAATACGCCGTGTGTCGTCTTTACTTCCACCGTCCACAAAGATGACCTCCAGGTCATTCTTCGGATAGTCCTGCTCCAGAATGGACTCAATACAATTCCTGATATACTTCTCCTCGTAGTATATCGGACAAATCACAGACAACATAGGCTTATAGTCTTCCATCAATGATTGCTTTGGGCAATATACCTTTCACATCGTACACTACGCCAGGCGTACGCACCAAGGAAGGGAAGTCTATCGACTCGAACTCCTTGTGAGAAACTGCCAGAATCACCGCATCATAAAGCCGGCCTTCCGGCAAGGCATCTACAATCTCAATCCCATATGCCCTTTTCACCTCACCCGCATCCGCAAGAGGGTCAAGCACCGTAATGTTGCGGGTGTATTCTGCTAACGTCATGTAGATGTCCTCTACCTTGGTATTCCGTATGTCTGGACAGTTTTCCTTGAAGGTAATACCCAGCAAGAGAATATTCGCATCTTTCACAAGAATCCCCTTCTTATTCATCAATTTGATGACCTGGTTGGCCACATACTCTCCCATACTGTCATTCAAGCGTCTTGCCGAGAACATGATACGAGGCAGGACACCATATACCTGAGCCTTCTGAATCAGATAGTATGGATCCACAGAGATGCAATGACCTCCCACCAAACCGGGCTTCATCTTGATGAAGTTCCACTTACTGGAAGCTGCTTCGATTACCTCCTGCGTATCTATTCCCATAGCATTGAAAATCTTGGCCAACTCATTCATGAATGCGATATTCACATCGCGCTGCGTGTTCTCAATAATCTTGCTGGCTTCCGCCACACGAATCGAAGAGGCCTTGTGCGTACCATTCACCAGCACCTCATTATACACTGCGTCCACGATATCTGCAATTTCCGGTGTCGATCCGGAGGTAACCTTCTTAATCTGTTCTACCGTGTGCTGCTTGTCTCCAGGATTAATGCGCTCGGGAGAGTAACCGGCAAAGAAATCCACATTGAATTTTAAGCCGCTGACCCGTTCCACTACCGGCAAGCATTCTTCTTCTGTCACTCCGGGATAGACCGTCGACTCATAGACCACAATATCTCCCTTCGAGATCACCTTGCCCACCGTCTCGCTGGCTCCCCACAACGGCTTCAGGTCAGGGTGATTGTCGTTATCCACTGGAGTCGGCACCGCTACCACATAAAAGTTACAGTCACGAATCTCATCCAATTGTGTCGTGCACCGAAAACCGTTCTTCAAAATGGCCTCCTGCAGCACTTTATCACTGACTTCCCGCGTTGAGTCATGCCCTGCCATCAGGGCGTCCACCCGCCGTTGGTTCTTATCGAATCCCACAGTCTCAAACTTGGTCGAGAACAGCCGTGCCAACGGCAATCCTACATAGCCAAGTCCTATCACACAAATCTTTATCTGTTTTTCCATAGCTGAAAAATATCGTATAATTAGAGATGTTTTATTTTCTGTTTCAAACAATGAAGCACCCGATGCCCTGCTCCCAGCAGACGGGTCACGTACAAATAAGTAGAGTAATTGCCTTTCCAGTAAATCCGGGTATATTCCCTTACTAGGGCAACTCCCGTACGGATACTGTGCCACACGCCTTGAGAATGGATGATGCTCCCTTCCCGCAAGCGGCGATAATAGACCGACTGACGTGATGTAAAACGGATTCCTTGAATCCGATCGGAAATCAGGAACATGAACAGGCTGTCTTCACCTACCTTAAAGCGAGAATCAAACCGCCGGTCACCTATGATGGACCTCGCTATCAACTTCATGCATGGGCCAGAGAGGAACTGTCGGGCCATCCCTGTGACAGATGCATACGGCTGCGGTGAACAAACGTCATACGCTTCCGTGAGCTTATATGGACATTGCACCCCCAAAGCTCCGTCCTGGAACGAATAAGGATAACACACCGCTATGAACCGGTCATCAGCCAGCGTGAGCATTTCTTCTAGGCACATAGGGCTCACAAAGTCATCGTCATCAATAAATAGGATGAATGTCCCTTCCGCCACGTCCAACCCTACATTCCTCGCTCTCGCCGCCCCGGCGGGCTCGGCTTGTTCCAGACGAAGGTGCAGTTCCGGATACCTCAACCGATACGCCTCTATCTGTGTCCGATAAGGTTCCTCCTGACCGTTCAATACAACAACCACCTCGAACGCTTCTTTCGGCAAGGTCTGCAGACGGAGGGAATCTAAGCAATCCCACAAGTATTCTTTCGGACAATACGTGGGAATGATAACGGAAACAAGATAATGTTTCATCGACCAACAAGATTATGTATCCAACAACTCACGATAATAAGCAAGATACTCTCCGGATGTCTTTGAGATTTCATAACGGCTGAATGTTTTCATTCCTTCCTGACGCATGGCCGTACGTTCTTCTGACGATAGTGCCAAAAAACGTTTCAGGGCCTGATAGTAATCCTCCTCGCAGCAAGAAGCAGACAACAGCCCATCTCTCCCATCGGTCAGCACATTCACGATACCTCCTACAGGCGCACAAATCGGTACGCACCCCACGGCCAGCGACTCCAGAAGTGTTACAGGAAGCCCTTCCCATCTCGAAGGCAGACAGAAAGCATCCACCTCGCTGAGCAATTGGGGGATATCATTTCGCTCCCCCAAATACATAATGCGTTCAGACAGATAGGGTACAATCTCCTCATAAGAAACCGTGTTCGTCACCGAACCGGCCAGTAACAAGACAATGTCCTCCCCTTCCTCTACCAAGCGTTGCACCACCTTACACAGTACCAACTGGTTCTTCTGCGTATCAATACGGGCTGCATTCAAGAGTACTGCCGTGTCTTTCGTGCGTCGAGCCGCCTCAATGATGTCCGTGCGCTTAAAAGCATCTGTTTTCGGACGGGGAATACCGTTATACACCAATCTGCTTTCGCAATGATACAATGCAGTGAATGACGCTTTAGAGATTTCAGAAATCGTCACCGGACGAACAATCCCCTTGCGGAACAGCCATTTTTTAATGCCCAGTAGACGCGTATCCCAACGGCCGTTCTCCCTGAACGCATCATTGTGGACAGTATATACAAATCTCGTCCTTGATCTTCCAGACAACAGGATAGCCAACAGATAATAATAGAGGAAACCATGCAAATGGACCACATCATATTTTCCCTGCCGAATGATTTGCCAGACTAACCACAATTCTTTCAACGAAAAGCCTTGCCGAATCTTATGACAAGTAATCCGACGAACTCCGGGCGCCAACTGTCGGTAAAAAACATCCGTTTCCTTCGGTTCGAAGATGGAACAGACCGTTACGTCTTCGGTCTTCACCATCTCATTCGCCAGACCGCAAATCATGGCTTCAATGCCTCCTCCTTCCAGAGAGGGATGAATGTGCAGAATCTTCATGCCACTAATGTATTATAAAAAGTATAGGTCAACCGGTAAATGACACAGGACAACCCGATAAAAAAAATAATCTTCACCAGTTTGGTAAACAGACCGTATTGATACGCATAGGCCATAATAACGGTGGAGGGTACCAACGCAAACCGGAGCAAGCGCCCAAACATGATAGAGGTATTTGCCCCGAGATCCACCGCAAAGACAGTAGCCAGCAGCACTAAATACATATCAAACTTAAGAATCGCCTCTATTTCCTTAGGTACTGTATATTCACTCTGTATCTGAAAACTAAGTAATGCACACAAATAATAAGGTATGCGTTCAAGGGTATAGCCCAACAAGGCTCCCACTCCGCTTTCAACGGATTCCTTATTCATGTATTTCTGTCCGGCTTCCATGGACTTTGAGGACATCTCATCCGCATCCAGTGCTCCTCCCAAAAATATGCTGATTGCTACACGAGCCATAATGGCTGTAGCAAGGAAAGCCAACACGATATAAAACCAAGAATTCTTGTTGGCGGTTCTGGAAATGAAACTAAAAATAACCACCAATATCCCCATGGCCGCCGATTTGTGGAAAAAGACAGACACTACCACCAACACGACCCCTAAGACATAAGACAATGTCCGGCGATTGGCAAAAGGCCTGCTAATCAAAACGGTACCATACAACATCATCACTACTGCCAGACTGACCCTCGCATAAGCAAACAGCGGTAAAAACAAGACCCCAAAAAAGAAACAGGACAAATCGCGGCTAACCTGTAGATGCCGAATGATAAGATATACTAGCAACAACGCTCCCCCAAACACCACGAACCTGAAAATCAGATAATCTGGACAGTGCAAGATGATCCATATATAAACCGGCTCCAGACTCGTACGCTCACGGTACCACTCACTCTCCCGAATTAACATGAATTCCCGCTGATACCCAAACCAGTCGTGAATCCAGAAGGAGAACATGGTGAAAAGAAAGATACAGACAATCCCCAGATACAGCCGTTTAGGAGGATTCGGCTGCAAATTGTAATAAGCCGGCTGCAAAGAATAATAAATAATGGTCAACAGCACCATGTTACTAATGACCAACGCCGGTGTCTGGTTTTCAAACAGCACATTGCCCATCAGACCTATTCTTTTTCCAACAACCGACGAATAGCCATAAAGTTACGTTCACTGTTACTTGTATCCTGCAAAGGGAAAAACTCATCGGCTCTCTTGCGGTACACGTCGGACATCTGAAAGTTATGACGAATCGAACGTTCCAGTATTGACAACAAACCAGCAACCGTATCACACCAGTCTCCCAAACCTTGGTGGTAGTCATAGTAACCCCGGCAGTAATGCCCCTTCCAGAATGCTTGCTCGTCGAACTGAAAATATACTAGCGGCTTGCGCATATAAGCGAAATCTAATCCCACACTACTATAGTCCGTAATCAATAATGCCGACTCTTTCAGCAGCCGCTGTACATCGTAGTGAGCCTTATCAGCAATAAGAATGCAGTCGGGCAATGGTTTACTCCGGAACTCATCCACATAGGGCTGCACCTCGTAATGCGGATAGAACACCAATGTCAGGCCATTGTCCTGTAACAACCGGTGCAACCGACCATCCGCCAACAAAGCAGCATAGGTATGCAGGTAGTCACTCTCCAGAAACGCCTTTTTCTTCAACAACCATTGTCGCCAGGTGGGCATCAGCAGAATCTGCCGTCTGTTGACCTGCACATCGTGCAACTGGTCATAACGTGCCAACCCTAAATAACGGACGACCCCCTTGGGAAAGCCGAAAGTCGTGGAGATAAACGTATGTTCGGGCTTGGCCCCACAGACCAGCAGGTCCAAATGGGTCCGGCCAAAATGATACTGGGGCATATCGTTCATAATCACCCCATGCTGTAGCCACACCAGGCGGATGAGGGGTGCCCATTGGTGATACAACCGACGAAAAGCAGGCACTTCACGTATGTAGTAAGGCAAGTAACCGCCCACATGGGTACTAATGGCGCACGCTGCCTGCCATATCATCAAATAATGCCGGAACGTTCCAAAGGGCACCAGCCGGTCCTCCCATCCAGACAACTTCTTTCTGTCTTCAGAATCCTTAGAAATGATAAACTTAGCATTCACTTCAGGATAATGTTCCATCACATGACGGAACATCCAGTAGCCGTTGTCACGTGCGTCAGTACCTCGCTCAGCGAACAACCAAAGATGCTTCTCCTTGCGAAAAAAGCGGAACAAGAACCAGCTCAACAAAAAGAGAGAGAATGCCTGGGCCTCTTTCCACCGCAACCGCCACTGGAAAACATGCTTCAGCCTGTACAATAGATATCTCATAACTTATTGGATATGTGTAATGAAGTCACGCAGCTTTCCGTCCATGGCATGCAGCGACTCTCCCCAACGGATGTCCACCTCCAGATCATCGGAAAAATACCTCTTCAGTTCTGCCTCAACATAGGGTTGCAACTCAGGCCGATCCTGCTCAATCCTCAACAAGACATGTCCAGCACGCTCCTGTACTGCCTGATAATTCAAGGATATCCGATGCGTCAACAGCAGGTTCTTGAACACATAATAGAAAGTCAGACTGGGATAATTCTTCTGTTTCCCTACTACCTTCTTTCCTACGCGCCCCATCACGTCCAACAGCACCGGATGCTCGCGACCACAGGGGCACCGGAAACTACGGGGGGCCAGCCGAACCGAATCCCCTAACCGATAACGGATGATCGGGAACGAACGGGACAGGAGATTGGTCACAACCATCTCCCCATCCACTTCCTCCACCACCACATTCTCCATGTTGATGTGCATGTACCCGCCTTCCGGGCATTCATAAGCTATCAGTCCCGATTCACAAGACCCGTATTCGCTAATCATCTTACGACCGAACGCCTTCAACACCTCCTCCTGATAGGAAGGATAGATTTTCTCTGAAGTTCCCTTCACCATTCTCAACCCGAACTTATGGCTGATGCCCAATTCATTGATCATCTTTGCTACCTCATAGATCATAGACGAATAGCCGGAAACGAACGTGGCTCCTTTCAGGCGCTCTACGAACCGCCGTATATGCTGCTCGTCGTAATCAAACAACCGGAAACGATTCTGCAACCCATCCAGTACCATTGTCTTCCAGCGTTGGGACTTGTCAATATTATACCCCCAAAAATAGCCATTCTTGTCCCAAGGATTGACACCATACCAGGCATACCCTCTGAACATGGCAGCTCGGTTATGCGAGTCCCATTCCTCGTTGCGATAAAAACTCAAGGGCTGTCCTGACGTGCCCGATGTCTCAGCCAGTGTCACTGTCCGGAAGGAATACTGCGCCGCAATCTCATCATGGTGCACGCGCAAATCATCCTTACCAAGGAGAGGCAGTACAGACAGGTCGGACACGCTCTGCATTTTTTCGGGCTTGAATCCTACCTCTTCAAAACGCCTCCGATAAAACGGAGAATGCTTCGAGGCAAAGATACAGAGTTGCTTACATTTCTCCAACTGATAATCCTCCAAGGCAGACAAAGTCCATTTATCCGACTTCATCAGAAAGTCCAGATAAGGCGCCAGACTGGGATTGCGCCTTTCCATCCCTAATTTATAAATCCATTTATGCAACATGATATACCAACTCCTTGTACTTAATCAACTTTTATACTTCTTTTGTCCAAATCCATAATGAGCAATCACTGGGCTCAATCTCAGAATCGCGGAAATCAGCAGGCAAAATGCAATGATAATGATGGAAACGGCAAAGGAGACCAACAATTCAGAAAACGGTTCCTTATAAAGAGAGAAATCTGGCAATACTTCCCCCAAATTGGAAAACACGAAATAATAATGTAGCAGGTAAATGTCAAGCGTCCGTTTACCCACATACTGGGACAATCTGCCCACCACGGTTCCACCTGAAAAGACAGCTGCATTCTTTCTGAAAAAAGCGAGCACCAGCAACAGACCAGACAAAGCGGTCAATACGCAGAAAAAGGAGGGGGAAAAGTTCCAGAAAAAGGGGCGGAAGATATTAAAGCTGAAAAAGACCACTATCGCTACCGACACGAGCAACGGGCCGTCCATCAGCCGCTCCCATCGCTCAAAGTGCTTCCTCAGCCTATTTCCTATCATAAAATAGAAGAAATACTGCCATTGCATAGTCCCTAAAGCGTCAATGATCCGGACATTCACAGGCAGTTCATATCCCAATGGGCCCAGCACATAAACAGCACAGGCAAAGAGCAGCAGACACACATCCTTCCTCCAACCTCTGATTTGCCACACATCCAGCAAGCATTGAGCTACGATATAAAAAACAAAGAACACAAAGAGCGTATAGGTAAACCAATATCCCTCCTTCATCGGATTGCACAGGCTGTCAATGAAGTTCAAACCGCGTAAATACACGCTGACAAACAAGAAAACTGTCGGAGTAATCAGCTGCACCATAATCTTTTTTTGCAGGAACCGGACGATATTGCTGAGATTCCAGTGATAACCTGGTTTGAACAACACAAAACCACTGACAAAAAAGAACAAAGGCATCCGAAACTCGGTCATCATCTGATTGAACGAAAAGCCTTCATACCCATGCAACCCCAAACAAAACTGGGAAACATGTGCCATCACTACCAAAAGCATAGTGAAACCACGCATGGCATCAATGTATTCTATTCTTTGACTTACGAATGCAGACATTTTTATTCGAATCTTTAAAGAATTCCTCAAACAAATAATCTGAAAATCATAAACATGCACATATACAAACGCTTGGACAAAGCAGGCTGGTACTTCAGCAAATGACTTCTTCTGATGCTGTCCACCAACTGATGTGCTGCTTTCTTCTCCATACGGAAAAAACCTTGCTCACGAATAATGCCAAAAGCAATAGTGGAAATAGCCGTCCAACGCTTGAGTGCCTGATGGTCACTCACTCCTTTCCTCCATTGATAGTATTGCAACGAAGTGATATGATGAGCAAGTCCGGTCAATTGTTCCTTTGCCTCTCTCCGTTTTCCCGATTTCGTAGCAGACATTGGACGGTAACGGTAGAAATAACCTGTAGATTCAATGAAGCAATAACGACGGACATAAGCCAAGTAATCGAGCGTAAATACATAATCTTCGGCTATTTTCATCTGCTCATCAAAATAAAGGTCTGCCTTATCAATGATGCTTTTCTTAAATAATTTGGAGACAACCAATCCTCTAAATAGATTAAGCAGTTTACAAACATCCTCACCTTTATAATAATCATACTGTTGATTGATAGAATAGCCGACAGAGTCTTGATAATTCTGACAGCCTCCATGGATAAAATCCAGATAAGGATCATCCATGGCAGGTTGCATCAACGAAGCGATGAAATCGGGGGCTATCCAATCGTCACTATCTATGAAGGTCAGCCATTCTCCCTGTGCCTGTCTTATTCCAATATTCCGAGCACTTCCCACTCCGCCGTTCTCTACATGAAAGACACGAATACGTCCGTCCTTTCGGGCGTACGCATCACAAATCTGTCCGCAACGGTCAGGACTGCCATCATCGATCAACAACAATTCCCAGTCCAAAAATGTCTGAGCCAAGACAGAGTCAATGCAGTAGGCAAGATACTCTTCTACCTGATAAACAGGAATGATAATACTGATTTGGGGGGATATCATCCTAAAAAATTAACTGCTAAACTATTATTACAAATCGTCAATCACACGCATCCACTGTCGCAAGATGCGTTCTGTCCTGAATGAGGAAACTGTATCAAGCGCGTGGGCCGACATCCGTTGACGCAACTCCGTATCCTCCATCATTCGTTGAAGGATCTTGGCCAATTGAGGGACATCATTAGGAGGAACCAGACATCCGTTAACACCTTCCTGGATAATCTCTCTCGGTCCGTTATCACAATCGAAAGAGACAAGCGGCAGGCTCATATTGGCTGCCTCTAAAAGCACCAGTCCCAGTCCTTCATACCGAGAAGAAAGAACAAAAATGCCTGCATTCAGATACTCCTCTTTGGGATTTTTAGTAGCGGGTACCAGCACGACATTGGTCAGTTTCCAATAACGGAGCTGGTCCTGAAGCATCTGTTTGTCCTCACCGTCTCCAACAATGCGCAATGTCCAGTCAGGGAAGCGTTCGGCTATTAAATGCCAGGCTTCAATCAACATATCAAAGCCTTTCTGGTAGCACAGCCTGCCCATCGCCAGCACGACAGGACGATCGTGCTGATACCTCTCCACCTCCTCTATCGGGGATGCATTGTAGATCTGTACAACTTTCTCCCCAGGAATCTTGGCATCTTCCTTATACAGGCGTTCATCATCCTTCGTAAGAACAACCAGCTTGTCCACATCGTGCAACAAATGAGGAAGAATCCGGGCAGAGCAAGCACGCTGTCTGAACCGGCCATAGTAAAAATGGTCCCATGCGATATGCTTGATGTCCAACTCCTTGGCTATAGGAGCAGAAAAAGGAGTCCGGTCAGTATCCACGTCAATAATCACCTCTATATCCTTCTTTTTCAGGTACGATTTATACTTGGTCTCCGCATATTTCAGCCCTGGGAAGAACTGATGGACACGCCGTTCCCAAAAACTCCCCAATAAATGACAGATGTTGACGGCAGCATCAACCGGGTAGAAAAGGGATGCATCTTTATGGGAGAAAAAAGAGCAAATACACACTGTGTACCCCTTTCTCACCAACGAATTGGCCAGTGTCGTACACATCCTTTCCTCCCCCCCTTTTGAATGGATGTCTGCGATATTGAAACAGATCTTTTTCTTCATGAAAATGGATGTTTACATTTGTTTATCACCACCAAGGCACTACATCCGCTATTCTCCGCAGCCGTGTATTTGCTTCCACAGACTGCAACTTCCGAGCCTCCAGATTTCCCCGAAAGCTCCTGATATGGAAAGTCGATTGTATGAAATTTCTTACCACCAGATAGTAATATCTCCAGTCTTTGGGCCATCCCTCAATCTCGTAGGTATCGATGGTTCGTTTGCAGGTATTCAGCGTAGAGAACCCGTCATAATCCTTATAACAAGCTACCACCCTAGGGAAATAAACAAGACGGCTTCCTTGTTTCTGAGACTGAACGATAAAATTATGGTCTGCATTATACTTGTATCTGACGTTGAAACGCATACGTTTCATCAGCGATACCCTGGCGAACAAGGACTGATGACACCATGTGATGTTCGCTGCATGCTTCGGCTTACAATCCTTATAATAACAGCCAAAGGGATATTTCAGGATAGTATCTCCATAAATAATGTCGTTAGGGGGCGTAAGATCCGCTATATGGAAAAAATCACGCACTGCATTGGCATCCGCGAACATATCGCCTGCATTCATAAAATTAATCCAATCACCTGTCGCCAATTCAATCCCCTTGTTCATAGCGTCAAAGATGCCGTTATCCGGCTCGGAACGAACAGTAATGTCGGCCGATGGGAACTCGGCACAAACTTTCTGGATAATGTCCAGTGTGTCATCCTTCGATGCGCCGTCCACCAGAATATATTCCAGATTGTCATACGACTGGTTGAGCACAGACCGCATGGTAGATGCTATCTCTGCGGCTGCGTTATAACACACAGTAACTACTGTAATTTTAGGATGCTTCATGACTTTCTACGTTTTGCGTTAATTATATCAACCATTCTTACGACCAATGACTTAGCTCCATCCGCCAGCCAATAAAGCAATACGGAATACACCACTATGAACCCGGTGGAAATAATGACAGCATAGGCCACCAACGGATATATGCCCTCTGAGGGACAAATCGGTATCCAATCGGCCATAAAATGCAGCAACAGGAAAGCCGCACCAAAAGCGACGTAATACGGAAACACACCTTTCCAATACTCTTTTGGAGGCAAATGGAAACCCTGACGGTACAGATACACGGGTTTCCAAATGACAACAATGGGAACCAGACTGACAATCTTCCCCACCAGGATGCCAGCCAACCCCCATTCGGAAGCGGCAAGAAGCGTCACCACCAGACATATCACACCTTCCGTCCAAGCGGCCCAAAGGTCGCCATAATTACCATAACCAGCATTGAACATATCAACGGCTCCACGGGTCAGCATGATAAAGGTACTCACCATCAGCAAGATCAAGATGGAGTGGTCCAAGATATATTGGGGACCTACCCACAACGCAATGAAAGGCACCATCAAGTGATAGACGCAGAAGACAACTACCCCTCCGATAAAAAAACGTAAGCAGACCAACTCCCAAAAGACTTTCTGGATTTTCTTCCGGTCATTTTCTGCAATCAGATTTCCCACACTGGCAAACATTCCGTCCATGGCTGTAGAGAACAACATAGTCACCTTCGACACCACCATGACATAGTTGCCATAATACGCCACCATCTTCAGCGAGACAAAGGCAAACACCAGTATCTGGTCACTTTGACTCAACAGGAAATCCTTGAACTTGTGGATAAAGACCTGTTTTGTCTTCGTAATAATAACAGGATAGTTCCTACGTTCCCGATGTCCCTTATCAATTGTGGCTTCCAGCCAAGGATAATGCTGCCGGATCTTCCAATTCAGAATCACTGCATAAAGGAGTCCGAAACTCAATTCAATAGCTACCCAGGCATACAAGTTGGTGGCATATAAGGCGACCACTACCTGAATAAGTATCTTCACTAAGTTCGCTGTCTGGAAATAGGCAGTCACCACATATTTTTTCTGGTCGGCCGTCAACAGGATTTGGCGGAAATTGATAAAATAACCGATTAGCGAAGACAACAAAAAGGCATAAAACGCAAAATATATCAGACTGTTGTCAAAGATTGACTCTTTGAAGATAAAAGGGAAAAACAAGCTGACCAGAACAGCAATCCCTAAAACGATGGAACCTATCTTGCGGTAATAATACCCAAATACCGAGACTATCTCAGAAATGGCTTGCTTGTCGCCCTCCCGCAACGGCTTATAGAGCACAAAACTCACAGCCGAGCCAATGCCCAGTTCGGCCAAGTTGAGAAGACCTAATATATTCTGTAATGTTCCGGTCAGACCTATGAAATCGGCTCCCAATCTTTCCAGAAAAATCTTGCGGGAAAAAAAGGTAACCACTGTCATTAATAGATAGAAGACCAAGTTGACCTTGGTATTCATCCAGGATTTATGAATGCGAGATTCATTTTTCATATCCGATTATTGTTGCTACCACAGTTTTTTATTTCCGAAATTTCAAGAAATGCCGTTTCTCCCGCTTGGCAGTATTCTTTTCTGAGGGGCCATAACCATACCCGTAACCATAGCCGTACTTGTAACCATACTTATAACCATAACGAGGCAGGATGCGGGTTCCATTCAAGATAAGGCTTAAATGCTTATAACGTCCGGACTGAACGTTGTTCTCCAAGTCCGGTATGTTCTTACGTTCGAACAGACCGGCACGGATGATGTACAGCGTGCGGTCCACATAGCGTTCAATAATACTGGTATCGGCCATACTGTTGGCTGGAGGACAATCAATGAAAATGAAATCGTAGCGTGGACGAACCTCCTGAATCAGCTTGGGCAACTGGTTGGACGACAACAATTCGGTGGGATTGGGAGGAATGATGCCGACGGGAAGGATATCCAACGTAGGATAGGATATCTGCTTGACCAACAAATGTTCCAAGTTTTCGTCCTGTCCACTCAGATAGCTGCTCAGACCGATTTTTGGACATCCCCAGCTATGAGAAGCGGAAGCCCTGCGAAGGTCGCCGTCAATATACAGGACACTACGTCCTTTGATGGCCAATGCAACAGCCAGATTCATGGACACGAACGTTTTACCGGCACCTGCCGAATGAGAAGTGAACAGGTAAACGTTCTCGTGGTGAGCACTTCCTTCTGTCATAAATTCCAAATGGCTGCGAATGACACGGAACGATTCGTTCAGCATATCCTGACTACCATGTTCCACTACCACCTTACGGGGCTCTAAGCGCGCATTCTTGCCGGCACCAAACAGCTTCAGCAGACGTTGCGAGATGGTTTTCTTTTCCATATTGCAGAACGGGACTTCACCAATGACCGGCAAGCTGGTACGATGCTCCAGGTCGTTCAAGTCGCGGATGGTACTATTCAAGTTTTCCTTTACGAAAAGAATCCCCACAGGCAGAAACAGCCCGGCCACCAGGGCCATCATAATCGTCGTGCGGGGCACCGGGGAAGTCGGGGTATTGCTGCCGTTGGGAATATCGATGAGCTGAATGTTGTTCGAGGCATAGGTCATGTTGATTTCGTTCTCTTCCCGTTTCTGGAGCAAATAGAGGTACAGGCTTTCCTTCACTTTCTTCTGCCGCTCGATAGCTTCCAGATACTGTGCCTGTCCCGGATTGGCAACAATCTGTTCGGAAGCACGGCCACTGTATCCTTTCTGCGACTGAAGCTGGATATCGATGGCTTCAATGTGGTAGGTCAGATTGTTGATGATATTGGAGCGCATATTTGCCAATACCCGTTCCTGATTGTAAATAATAGGATTCTGCTCAGAAGTATAGGCCAAATGGGAGTTCAGCGACTGAAGTTCCTGATTGTAGTCGGCTATCTGCGACTCAATCGCCGTATTCTCGATTCCCACGTTCGATGGCAACAGACGATGCTTGTTGCCATCATCGGTCAGGAGTTCACAGATATACTGAGCCGTTGCCTTCTGGTTGTTCAAACGGAGGATTTCATGGTTCGACAGATTCTGCTGCTGCAGGTACATGGCCCCCACATCTCTCAAATCGGTAATGGAATGAGTACTTTTATAGGCCGATATGCTGTCGTCCACCGCCCGCAGTTCTTTTTCGAGCAGACGAAGCCGATCGTCAATGAAATGGGAAGTACTGATCACCACCTGGTTTCTGTCCTCAATCCATTTCTCGTTGTAAACCTGCACCAGCGCATACAAGATCTGCTCTGCCTGTTTGGGAGAGGAATCGGTGATTTTCAGATTAATAATCGTTGATTTGTCATCTTGTATCGTCGCCTTGATACGTCCCTTGATACCACTCGCTTTCCGCTGCACATCGCGGCCTTCGGCAAGGCCCAACCGCCGTACCACTTCCATCAAAACGTCCAACGATACCAGATGACGCTGCACGTTGTTGACACTGATGTTCTGCTGCACGATGCCCAGATCATTGAAATTACTGCCACTTGCATTGCCACCGGCATTCTTCCCCAAGCTTTCCTGCTTCACCATGATAGCCGCCTCACGGGTATAGATCTTGGGAGTGATGGAGAGCTTATAGAGCGCCAACGACACGAAAAGGCTGACAGAAAGGACAAACCAACGTTTGTTGTGCCAGCAGATATGGAACAGGTCGACCAAAGAAATGAAATCTTCGGTCTGCTTGCGGACAGGCGGATTGGCAGAAAAGGACGATTCAGACATGCTACATAACTATTATCGGACCATCAATGCAGTAATGGTGGTCAGCAGCGACACCACTGAAATCCAGAAGCCGGGGGTACTGAACGCATTTCCGCTGGCACTTGAATCACGCATCCGCTTCTTGGTAGGCGATACATAGACCACATCGTTCTGCTGCAGGTAATAAGCGGGCGACTCCAACAAGTCCTTCCGGCTGCAAAGGTCGACAAAATAGACCTGCTCTTCCCCGTCTACCAGACGACAGACCATCACATTCTCACGCAAGCCGTTGACGGTAAGGTCGCCTGCACTGGCAATGGCATCCAACAGTGTGAACCGATCTTGCAACACATCGATGCGTCCGGGACGGTTCACTTCTCCCAGAACATTGACGGTAAGATTAACAAACTCAACGGTTACCACCGGGTCACGGACCAATTCGCGCTCCATCAGGCGGCGGGTAATATAGGCTGCCACTTCTGTGCGGGTCTTGCCGATGACAGATAGTTTTCCCAAAACTGGGAAACGGATATCACCTTGCTCGTCAACGGTGTAGGCCATCAATTGTCCAGAACCGGATTTTTTTCCGGCCTGTGTCATCGGACCGGAAACTGCGCCTACAACACTCAAAGAACTGGAAAGGGACAGGGTGAACTGCTCCGACAACATGGGGTCACTGCTGTTGACCACAATATTTAGTTTATCACCGGGTTGAACACGAATCAACTGCGCTTCCTGTACGGCCATGTTCCGTATCTCCGCCGCATCCTGAAAGTACGTGAAATTCATCGGGAGCGTACAGGAACTCAGCACGATCAACACCGCACACATCCAATAGCGCCACAAACGGTTATCCATGAGACATTTTTCTATTTGTTGACAATTTCCAACAAAGAACGATGGATACCCGACACGGCAATGGCCATCCGTCCGACCGCCACCACCAACTTCCGGTCGCGGCGTATCCGCACCACTCGTCCTTCCATTCCTTCAAACAATCCGGCTCGCACGCGCACTTTAGGGCGATCGCTGAAACGGGCATAGGGAGCACTTAATAGCTTGATATCGGCTGGATGCACCTTCAGAATACGGATAAAACGTTCCATTTCCTCATCGCTCACTTCGGCAGGCCGACCCGTCATCGTGTCCAAAAACGGAGCATTCAGTCCATCCACCGCATTGATCACCTCCTGTAAGCTTCGGTCCGTCTGCAGGAACACAAGATTGCGGATGGCTACTTCTTCTACCTCCTCCATCTCCGTCCCCTCCTCGTTCAGACGCTCCACATACCCTTTGGGAATGCAATAATTTAGTTTCTCTGCTCGAAGATTATCCTCCAACCGTTCGGCATTCATTTTTCTCTTGTAAACAATATACCACATATCTACGTCATTTTCGGGAACAAGACCCACACACTCTATCCTCCCCACAGTTCCTACAACCACAGGCCCTGCCCTGAAAACGGGCACACATGAAACAAGACCATGCTTACCAGCGACAATCAATGTTCCATCGAATATTTTCTGAAACCACCATTTTTCTTTTCATAAATATTCTTTTATTAACTATTGGGAACGCGCACAGCATTCCCCTTCTAGTTAGACTCCTTTTATTGAACAAAAGTACAATTTATCCTCGACATATGCAAGGGCCAGAGAGAGAAAAAAAAAATGGAATGAATTCAAAATAATAATATAATAAACCCATCAAGTATATATAAGCCTTCATCAATCAATACTTTATCGCCTTTGCAAAAGTATTTTATAACTAAATAAGATTGTACCTCTTCATGGAAAAATCCATTCACTAAGAGCCCTTCCCGCATAGAGAAAAATGAGACCGACAAACAGACTGCTTACTGTGTATAGAAAACAAGTTCCAAATTGTCCGTTTTGGACGAAATGGGAATTCTCATTAAGAAAAGTGGAGAACGTGGTAAACCCGCCACACAGACCGACCGTCAGGAACAGTTTCATGGAAGGACCCAGCCAGCCGCCCTGCTCAGAGCAACCACAGAACAGGCCAATGAAAAAGCATCCGACGACATTGACCAAAAAGGTCCCCAACGGAAACGAGAGCATCGGGAAGAGATTCAGCACCCATTTGGACAGGCAGTAACGAAGCATACCGCCAAAGCAGCTTCCCAGCCCGACAAACAGAAGATTCTTCAGCATAAATAAAGGAGTATCCTATTATGTAAAAGCAGTGGCGAGAAAGCCTTCCACCATCCAGCAAAAGACCTCTCACCACTGCACAAATATTGTTTATCCCAAGAATGAAATCAACACGCCGGCAGCTACGGCAGAACCGATAACGCCCGAAATGTTGCTGGCCATGCAATACTGCAGGACATGATTCTTCGGATCATACTTCAAGGCAATCTCATTCGCCACACGGCTGGCCATCGGCACCGCACTCAAGCCTGTAGCACCAATCAGCGGATTGATCTTCTTCTTTGTAAAGAGATTGAATACCTTCACAAAGAAGATACCGCCGGTGATGGACAGCGCAAAGGCCAGGAATCCGCCGACCACAATACCGATAGTGGTCCAGTTCAGGAAGGCATCGATGGTCATGGTCGCACCGACCGAAATGCCCAGGAAGATGGTAGCGGCATTCATAATGCTGTTGGAAGCGGCATCAAACAGGCGTGAGGTGTTGCTGCCGATTTCCTTCACCAGGTTACCGAACATCAGCATACCCACCAAAGGTACGGCAGAAGGAACAAACAAAGCCACCACCGTGGTCGTGGCAATCGGGAAGATAATCTTCAGGACACGCAGGTTCTTGATTTCCACGTTCGACGGATACTTCTTCTCCTGCTCCTTCATGTTGATGGACAGTTCCTTCTTGGTACACCACAAACGGGCTACCAACGGAATGATTACCGGTACCAATGCCATGTAGGAATAGGCTGCAATGGCAATGGGACCCAACAGATGGGGAGCCAGCTTGATGGTGGTAAAGATGGCAGTCGGACCATCCGCACCACCGATAATGCCCAATGAGGCAGCCTCATTGGGTGTGAAACCCATCAGGATAGCTACCAGCAGGACGGTAAAGATACCCAGCTGGGCAGCCGCACCGAAGATAGACAGACGAAGGTTTCGCAACATGGGACCGAAGTCGGTCAAAGCGCCGACACCCATAAAGATGACAGGAGGCAGGAAACCTGTCTTGATGAGCATGTAGTAGATGAAGTTCATCAGGCCCAGGTCGTGCGCAATCTCGTGCAACGGCATTTCCCAAATATTCTTCGCCACACCGTTTACCATCACCATGCCATTCTCGTCCGCCTGCACCACACCCATGTCGCCGCCGGGGAAGTTGGCCAGCAACACCCCAAAGGCAATCGGCACCAGCAGCAAGGGTTCGTACTGCTTCTTGATACCCAAGTAGAGCAGGACAAACGCAATGACATACATGATGATGAACCGCGGATCGGCAGCAATGTTGCTGAACGCGGTCATTTCATATAGTTTTTCTAAAATCTCTTCCATTATAATATCTTCATTAATACGTCATCTTCTGATACTGAATCGCCGGAATGATAGCAGATAGCCGTCACTGTACCTGCAAACTCGGCACGTACGGCATTGAAGGTCTTCATGGCTTCTACGTAGCAAAGCACGTCGCCCTGGTTCACCTTGTCGCCCACCTTCACCGGTGTTTCGTCGGTACCCTTTGTCAGGAAGAACTTGCCTTCCAGCGGTGCAAGGATTTCCTTGCCTTCGCCAGCCTGCACGGGAGCGGCCGGAGCGGCAGCGGGAGCAGCACCTGTGGCCGCAGCCAGTTTGGCCGGATTGACATCACCGAAGGCCACCGTCACCCGGTACGGCTGTCCGTTGACATCGACGGTCAGCACCTTGGTCGGTTCGTTGGCAACGTGCACTTCTTCCTTCTCTTCACGACGCTTCTTGACATCAGCCAGGAAGTCAGCCTTGGCCTTTCCGCTCTTGTACGCCTCGTACTGTTCGGGGTGCATGGCATATTCGAAGAGTTCTTCGTCGTCTTGTCCGGTTTCCCATTTCTTCTCCCACATCAGCTGGCGGAATTTCTCGAGCTGGTCGGGGAAATTGTCCTGCGGATTGCCGGTGAAGAACTTGCGTCCTTCGCGTTCGGCCTTTTCAATGATTTCAGGAGCCAACGGGCCCGGCAGCTGGCCGGCTTTGCCAAGAATCATGTCCCAGATATTGTCGGCGATAATGCCCCAGCGTTCCTTGCCTTTTTCCATCTGGATGACATTCATCATCGCCAGGTTCTTGACATACTGGCTGAACGGAGTCACCAGGCAGGGATAGCCGACACGCGGCCATACGTATGCCACTTCGTCGAAGAGCTTAATCAGCAGTTCGTCCTGCGTCATGAACGGCAGATTGCGCTTGGCCTTGTACTTGTTGATGGATTCAAGGTTCGAATCCAGGTCGGCCATCAGACTGCCCATCATGCCGCCCGGCAGACCCGGACCGATGAGCAGGGAGTTCATCATACGGTTTTTCGGACTGATGTACAATCCGAGGAAATCGTCCATGAATTCCTGAATCATCGAGCGCACCTTCATGTAGGCAGCCATATTGATTTCTGCCACCTGGAATCCGGCATCCTTCAGCATAGCCTGTACGCTGATGACATCGGCATGGCCGGTACCCCACGACAGGGGATCCATACCTACATCCACGTAGTCGCAACCCGCCTTGCAGACTTCCAGGATAGAAGCCATGTTGAAGCCGGGACCGGCATGAGAATGATACTGGATAGGAATGTTCTTGATTTTCTTGATACCGGCCACCACCTGGCCCAAGAAGACCGGACGGCCGATACCGGCCATGTCCTTGATGCAGATTTCATCGCAGCCGGCATCGATCAGCTGCTTGGCGATATTCAGGTAGTATTCCACCGTGTGGATGGGCGAATACGTGATGCAGAGGCTGCACTGCGAAATCATGCCGGCCTCGTGGGCATAACCAATGGAAGGGAGGATGTTGCGCACGTCGTTCAGTCCGCAGAACGTACGGGTGATATCTGTTCCTTGCGCTTTCTTTACCTTATAAAATAGTTTTCTTACGTCGGCAGGCACCGGGCTCATGCGCAGGCCGTTCAAGGCGCGGTCCAGCATGTGTGTCTGGATGCCGGCTTCGTGGAAAGGCTTCGTCCACTGACGGACTGCATTGTTCGGGTTCTCGCCGAACAGCAGGTTCACTTGTTCAAAACCTCCGCCGTTTGTTTCCACTCGGGCAAAACACCCCATTTCGATAATGGCCGGGGCCACCTTAACCAACTGATCCACACGCGGAACATACTTTCCGGCACTCTGCCACATGTCGCGGAAGACCAGGCTGAATTTTACTTCTCTTTTCATTTGTGCAAGTAAATGTTTCTTTAATCTATAAGCATCATAATTTTTCTATCTTTATCACTTGGCCCTTACCGGCAGTAAGGATGTCCACAGCCGCCTTGATGGCATCCATCGCTGCGGCATTGGCCGACGAAGAGGCAACTGCCACCGGCTTCTTGGGGGCTTCTTCGGGAGCAATCTTGTTGACCAGCTTAATCAGCAAGGTGCTTCCCCAAATGACAATGAGTAGAATGATGAAGACGGTACACATACCGATGACCATCAGCATTAATCCTAATCCAATGTTTTCCATACCTTAAACTATCTATTTAATTATTATATACTCGAACCTCGCAAATCCTACTCCACGAAGAACGGCGCAAAAGTACGGAAAAGCCAGTGAATCGTTGCACAATTTCTCTTAAATATTCAAAACGAGACAAAACAGCCATGGTGCCACTCTGTTTGAAAACCAGAAGAAACCGTCCGAAAGTTTCGTGACAACTATCGATGTTTTCCTGCTGCATGGCTTTCACATCGGATGTGAAAAGGTTTTCTACGGATGCGTCCTTGTGTCGTTACGAATTAATTCGTACTTTTGTCCCTGAAACATTTCAAGCGATTAGCAAGATGAAGAAACTGATCATTTTTGACTTGGACGGTACCCTTCTGGATACCATCGCCGATCTGGCAGCTGCCACCAACCATGCCTTACAATGCTGCGGCTGGCCAGTCCACCCTACTGAAGCCTACCGCTATTTTGTCGGCAACGGCATCGACAAGTTGTTTGAGCGGGCCCTGCCCGAAAACGAACGTTCAACGGAAAACATTCGGAAAATGCGTTCGCTTTTCCTACCTTATTATACTATCCACAATGCTGACTTGAGCCGTCCGTACCCCGGCATCCCCGAACTGCTGTCCTCCCTGCAGCAGCAGGGAGCCCTGTTGGCGGTTGCCTCCAACAAATACCAGGAAGCTACCCAAAAACTCATCGGCCAGTTCTTTCCTTCCATTTGTTTTACCGCCGTATTCGGCCAACGAGAAGGCGTGCCGACCAAGCCGGACCCGTCTGTGGTCTTCGAAATCATGAATCGAGCAGGGGCTACCCCCGAAGAAACCATTTATATCGGTGATTCATCGGTGGACATGCAGACCGGACACAACGCCGGCGTGACCACCGTCGGAGTGAGCTGGGGATTCCGCCCCCGCACTGAGCTGGAAGCATACGAACCCCATTTCATTGCCGACACCACCGGCGAATTGTCCGACTGGCTGCATCACACCCACCGGATGTGATGCAGCACCTCTCCGGCCACTTCGTACCCCTCGTTGTAAAGAGCCGTCAGTTTTTTCACGTCCTTTTCAATGCGGTTCACGGTGACAGGCGCCTGTGGCCGCACGACAATGATGCTCCCCTCCTCCTCCATGCGTTCCACCAGCTCCAGCTGCTGGTTGTAGACCTGGCAGCGGTTACTCAACACGACCCGCAACCGAGGGTAACGGGTATAGATAAAGTGAGGTACCTTGATGTCTTTTACCGACTTGCGGTACCCTTTGTTGCGCGTCAGCACCACCACGTTGCGTTCATATCCCTGGCTGATCGCCCGCAGGACGGGAATGGAATCTACGATACCCCCATCCAGCATCGGGACCCCGTCCAACCAGGTCATCGGGCAGACATACGGCAGACTGCTCGACGCCTTGGCGATGGCAATCAGGCGGTCCTTGTCGTGGCGTTCCTCCAGGTAGCAGGCCCGTCCCGTCACACAGTTGGTGGTCACCATCTCGAAACGCATGGGATTGCTGAAACAAGCCGCATAATCATACGGTACCAGTTTTTCGGGGAAGGTTTCATACAGCAGTTTCTGGTCCAGAATACTGCGCTGGTACCACAGATGCTTCAGACCGATATAATGATATTTCTCCAGCATGTCAATATTGCTGTATTTCGCCCGTCCCCGTTGATGAGACATGTAGGACAGTCCGTTGCACGCTCCGGCCGAAACACCGATTCCATAGGGGAACTCTACCCGATGGTCCATCAGATAGTCCAACACGCCACAGGTAAACACGCCTCGCATGCCACCCCCTTCAAGTACAAGTCCAGTTTTCTTCAAGTCCAGTTCCATACGCATCTGTTTTTAGTCTTTGCAAATATACATTTAAATCTGAAAAGAGGAACAACCTATCCGGAAATTTGTTACATTTGCCAAAAAATAAATTGTTTTAATCTAAAATCACTCCAATTAATATGTTTGAAGCTCAGATATACCAACAACGACGTGCCGCCCTTCGCCAGCAAGTGGCCAGCGGCATCATCCTTCTGTTAGGAAATAACGAGGCTCCGGCCAATTATCCCGACAACACCTATAAGTTCCGCCAAGACAGTTCGTTTCTGTATTTCTTCGGCCATGCTCATCCCGGATATGCAGGCATTATTGACGTGGATGCCAACGAGGAGTATTTCTTCGGCGACGATGTGACCATGGATGATATCATCTGGATGGGCCCTCAACCGTCGGTCCAGGAGTTGGCAGCCCGGGTGGGTGTCAGCAAGAGTCTTCCTTTCGGCCACCTCAAGGCCGTGGTGCAGAAAGCCATCTCGCAACGCCGGAAGGTGCATTTCCTTCCGCCTTACCGTTTCGACAACATGCTGCTGCTCGAAGAACTGACCGGCATCCGTACCTCCATGCTCAAGCCCCATGCCTCGGTCGAACTGATTAAGGCAGTCGTCAACTTGCGGTCGAAGAAAGAAGCGTGTGAAATCGCCGAAATCGACAAGGCCTGCAACATCGGTTATGAAATGCACACCACCGCCATGCGCCTCTGCAAGCCCGGTGTGTCCGAAGGCTACATTGCCGGTGTACTGGACGGCATTGCCGCTTCCCATGGCAACATGGTGTCGTTTGCCACTATCCTGACCCAGAACGGGCAGACCCTTCATAACCACGACCACAGCCATGTGCTGGAAGCCGGACGGCTGATGCTGACCGACGCAGGGGCAGAAAGCGTCACGAACTACTGCTCCGACCATACACGTACCGTCCCCGTAGGCGGCCGGTTCTCCAGCCGCCAACGCGATGTCTACAGCATCGTACTGGCCTGTCACGGCCGTGCCCTGGAACTGGCGCGTCCGGGTATAACGTACAAGCAGGTCCACCTGGAGGTATGCAAGGTGTTGGCACAAGGATTGAAAGACCTGGGACTGATGAAAGGCAACGTGGACGATGCCGTGGCAGCCGGTGCCCATGCACTGTTCCTTCCCCACGGCCTGGGACACATGATGGGAATCGACGTACATGACATGGAGGACCTCGGACAGCAGTATGTAGGTTATGACGACGAAATCCGTCCGTCCGACCAGTTCGGCCTGGCTTCCCTCCGGATGGGCCGACGACTGGAAGAAGGCTTTGTCATCACCGACGAACCGGGCTGCTATTTCATTCCTGCCCTCATCGACAAATGGCGGGCGGAAAAGCTCCATACCGATTTCCTTGATTTCGATGCCATCGACCGCTTCAAAGATTTCGGCGGCATCCGTCTGGAAGACGACATCCTCATCACGGCCGACGGTTCCCGCTTTACAGGCGAGAAACGCATCCCCATCACGATCGAAGAAGTAGAATCGTTCATGAGCCACTAAGCGCATGGCAACTTTCATTGCCAAAGAAAATATTAATCACTTAACTTATAACGTATATAACCATGAAAAAAATGTTAGCACTCCTCGCCGCAGGCCTTTGCTTCGGAGGAGTTTCCGCACAGAATGCGGACAAGGAAAAAGCCGAAGAAGGCTTCGTGTTTACTACCGTAAAGGAAAACCCCATCACTTCCATCAAGAACCAGAACCGTGCCGGTACGTGCTGGTGTTACTCCAGCATGGCCTTCCTCGAATCGGAACTGCTGCGCATGGGCAAAGGGGAATACGACCTGTCTGAAATGTTCATTGTTCACCAGACCTACCTCGACCGTGCCGATGCAGCTGTCCGCACCCACGGAGACGTATCGTTCTCACAGGGTGGTTCTTTCTACGACGTGCTCTACGGCATGAAGCAGTTCGGACTGGTTCCTGAAGAAGAAATGCGTCCGGGCGTGATGTATGGCGACACGCTGAGCAACCACACCGAACTGACGGCTGTATCGAACGCCGTAGTGGATGCCATCGCCAAGGGCAAGTTGCGCAAACTGCAGACCGATGCCAACCGCCAGCCACTGTGGAAGAAAGCCATCGCCTCTATCCACGACATCTATCTGGGTACCTGCCCCGAAAAGTTCACTTACAAGGGTAAGGAATACACACCGCAATCGTTCTACCAGTCGCTGGGCCTCAACCCCGATGACTACATTTCGTTGACTTCGTATACCCACCATCCGTTCTACCAGCCGTTCGTACTGGAAATCCAGGACAACTGGCGCTGGTCGCAGTCGTACAACCTGCCCATCGATGAACTGATGGAAGTGTTCGACAATGCCATCATGAACGGTTACACCATTGCCTGGGGTTCTGACGTCAGCGAACAAGGCTTTACCCGCGACGGTGTCGCAGTGATGCCCGACGACCAGAAGGTACAGGAACTGAGTGGTTCCGACATGGCTCACTGGCTGAAGATGAAACCCGAAGAAAAGAAACTGAACACCAAGCCGCAGCCGCAGAAATGGTGCACGCAGGAAGAACGTCAGGAAGCCTACGACAACTTCGAAACAACCGACGACCACGGCATGCAAATCTACGGTATTGCCAAAGATCAGGAAGGTAACGAATACTACATGGTGAAGAACTCTTGGGGCAAGGCCGGCAAGTACGACGGCAAGTGGTATGCCTCCAAGGCTTTCGTCCGCTACAAAACCATGAACATCGTTGTCAACAAGAAAGCGCTTCCGGCAGCCATCGCCAAGAAACTGGGCGTGAAGCTGTAAGACACAAGAAAGTATATCAAGACAAAAGTAGTCTATCATTTTGTCTGTTATCCTGAACAAACTATCATTCTAATTGTCATTCTGAACGTAGTGAAGAATCTGTAAAGCATTAGTGCATCTATTCAGATTCTCTGCTTGTCCAGAATGACAATTTGACAGATTCAGTTCCCTGACCATCCATTCATCATCCGACTCATTTATCGATTGCCGAGCAAGGACAGCTGCAAAGAAGGCACAACTTTAAGGGTAAGTCATCTGACTCGACCGACCCAGCTTTCCTGTCAGCCATCATTGGCTACTTCCATAACGGATGAAGCCTACCTGAAACACAAATTTTAGAAATAAAACGAAAAACACACCGCATGTTTCTTTCTTTTTTGCTAACTTTACGGATTGAAACAGGACTTGAGACCAAAAGCTCCGTTTCAATCCCTCTCCCCCTTGTGGAGACACCAGACAGGAAAAAAGAAAAAACAATATATAATGAACTACAAATGGAACTATCAACCTCCTACACAAGAACAACGGGAAGCAGCCCGCACGCTGGCCAAGGAAATAGGTATCAGCCCCATCCTTTGCCGGCTGTTGCTAGAGCGGGGCATCCGGACAGCCGATGAAGCGAAGAACTTCTTCCGTCCTCAACTGGCTGACCTTCACGACCCTTTCCTGATGCGCGACATGGAAAAGGCGGTGGAGCGATTGAATGTGGCCTTAGGCCGGAAAGAGCGAATCTTGGTATATGGAGACTACGATGTGGACGGAACCACCGCCGTCGCATTGGTGTACAAATTCCTTCAACAGTTCTATTCGAACATTGACTACTACATTCCCGACCGTTACAACGAAGGGTATGGCGTATCAACGAAGGGGGTGGACTATGCTGCCGCCACGGGCGTGCAACTGGTAATCGTACTCGACTGTGGTATCAAGGCAGTCGAAGAAATTGCGTATGCCCGTGAGAAAGGCATCGACTTTATCATCTGCGACCATCACGTGCCGGATGAGGAACTGCCGCCTGCCGTGGCTATCCTGAACCCGAAACGAAAGGACTCTACTTATCCCTACGAACACCTTTCAGGATGCGGAGTAGGATTCAAGTTCATGCAGGCATTTGCGCTCAGCAACAACATTGAGCTGCATCAGCTGACCCAACTGCTGGATCTCGTGGCGGTCAGCATCGCTTCCGACATCGTTCCGATTCTGGGAGAAAACCGCATCCTGGCCTATCACGGCCTGCGGCAACTCAACTCCAACCCGAGTGTGGGGCTCAAGGCCATCATTGATGTGTGCGGACTGACCGACCGGGAAATCAACATGAGCGACATTGTGTTCAAGATCGGCCCCCGCATCAATGCGTCCGGACGCATTCAGAACGGAAAGGAGGCAGTGGACTTGCTCATCGAGAAGGATTTCAAGATGGCACTTGCCAAAAGCACGCTGATCAACCAGTACAACGAGACCCGCAAGGATCTGGACAAGAGCATGACCGAAGAGGCAAACCGTATCGTTGAACGGGTAGCTGACCTGTCGGAACGACGGTCGATTGTCTTGTTCAACGAAGACTGGCACAAAGGGGTCATCGGTATTGTGGCTTCCCGCCTCACGGAAATCTACTACCGCCCGGCTGTCGTACTGACCCGCACCGACAATCTGGCAACCGGCTCTGCCCGGTCGGTATCGGGCTTCGATGTCTACAAGGCCATTGAGCACTGCCGCGACCTGTTGGAGAACTTCGGAGGCCATACGTATGCCGCAGGACTTTCCATGAAGGTGGAAAACGTACCGGAATTTACCCGCCGGTTCGAAGAATATGTCACGAATCATATCTTGCCCGAACAGACCAGTGCCACCATCGACATTGATGCGCAACTGGATTTCCGGGACATTACGCCCAAGTTCTTCTTCGACCTGAAGAAGTTCAACCCGTTCGGACCGGACAACCACAAGCCGGTGTTCTGCACCCTGGGGGTCTACGATTACGGAACCAGCAAGGTAGTGGGACGCGACCAGGAGCACATCAAATTGGAACTGGTGGACAACAAGTCGAACAATGTGATGAACGGCATTGCCTTCGGACAGAGTTCGCAGGCCCGCTACATCAAGACCAAGCAGTCGTTCAACATCTGCTATACCATCGAGGAAAATACCCACAAGCGGGGGGATATCCAGCTCCAGATAGAGGACATCAAGCCCTGCAGGACGCATTGAGGAACCAAGAAGGAGGAAAGTAGAATGAGGAATGAGAAGTAATGGAGAATTATCGGCAGGTATTGCAGCAGTACTGGGGATATGACGGTTTCCGAGGAATCCAGGAGGATATTATCCGTAGTATCGGGAGCGGAAAGGATACACTGGGGCTGATGCCTACAGGTGGGGGAAAGTCCATCACATTCCAGGTCCCCGCCCTGGCCAAGGAGGGGCTGTGCTTAGTGGTCACTCCGCTCATCGCCCTGATGAAGGACCAGGTACGCCAACTGCGTTCGCGCGGCATCAAGGCCACCGCGGTCTATTCCGGGATGACCCGGGAAGAAATCGTAGTGGCCTTGGAGAACTGCATCTTCGGGAACTACAAGTTCCTGTACATCTCTCCAGAACGACTCGCCACGGATATTTTCCGGACCAAAATGCGCCACATGCAGGTCAATCTCATCGCCATCGACGAGGCACACTGCATCTCGCAATGGGGATATGACTTCCGTCCTTCCTACCTGCAGATTGCCGAAGTACGCCAGTTGCTGCCGGGTGTACCCGTTCTGGCACTGACGGCCACAGCTACACCCGAAGTGGTAGAAGATATCCAGCAACGGCTGGCTTTCCCCCAGAGGAATGTCTTCCGCATGAGCTTCGAACGGAAAAACCTGGCCTACATTGTCCGCTATACGGAAAACAAGCCTTCCGAACTGCTCCATATTCTGAACAGCCTTCCGGGGTCTGCCATCGCCTATACCCGCAACCGCAAACGGACAAGGGAAGTGGCTGAATTTCTGGAGTCCAACGGCATCTCGGCAACCTACTACCATGCGGGACTGGCCAACGACATCAAGGACCAGCGGCAGAAAAGCTGGCTGGACGGACAGCACCGTGTCATGGTAGCGACCAATGCGTTCGGCATGGGCATCGACAAGCCCGATGTACGGTTAGTGGTCCATATCGACTGCCCCGACTCTCCCGAAGCTTATTTCCAGGAAGCCGGACGGGCAGGACGGGACGGACAGAAGGCCTACGCAGTCCTGCTGTTTGCGCCACGCGACAAGGGCCTGCTGCAGCGCCGGGTAGAAGACACCTTTCCTGAAAAAGACTATGTCCGCAAGGTCTACGAAGACCTACAGTATTACTACCAAATGGCCATGGGTGACGGCCGGGGGTGCACATTTGCCTTTAATATCGAGGAGTTCTGTCTGAACTTCAAGCATTTCCCCGTCCGGGTAGACAGTGCGCTGAAACTGCTGACACGGGCCGGTTATCTGGAATATACCGACGAACAGGACAATGCTTCCCGACTCATGTTCACCCTCCGCCGCGACGAGTTGTACCGCATCCACGAAAACAGCGAAGCAACCGAGCAATTGATCCGCTGCCTGTTGCGCTCGTATACCGGCCTGTTCTCCGACTATGCTTTCATCGACGAAGGGTTCCTGTCCCGCCAGAGCGGACTCAGCCGACAGGAGGTCTACGAAAGTCTCGTTCTGCTCAGCCATCGCCGCATCCTCCACTACATTCCGGGGAAAAAGACACCTTATATTATCTATACGCGCGAGCGGCAGGAAACGGAACGCGTCGTCCTCACCCGCGAGGTCTACGAGGAACGGAAGGAGAGTTACATCCGACGCATCCAGGCCATGACCGACTATGCCGGCAGTCAGACCCACTGCCGCAGCCAGTTTCTGCTCCGGTATTTTGGGGAGAAGGACAGCCGCCCCTGCTGTCAATGCGATGTCTGCCTGCAACAACACGCTTCAGGAGTGCGGAACAGTGAGTTTACGGGAATAGCAGATACCCTCCTCCAACTGCTGGAAGAAGCTCCGCTCACGCCTGCCGAACTGGGCGAGCGAATGACACTGCCCCTCTCCGTCTACGAGCCGGTGCTCCGTTATCTGATGAACGAAGAACAGATACGGCTCCAGGAAGGGAAACTGGCGAAAGCCTCGAACGATTAGTTATTCGATACAGGTAATGGTCACATCGTCCAGTTCATCCATGTAGTCCAGCAGACGTTCGTTGTGCTGACCCCGCTTCACCTTTATCTCGATGACCGCTTCAAACTTCTCGCCTTGCGGGGTCTTGTGGTCCTTCACTTCAAACGAATACACCTCGATACAGTCCTGCCTGAGCCGGTTCACCGTCCTTTTCACGCTTTCCTTCGAGTGCGATGAAAAAGAAAGCATGACGGTTGTTGACCCGAACTGGGGAAGCAGTGCATTGAGCACTTCCAGCCCCAACAAAATCAGTCCCGTGGCCACCACTGCCGCCAGAAACATGCCGGTTCCGCAAGCCAGGCCGATAGCGGCGGTCACCCAGAGCCCGGCTGCCGTGGTCAGGCCGCGTATCACGTTTTTCTGGAAGATGATTGTACCTGCCCCCAGGAAACCAATGCCGGATACGACCTGAGCCGCCACGCGCGAAGAGTCCTTCAGGTCCACTCCAAACCCGAATTGCGAGACGATACAGAACAAGGCACTTCCCAAAGCTACCAGAAAATGCGTACGGAACCCCGCGTCTTTCGACCGGTATTCACGTTCGATACCAATGATCCCTCCCAGCAGGAGAGCCACAAAAAGCCGTAATGTCAATTCTACAATATTGTCCATAGCTAAATTGTTATTGTTGTATCCAATCAGAAATCCACGATTATTGGTTGTTGTAATGGGGATGAAAGGATTCTTGCATAAATACGCATTAAATCGATAGCTTCCAACCATTTTCCAGCCATTAACCGATTTTACCCAATATTAGCACATTCAAACGCGGCAACCGGGGTGCTGGTCAGTGCGATTCTCTATTTGGGGTGTACCGGATTTTCCACTCGGCGATGGTGCGGGTCTCGGATGAGAAATTCATGCCGATGCGGATGACATGGCGGGGATCAGTGACATAGGGCCGGGCATAGCCTTTGGCCTCAATCTGCTGCAGGGCCTCGTCGGCACTGCCGTCCATCTTAAACTCCAGGATGTAAACGTACTCCTTCATCTCCAGCGTGCAGTCCACCCGGCCGTAGCTCTGCCGGTCCTCACACTTGATGGCCTGGCAATAGACACCCAGCAGGCGCAGAATCAGGTAGAAGGTGTATTGGAAATGCTTCTCCGTGGCCTTGATGTCCTTCAGGGCTTCGTGGCTGTCGTAGGGGATGCTGGCAAGGAAGGCGGTGAGCGACTCGCAGAAGGGCTCCACCTCGCCACGATTCAGCTGACGGAAGGAATCACGCACCCAGCTCTCGGGCGTAGCCTCCCTGCTGTTCAAGTAATTGGAAGCTATCAGGCTGAGGAATCCCTTGCGCACCTCGTTGTTGGGGTAATCGAGCAGGAAGGAGTAGGTCGTCTCGTCATAGTCCTTGATGGTCAGGAAGCCACTCTGGTAAATCATGGGCAGCGGACGCTCCACATCGGCCTTGTAGTCGATGAACTCCGAGGCATCGTAGTACTTGCCTGTCAAGTCATTGATCTGCTCATTGTTGTGACTCAACAGGCGGATGAGGTAAGTGGGAGTACCTGTGGCAAACCAGAAGTCGCGCAACATCTTCATGTCGAAGGCATTCAGCAGGCTGAAGGGGTTGTAGATGTCCAGCATGGCGGGACTGAAGTGGTAGCCGTCGTACTGGAGCTTCAGCATTCGCTTCATCTCCTCGACTTGTACCCTAAATTCCTCTGCCATCTGCCGGATTGGCTCGGCAAACACCTCCTCCAGTTCCTCCTGCGTGATGCCACACAAAGCCTCGTAACGCTTGTCCATGCTGATGTCTTTCGGCTGGTTGAATCCGCTGAAGACACTCACTTGCGAGAACTTGGTCACACCCGTCAGCATGACGAAATGCAGGTCGGCATCGGCGGCCTTGAAGGTGCTGTAGAAGCCCTTCAGGATATTGCGGTGCTCGTCCTCCAAACGGATGCGGTTGCCCCACTCATCTTCAAAAGAGGACTCGGTGTCGAGCACATCGAGTATCGGCTTGTCGTACTCGTCAATCAACACCACAGCGCGGCGGCCTGTCTGCTCATGCGCACGACGAATCACACCTTTGAAACGGGCACCTAACGTGGTTTCCCACTCATTAGAGCCGAATATCTGTTCCCATTCGTCGACGTAACCCGTCAATGTCTTGACCAATTCACCCGGCTTCATGAAGTTGCCTCCATTGAAATCCATGTGGAATACGGGATAGGTTTTCCACTCCTTCTCCAGTGCCTCGATGGCCAGTCCCTCGAACAGCTCCTTGTGACCCAAGAAATAGTGCTTCAGGGTGGAGATAAGCAGGCTCTTCCCGAACCGCCGCGGGCGGCTCAGGAAGTAAACCGTGCCGTTACAAACCAAATCGTACACCAAGGCGGTCTTATCTACATAGACATAACCTTCTTGGCGAATCCGGTCAAAGCTCTGTATTCCGATGGGGTACTTCATAATCGCATCAACTTAATAATTTCAGTGTACAAAAATAGCGATTCCAAGTGAAAATGCCAATAAAGAAACAGGAAGAATCTCCGCCCGCCGGCAAGGAAGAAGCTGAGTACCCGTTGGAGGAGTCAAAGCAGTGTTTACTTCGTCCTCCTATAGGCTTGTTGTTCATGGAATAGATGTATGATATCTCATCTTTGCCCTGCTTCTGAAGGTGACCGACCAAGGTCGGTCGATTGGACAACCTAAGTCGGTCGATTGGATGACCTAGGTCGGTCGATTGACCGACCTCCGTGCGATCGATAGAGGGATATGCATCGGAGGAGATCATATTAGCATATTTTCAAGAGGGCTGAACGCTAGGCGTCACCTGACTGCACGGCTGACATACTTCCGTACAACTGTCTTTCACGAACCCTTTGGTGGCCCATTTCTTCGACCGCCAACGGTAAATGAAAATCAGGCCGCGGATGTTTTCGTCGAGCATGAAGCTGACCCACATGCCTATCAGGCCGAAGCCCCAATGGAGCCCCAGCAGGTAGCTGAACCCGACAGAGACCAGCCACTGCACGGTAATGCCGACATAGAACTGGTAATTGACATCGCCCGTCGCGCGAAGCGCCTGTGTCGCCCAGATGTTGATGGCACGTCCTACCTCCAGCACCACGTCAATCCACAAGATGATTTTTCCCATACGGATGATGTCGGGATTCTCCGTCAGCCAACCGAGAATCGTACCTCCCGACAAGGCCAGCAGCACCGACAGGATGACCGACACGATGATGGCCAGCCGGCGTGTATAGCAGCCCAGCAGATAAGCCGCCGTGATGCGCTTCTCGCCGACGAGATGACCAATCAGGATGGCTCCTCCCTGCCCCATGGCGATGGAAAAGATATAAACAAAGAAAATCATGTTCCAGCAATACGTGCGCGTGGCCAGCGCCGCATTGCCCAACAGATTGATGAAGAAGGTGATGACGACCTGCGAACCGCTGTAACTGATTTCCTCTCCCGCTGCAGGAATACCGATTTTCAGCAGGTTCTTCAGTTCGATCCACGGAAACGGACGGAACAGCCGACGGGGAAAGGCAGGGATGTGCTTGCGGAACAACAGGACAAACAGAATGACCATGCTGACACCTCGGGCGATACTGGTCGATATGGCAGCTCCCTCCACGCCAAGGGCAGGCATTCTGAACTTGCCGAATATCAGGGTATAGTTGCCCAGGATGTTCAGGATATTGACCACTACCGTCACCAACATGGGATAGATGGCCTTGTCGGCACTGCGCAAGGAGGCTGAAATGGCCAGTGAGATGGCCTGGAAGAAGGCAAAGGCTCCCACGATGCGCATATAGCTGACCCCTTCGCCCAGCAAATCGGGACGCAGCCCCATCAGCTGTAGCATCCAGGTACACCCCGAATAGAGAACCGCACTGACCAGCACCCCGGTTACCGCATTCAAGACAATCGCCACCCCGGTAGCCTGCACCATCCGTTCTTTCCATCCGGCTCCCAGATACTGCGAGCAAAGCACTGTCGTACCGAAGCTGATGACCTGAAAGACCAATACGGCAAGGTTGACCAGCTGGTTCACCACGCCGACAGCCGCCACCGCATTGTCCGAATGCTGGCTCAGCATCACGGTATCGACGGCTCCGAGCATCATGACCAACGCCGTCTCAATAAAAATGGGGAGCACCAGTTGGCTGAGCTGCCCTTTCATCCCTTTGTTCTTGATTAACCAAATCATACCTGTTATTTCCTGAAAACCTTACGGTGGACAAAGGTACGAAAAGCTACCGTACCATCATACGACGGCAGCACCTTCCGATGCATTATTTGACCTATGTCAAGCAGACCCCTTCAGAATGTCCACGAGCGGTCGCACAGGTTCACATAGTCCATCTCCGGACGGGAGCCGAATACCAGCCCGTATATACGGGTCTGACGCAGCCGGGCGGTATGGACATCGGCCAGCAGGTCAGCTGTAGCCGGAGGCATCTCGAAGTCGGACACCAGCACGAGGTCTGAACGCTCCCATCCGTGGGTCCTCATCAGCCGAAAAGCCTCATCGAGGGCAGGTCGCACATCCGTTCCTCCGTCTAACCGACGGCTCAGGAACGCTGCCAACTGAGGCAGGTCGCGCGCAAAATCCTTCACCAGCAGGCAGTCTGTCTGTTCGGAAAAGGCGATGATGTAGCAACGGCGATGCGTACGTTCCGTCAGTTTCGCCACCGCCAGCACAGCCGACTTCGCCAGCACCTCGCGCCGTCCCTTCATGGAACCGGAGGTGTCGAGACAGACAATGAAAGGACCTTGACCGCTGACCGGCCTTTTCTGCTTCAGAGGAGTGGCAGGCAGTTCCGCCGAACGGCTGTCGAACACCTGCAGCCGCCGTTCCGCATAGCGTTTCAGGAAATCGGCATACAAGGCACTGTCCGACAGGTGGCAGTACTCCACCGGCAACAGGTGGTTCAGGTCATTGCCTACCGTGATTCCTTCGATGTCGCTCGGCACTACCGTCCGTACCAGTTGCACCTCACTGATGCCGTCACGGGGCTCAAAGCTCGGCTTTTCCCCCTTGCTGCGTCGTCCTAACACCGCTATCAGTTCCCGCAGCTGCCGGCTTTGCTCCATCGCCCGCTCGTAGGGCAGCAGCTGGCGGTACATCTCCGGATGATTCAGCAGCAGCCAGCCGATACGCGAGCCCGTCTGGTCGTTCTCAGTCTTTCCGCCTGACCGCGGCACCAACAGGTGGAAGGCATCACACAGGTTGCCGATGTGCCGGGCCTGGTAGTCGAACTCCTTGGTCGTCAGCCGACGGTGCCACTGGTCGAGGAAGAACTCCTGCAGCCTCCGCTGCTCATCGCTGCCGTCGGGCAACGCCGAGAGCCGCTCCACATAATAGTCCACATCCAGCTCCATCAGCGAATACCGGCGGCGGAAGGTCGGTGCCATGCGTTGCAGGAACACCCGGAAACCGGCAGGCGGCAAGGACTCGTTTTCATAGAACACTTCCCATTCGGGCGTATAGCGCGAATAGAATTCCTGCAGGGAAGGTACCGTCGAGCGGTAATAGTCCCATGCCACCCGTTCCACTTCCGCCTCCGTCGCTGTCCCCTCGCCCATCGGCTTCTCCATCCGCACCATGCACCGGCGTTTCAGTTCCTCCCAGTACCTCGCCTTCAGCTCATTGAGCAGGATATTCCTCGTTCTCTTTCCGGTACGCATGCTTCAGTTCCTCCAGCTCGTTACGTCTGTCCGCTACCGCCCGCTGCTGGCTCTCCAGCAGCCGGAGCATCCAGCCGCGCTGCTGTTCCTCTATAAACAAGTGGCGCGAACAGTAGGCGGACTCTTCCTCCAGCCATATGCGGCAACCCGCTTCTACCCGGTCAATCTGCTCCTCCACCCGACGGAAGCGCAGCCGGACATCTTCGTGGGTATTCACCTCCAGGGGAGGCAGCGGAAGGCAGCCCGGCACGCAGCGCAGCGGGTATTCGTAGTCGTTGATGAACACCGAGCGGCTGCCCCGGCGCAAGGTGTATTGCTGGGTGGGAGGCACCTTGTTCTTCAAGGCAGGAGAATATTTCTTCAAGACGAAGCAGTCGGTCTTGTACTTGTCCTTCTGCAGGTAGAACACCTTTCCGGTATCGTCCAACTGCTGGTAGTCGGAGGCAAACAAGAGCAGCCGGCCTGCCATCCTCACCCGTTCCACCTGGTAGTAGTAACTGTCCACCAGCTCCAGTCCGGGGTCCTGCTTTTCGTGGACCGCCGTCTCCGATGCCAGTCCGCTCCGCAGGTCGTCCAGTTCCCGTTGCAGTCCCTTTATCCCCAGCAGATAGTCCTCGGCACTCTGTCGGATAGCTTCCTGCACCATCTCCCGCACCAACGGGCGTTGCTCCGTCTCGTTCCACAGACCGTCCGTCAGCAGCAGGCAGTCCGACAGGCGGACCGTGTCCGAACCGTTCAGGAACGCCGATGCCCGCATCAGCTTCACCCATTTCTTCCAGCGGCGGTCGGATACATAGAACGGTACTTCTGTCTGTGCGTCGTTCTGCAGGCGCAGGTTATAGTCGGCTATCCGTTCCTTGATGGCATGGATGACCTCGAACACGGAATCATGGAGCTTCACGGCAGCGATGCCCTGCTGCCATTCCGCATACTCTTCCTCGCTGATGGCCAGCTCCTCGTCCACCTCCGGCTCCCGCTCATCGGTCGATGCAATCATGCGGTCGAAATCGGACAGGTCCTCGATGCCCGTCACCAACAGCCTCACCAGGAAGCGGTCCCACAGGGCATCCAGCCCCTGCCCCTGTGCCGGCAGTTCGTTCGAAGCCGCCACCAGTCCTTTCAGGGGGACACGCACCGTAGCCTGTCCGTTGCGGAACACTTTCTCGTTCAGCACCGTCAGCAGGGCGTTCTGGATGGCAGGTCCCGCCTTCCAGATTTCGTCGAGGAAGACGACAGTGGCCGTAGGCAGATACCCCTCCGTGCAGCGTTCGTAGCGGTCTTCCTCTTTCAGTTTCGAAATCGACACAGGGCCGAAAATCTCATCGGGCGTACTGAAGCGAGACATGAGGTACTCGAACGCACTGCCTTCGCGGAAAGCCAGCTTCAGCCGTCGTGCCACCATACTTTTCGCCACGCCCGGAGGTCCGAGCAGGAAAATACTCTCGCCTGCCACTGCCGACAGCAGCGACAAGGCCACCACGTGTTCCTTGCCGTAGAGCCGCTCGCCCATCTGCTCCAGCAATCGGCGGATGCGGGCGGCCAACGGATATTCTGTCTGTTCTGTTGCCATTGATACGATGGATTGGTCGGCACAAAGTTACAATAACGCCCGGTTTCTCCCGCCCTTTCCTTCATAAAATCTCGGAAAAGCGAACCTCCTTTTCCCCTGTTATTTCGAATGAACTTCCTTTTCCCTGTCATTTCGAACAAACTTCCTTTTCCCTGTCATTTCGAACGAAGTGAGAAATCTGTTAGCGCAAAGTGATGCATTCAGCTGCTTCACTCTGTTCAGCATGATAGTTGGATAGGTAGTCCAAGGTTTTCGGACAGGCCCCCGCAAAGTTAAATCCGCCTAATTTGTTGCACAGCTCGAAGATAATCCGTAATATTACACCTTATTCAACTAATCATTCAATTCTAATACGGAACGAAACATGAAAAAGACCTATTGTCAACGACTTTTCGGCCTCCTCACCCTGACAGGCACACTGCTGCTTGCCTCCTGCGGAGGACCGGTAGAAACCCAAAAAGTATCGCTGCTGCCCCAGCCGGCACACGTAGAAGAAACGCCTGAACAGGTGTTCGTCATCAGTTCGGGCACCACCATCGGCTACAACAGCCCCGAACTGCTGCCAGCCGCCGTCTATCTGTCGGAAATCCTCGGTACGGAGAGCGTCAAGGAAGGGGCTGCCGACATCACCCTGACCCTGACTACGGGAGACAAGGAAGGGGCCTACACCCTCGTCACCACCGCCCAAAGTGCCGACATCAGCGGCTGCGGCTACAGCGGCGTCATTGCCGGCATCGAAACCCTGCGCCAGCTGCTGCCCGACGGTATCGAAGCGAAACAGAAACCTCACCGCCGCTGGGGAGTACCTGCCGTACGCATCACCGACAGCCCCCGCTACGAATGGCGCGGACTGATGCTCGACGTGTCCCGCCACTTCTACAGCAAGGAGGAAGTGATGGAGCTGCTCGACCTGATGGCCCTCTACAAGATGAACAAGTTCCACTGGCACCTCACCGACGACCAGGGATGGCGCGTGGAAATCAAGCAATACCCCCTGCTGACCGAGAAGGGAGCCTGGCGGCACTTCAACAGCCACGACCGCGAGTGTATCCGGCTGGCGAAGGAACAGGACAATCCCGACTATAAGATCCCGGCCGACAAGCTGCACATTGAAAACGGCGACACCCTCTACGGCGGCTTCTACACCCAGGACGATGTCCGCGAAATCGTGCAGTATGCCGGCATACGCGGCATCGACATAGTGCCCGAAATCGATATGCCGGGCCACATGCTGGCCGCTGTCAGCAACTATTCGGGCGTGTCGTGTACCGACAACACCGGATGGGGCACCACCTTCTCCTCGCCGGCCTGCCCGGGCAAGGACACGGCCATCGAGTTCTGCCAGAACGTGTATAAGGAAATCTTCCAGCTCTTCCCGTACAAATATGTCCACATCGGCGGCGACGAAGTGGAAAAGACCAACTGGAAGAAATGTCCCGACTGCCAGAAGCGGATGCGCGACAACGGTCTGAAGACTGAAGAGCAGCTGCAGGCATGGTTCACCCACCAGATGGAGGAATTCTTCAACGCCAACGGCAAGGAGATGATCGGCTGGGACGAAATCATCGAGGGCGGACTGTCGGAAACTTCCACCGTCATGTGGTGGCGGAGCTGGGCGAAGAACGCCTCGCGCGAAGCCACTGCCCACGGCAACAAGGTCATCTATACGCCCAACTCGCCGTTCTACCTCGACTACCAGCAGGACAAGAAGAGCGTGCGGGCCATCTACGACTACGTGCCCGAACTGGAAGGCATGACGACCGAACAACAGCAGCTCATCATGGGCGTGCAGGGCAACATCTGGTGTGAATGGATTCCGTCGCGCGAACGGATGCTCTACATGGCAGCTCCGCGGATGCTAGCCATCGCCGAACTGGGCTGGAGCGGGCCCGAACAAGCCAGCTGGGAGGATTTCCGCCACCGCATGACCGACCAGTTCAACCGCCTGAACGTGATGGACATCCCCTACCGCATCCCCGACCTGGAAGGCTTCAACGAATCGAACGCCTTCATCGGCGCGACCACGGTGGAAGTGTCCTGCCCCGACCCCACTGCCGTCATCCGCTACACGACGGACGGCACGATACCGACCGCCGAATCGGCCTTGTATGAAGCTCCCATCCCCGTATCGGAGACCACCGACTTCACGTTCCGCACCTTCCGCGCCAACGGAGCCAAAGGCGACTTCGTGAAGACTCGCTTCGTGAAGAGCGAATACGCTCCTGCCACACAGGCCGCCCCCAGCTCACCGGGACTGTCGGCCGTCTGGCACGACTTCCGCGGCAACCGCTGTGCCGACATCGACCAGGCCCCGCTGAAGGGCCGCTACAAGATAGAAGACGTGTGCATCCCGAAGAAGGTAAGCGGCAACATCGGACTGGTGGTGAAAGGCTACCTGAGCGCTCCGGCCGATGACATCTACTCGTTTGCCCTGCTGAGCGACGACGGCAGCACACTGGCCATCGACGGTGAGATGGTGGTGGACAACGACGGTCCGCACGCCCCGAAGGAAATGACCGGACAGAAGGCCCTGAAGAAAGGGTATCATCCCTTCGAACTGCGCTACTTCGACAGCAACGGCGGTACGCTGCAGCTGAAAGTGACAGGCAGCGACGGACAGACGATTCCGTTCACGAACCTGTATATGCATTAAGACGAGGCAGTTGTGACACCTGCGGCACGATGGTGTCATAGGTGTCACAGCTTACAACACGTAGCGCCAGGTATCTCCCTCGCTGTGCTGCTCGCTGAAGGCAAAGCCCTCCCAGGCAAACGCCTTCAGCAGTTCCGGCGATTCCACTCTGTTTTTCAGTGCGAAACGTGTCATCTCGCCCCGGCACATCTTAGCATAGACCACCACCGTTTTGAGCTTACCGCCCTTACGGACCAGGAACTCCGGCGTAATGACCCTCACGGACGAGCAGACCTTCGGCCAGTCGAACAGGTCGCGCATCTCGCCGCTCGCCAGGTTGAGCAGGATGCCCCCCTCCCGCTGCACCGCCTCAATGAAGACATCGGTCAGCTTCGGCCGCCAGACCTCGAACATCGTCCGTCCGTCATATTGCGGCAGGCGCACGTTGCCCTCCAGCCGGTAGTTCTTGATGGCATCGAGCGGACGAAGCAGTCCGTAGAGGAAGGAGGAGATCAGCAGGTGCCGCTGTGCATAGCGGAAATCGTCGACGGAGAAGTCAGCAGGTGCCAGGTGCTTGAACACCATGCCCGTATAGGACAGCAAGGCCGGCAGCGGACGCGGTTCGGGCGACAGGAAGTCGCGGTAGCGCAAGGCATTCGCAGCCGCCAGTTTCGAATTGACCCCAAGCAGCCGTCCCAGCTCGTCGGGAGCCAGCTGCCCCAGCTCTACCGCCTGGCGGACAGCCTCCTGCTGGAACCACGGAACGGTTGGTTCAGGAACAGCGGCCACCGAACAGCGGTCGGTCATCGTCTTGGCACAAGAGATAAATGTCAGCATACGTTTTTTCTTCGTTTTAATTCGTTAAAAGTACCGGCAAATATACGGTTTTCCGTCCGAGTATGGACAGAAAGCCGTATATTTGTTGTAACAAACTCCAAAATTCATAGAACCATGAAGAAAGCCATTCAACGAGTAGGACTGTTACTGGTCCTGACAGCCGCCTGCATGTGCAGCTTTGCCCAGCAGAAGGCGGCGGAAAAAATCAACCTGGGCGACCCGATGCCTGCCCTCACACTGACCTCCACCACCTATGGTAACGTATCGGCTGCCGACCTGAAAGGGAAGGTGGTACTGGTGAGCCTGTTTGCCACCTGGTGCGGTCCCTGCCAGAAAGAGCTGGCAGAAGTGCAATCGGCCTTATGGCCCAAGTACAAGGACAACAAGGACTTCCGACTGCTGGTCATCGGGCGGGAGCACACCGACGAACAGCTGAAGAAATACAACGAGAAGAAGGGGTTTGACTTTCCGCTCTATCCCGACCCGAAGCGCGAAGCGTTCTCCCTCTTTGCAGACCAGAGCATTCCCCGCGCCTACCTGTTCGGCAAGGACGGAAAGCTGATCTATTCTTCCATCGGCTATACGCCGGAAGAATTCGAGAAACTGATGAAGACCCTCGAAACGGCCTTGGAGCAATAATCCGTCAATACGGAAAAGCCGATCAAAAAAAAGCGGTGTTTTCTCCACAAAACACAGGGGCTGCCTTATGTGCTTTCATTCCTTTATTGTACCTTTGCACTCAAACAACTCACTCATGAAAAAAGTAACCATTTTATTCACCCTGGCCATCTGCTTCCTGCTGGCTTGCAGCGGCCCGAAAAAGGCTAATATGAACCATAGCAACGAAACGCACGTTCGCCTGGAAACCAACCTGGGCAACATTACCGTAAAGCTCTACAACGAAACGCCCCTGCACAGGGACAACTTTATCAAACTGGTCAAAGAAGGCGTATATGACAGTACGCTTTTCCACCGCGTCATCAAAAACTTCATGTGCCAAGCAGGCGACCCGGACAGCAAGACGGCTTCCGACACGGCCCTGCTGGGCGAAGGCGATGTAGGCTACCGCATTCCCGCCGAATTCCGCACTCCTGCCATCTTCCACAAGCGCGGCGTACTGGCGGCTGCCCGTGAAGGCGACAATGTGAATCCGGAGAAAGCCTCTTCCGGCTGCCAGTTCTACATCGTGACGGGCAAGAAATTTACCGAGGCCCAGCTGATTAATATGGCCAACCAGCAGAACCAGGCCCGGCTGGACACCGTCTTCCAGCAACTGGCCCGCCAGCACATGAAGGAAATCTTCAAGCTGCGCAAGGCAGGCGACAACGATGCCCTGCTGGCCCTGCAGGACTCGCTGGAAGCCCAGGCACGGGCCATCGTGAAAGAGGAACCGGCCAAGAAGTTCACGCCGGAACAGATCCAAGCATATACCACTGTAGGCGGCACGCCGCACCTGGACGGCAACTACACCGTGTTTGGCGAAGTGACCGAAGGCATGGAGGTGGTGGAGACCATTGAATCGACTCCGACCAATCGCGCTGACCGTCCGCTGAACAATGTCCGCATCCTCAAAGCCGTTGTCGTAGAATGATACGCATCCAACGCCACGTCTTGCCCAACGGACTGCGCATTGTCCATCACGAGAATACCTCTACCCAGATGGTGGCACTCAACCTCCTTTATGATGTAGGAGCACGCGACGAGCATCCGGAACATACGGGATTCGCCCACCTCTTCGAACACCTGATGTTCGGGGGGTCGGTGAACATCCCCGACTACGACACGCCCGTACAGAACGCAGGCGGCGAAAACAATGCCTGGACCAACAATGACATTACCAATTATTACATTACCCTGCCCCGGCAAAACTGTGAAATCGGTTTTTGGCTGGAAAGCGACCGGATGCTGAGCCTCGACTTTAACCCGCAAAGCTTGGAAGTACAGCAGCAAGTCGTCATCGAGGAGTTCAAGCAACGAAACCTGAACCAGCCCTACGGCGACGTGTCGCATCTGATGCGCGAACTGTCCTACCAGGTCCATCCCTACCGCTGGCCGACCATCGGAAAGGACATCAGCCATATTGCCAATGCGACACTGGACGAGGTGAAAGATTTCTTCTTTCGGTTCTACGCGCCCAACAATGCCATCCTGGCGGTGACGGGACACATCTCGTTCGAGGAGACCGTGGCCCTGGCGGAAAAATGGTTCGGCCCTATTCCGGCCCGCGACGTGAAAGCACGCCGGCTGCCGGCCGAGCCTCGGCAGACGGCACAACGGCGGTTGCGGATAGAACGAAACGTACCGGTGGACGCCCTCTACATGTCCTTTCACATGGGCAACCGCCTGAGCCGGGAATACTATGTGTGCGACCTGCTGAGCGACCTGCTATCGAACGGGCGGTCTTCCCGCCTCATCCGCTCCCTGGTGCAGGAACAGCAACTGTTCAGTTCGGTCGATGCCTATATCCAGGGCAGCATCGACGAGGGCTTGCTGCAGATCAGCGGTAAACTTTCTGAAGGCATCTCCCTGGAAGAAGGCGAGGCTGCCGTCTGGAAGGAACTGGAACGGCTGAAAACCGTCCCGGTCACCTACGAAGAACTGGAGAAGGTGAAGAACCGCTACGAAGCGGAACAGATATTCAGCAACATGAACTACCTGAACGTGGCCAACAACCTGGCGTTCTTCGAACTGTTGGGCAACGCCGGACGCATCAATGAGGAAGTGGGCCACTACCGCAGCATCACCGCCGAGGAAATCCGGGAAACGGCCACCCGACTGTTTGTTCCCGAGAACAGTAACATTCTTTATTATCAGGCACAAGCATGAGCATGATTCCCCATTACAAGGCCCTGCTGCGACTGGGCCTTCCTATCGTCATCGGCCAGATGGGCCTGATTGTGCTGGGACTGGCCGACACGCTGATGATCGGCCATCACAGCACGGACGAACTGGCAGCGGCCGGCTTCGTGAACAATGTGTTCAACCTCGCCATTATCTTCACGACAGGCTTCTCGTATGGACTGACCCCCATCGTGGGCCGCCTGTTCGGACAAGGGAAACGTCAGGAGGCCGCCCGTGCCCTGAAGAACAGTCTGGCTGCCAATACCTTGATTGCCTTACTGGTGGGCGGAGTGCTGAGCTGGGTTTACCTATACCTCGGCCAGCTGGGACAACCAGAAGAGCTGCTGCCTACGATACGTCCCTATTATCTTCTGCAACTGCTTTCCATCCCGTTCATAGCGTGGTTCGGAGGATTCAAGCAGTTTACCGACGGCATCACCGACACCCAAGTATCCATGTGGATCATGCTGGGGGGCAACCTGATGAACATCGTAGGCAACTACCTGCTGATCTATGGCCAGGCGGGATGTCCCGAACTGGGTCTGACCGGTGCCGGCATAGCTACACTCCTGTCGCGCATCACCATGGTAGCGGTCTATCTCCTGCTGTTTTTCGGTTCGCGCCGTTACACCCACTATCGCCACGGATTCCGATGGGGACGCATCAACCTCAAGGACTTTGTGGAGCTGAACCGTCTGGGCTGGCCACTGGCCGGACAGATGGGCATGGAAACGGCCGCCTTCAGCCTCAGTGCCGTAATGGTCGGCTGGTTAGGCAGCAACGAGCTGGCCACCAACCAGATTATGATTGCCGTTTCACAAATCTGCTTCATGATGTACTACGGCATGGGAGCTGCCGTATCTGTCCGTATCAGCAACTTCTGCGGGACGTCCGACTGGAAGAACGTCCGCACGACGGCCCATGCCGGCTTCCACCTGATCCTGTTCATGGCCGTGATGTGCAGCATCCCCATCTTCCTGTTGCGCCATGCCATCGGAGGATGGTTCACCGACAACGAAGCGGTCAGCGGAATGGTCGTTCAGGTCATCCTTCCTTTCCTGATCTACCAGTTCGGCGACGGCCTGCAAATCAACTTTGCAAATGCCTTGCGCGGCATTGCCGATGTCCGTCCCATGCTGCTGTTCGCCTTCCTGGCCTATTTCGTCATTTCACTGCCGCTCAGCTATGTGTTCGCCTTCGTCTGCCAGTGGGGCCTGACCGGCATCTGGATGGCCTATCCCTTTGGACTGACCAGTGCCGGACTGATGTACTACTTCCGCTTCCGCCAGAGCCTCCATTCGCACTTGCTGCGGTGGATGGCATAAATCCCCAAAAAAAATTTCTCCGCCGGTGAACAAAAGGCGGACTCCACTTGTTGTATCTGTAGAAAAGGAACAAAGGTTTAGAGGAACAGACAAACTAAACAAGACACGAGCTAGACAAGTGAATAAATGGTAGTATGTACAAACGAATCAGAGGAGGAAAAGGACGGTGGTCCTTTCTCTCCTCTGATTCATTATAGGGTCTTTGTCATTTCATCAAAGCGTCCAATCCGGCCAGCGGACGGAAACTCATCCACAAGTTACCCTCGGGAACAGGGGCCGTCACATCCACCCGCTCCTTCGAGACCGGATGCACGAAGCAGATACGGCGTGCATGAAGACAGATACTCCCGTCGGGGTTGGAGCGTGGGAAGCCATACTTCAAGTCCCCCTTGATGGGACACCCCATCTTGGCCAACTGACAACGTATCTGATGATGCCGTCCCGTCTTCAGATCCACTTCCAACAGGTAATAATTGTCGGAGCAGCCAATCAGCCGGTAGTGCAGTACCGCCAGTTTAGAGTTCTTCACCTCCTTGTCGTAGGCATAACTCTTGTTCTGCTGCTCGTTACGCACCAGATAATGCACCAACTCTCCCTCTTCCTGGGGCGGACGGTTCTTCACGATGGCCCAATAGGTCTTCTTGACCTCGCTCTGGCGGAACATATCGTTGAGCCGGGCCAGTGCCTTGCCGGTTTTGGCAAACACCACCAGGCCACTGACCGGACGGTCCAAACGATGCGTCACTCCCAGAAACACATTCCCGGGCTTGGCATACTTCTCCTTCAAGTACCGCTTCACGGTTTCCGAAAGCGGTTCATCCCCCGTCTTGTCCCCCTGCACGATTTCCGAAGGCCGCTTGTCGACAATGATGAGATGGTTATCTTCGTAAACTACCGTCATGAGCAGGAATTACATGTTCATGCCACCATCCACCTGGATGACCTGACCGGATACATACGACGACATGTCCGAAGCCAGGAATGTAGCGATGTTTGCCACATCCTCCGGTGTACCACCCCGGCGCAAAGGAATTTTCTTGCACCATTCAGCCTTCACATCGTCAGACAGTTTGGCCGTCATGTCGGTAATGATGAAGCCCGGAGCAATGGCATTGGCACGGATGCCGCGCGAACCCAGTTCCTGAGCGATGGACTTGGCCAGACCAATCATACCGGCCTTGGAAGCCGAGTAGTTGCACTGGCCGGCATTGCCATGAACACCTACCACCGATGCCATGTTGATGATGCTGCCGCTTCTCTGGCGCATCATGATGGGGGTACAGGCATGGATGAAGTTGAATGCCGACTTCAGGTTAACGGCAATCACTGCATCCCACTGCTGCTCGCTCATACGCATCATCAAGCCGTCCTTGGTAATGCCGGCATTGTTGACCAGGATATCAATCGAGCCGAAGTCGGCATGAATCTGTTCTACCACCTTGGCTGTGTCTTCGAAGCTGGCCGCATTTGAAGCATAGCCTTTTACCTTGACGCCCAGGGCGGCAATTTCCTTTTCTGTATTCTGACCGTTTTCATCGATCACCAGGTCCGTAAATGCGATATTTGCACCTTCCGCTGCAAATTTCAGGGCGATTGCCTTACCGATACCGCGGGCGGCACCCGTAACAATCGCTGTTTTTCCAGTTAATAATCCCATTTTATTCTTATTTAAAGTGTTCTTTCTATACCTTTTTGTGCCCCAATGCACCATATACAATCTTCAGGACATACCGCCAGCCCGTTTCATCGTCCAGCTCCTCTCCAATCTGGTTACGGATATAGGGGACCTCAATGCCTTTGATACAATAATGAAGAATGTCGGCAGTAATGTCCACATTGTCGATGTCGAAGATGCCTTCCTCATTCCCTTCCGTGAGCACCTTCCGGAACAAGGCGATTTCAACTGCATCGAAATTCTTGCGCACCGCCTCCACCCGCCAGATGTCGCGAAAGAAATCGGCCCGCAGCGTCCCATTGCGGTATACCGCCTGCTTGATGCTCTCCAAATGCGTGGAAATCATCTTCAGGATCTTCTCATCGGGCTTGACCGGCTTTTCGGCCACCATCTTCAGGATATCAGATAGGCGCTCCACTTCCGACTCCACCACGGCCATGTAAATCTGCTCCTTACTCTTGAAATAAGTATATAAGGTACGCCTTCCCTTTTTGGAAGCGATGGCAATATCGTTCATGGTGGTTTCATCTACCCCTTTCTTGGCAAACAGCTGCCGAGCCACATCTACCAGTTTCGCCCTTGTCTTTTGAACCGTCATTCTCTCAATCCTATTGCACAATTACTAATTAATGTGTGCAAAATTACGGTTTTTCTCCCTATCCCGCAAATATCTATCTGCTTTTCTCTTCCTATAATGCCAATAAATGCAAAATTGCAGGATAATTATTTGGATATTTCAATCAGAGTCCGTACCTTTGCACTCGCAAAACAGAAATAACATCGCGGAGTGGAGCAGTTGGTAGCTCGTTGGGCTCATAACCCAAAGGTCGTCTGTTCGAGTCAGGCCTCCGC
>JALEPZ010000055.1 GCA_022767125.1 Phocaeicola plebeius
CGAGCGCAACGGCTGGGTGAGATAGGGCAACTCATGCTCCGCAAACTGCGGAAGCAATACATACAATACTTTCTTCATGTCAAACTATTTATCTGTTTTTATAAATTCCTGCTGAAATTGTTTTTTGCAATGATTCAAGAAGCGCAGCACCATGTCCGCCATCCATCTGTACATGATGGAACTGAAACGACACTGGATCAGCATGTTGAAACTCTGCTGGTATCTCTTAAATAATCCTCTTCACGCCAGGCACCAGTCGCAGCAACCATGTCAAGATGAATGACAATAGAGTTGTGGCTACACCAATGAACATGAATTTGCCAAAGGCACCCATCCACACACCGTCGAACAGATGCTGAAATCCCTGCCGGTCGTAACTACCAGGTATGAAATACCCTGATATGAAGAAATACAACCCCATGAAGAACGCGGCATTGGTAGAGAAGAAATGCCATATCCAAGGCATCACCTCTTCAGGATTAGAGGGCGTATATCCCCACTCGCCACCATCACCATACGCTTGTCCTGCATGATGGAATATCACCAAGAAGGTCAATGCGACCTTCAGATTATCAAGATAATTCAGTCGTGCCATTCTCAAAAAAGATTCTTCGTCTAAACCTCGTGATTTAATCAGACTCTACAGGAATCATCACTCCGCACTGATAGTCGGGAGAGTTGAAGTCGCCCATGGTGTACCATTCCACATTCACCTCCATCACTGCCTTGTATTCGGGATGCTGTGGGAGCCACTCATTATATATATAGGTATAGTTTTTGTGGAAAGCAGCCATACCGCCCTCGAAATGGAATTTCAGCCAGCGTTTGTATGCCACCTTGCGCACTTCCATTTCCTCGGGCACATTGCCACCCTTGTAGCTGCCACTGATGAAATAGTCGAACGTGCCGGCAGTCATGTCGCAGTCACAAAGGGCAAACTCGCCGATGCCATTGTCAGCCACAGCCTGTTGAGCCTCATTCTGCGGTTTACCGCCTTGCATCATCGGGATGCAATACTTGTCGCTGAACTCCTTCCAGAAGGCAGGACATTCCTCAGCCCCCTTCTTCATCTCGATCTTCTTTACAATGCCTATCAGTTCAAGGCCTTTGTTCTCAATAATTTCAAATTTCATAATCATTTATATTTTGCAATTGCAAAAGTAGCGGTAAATTGCCGATAAGGCAAAGAATTGGGACAGAATGACTAAAAATGGGACGAATGAACCTTTGGATGGGTATGTCAATAAAAATCGCCTGTCATTTTGCTTGTCATTCTGAACTTTTGTTCTCAACCGCCAGCAGAAGGACAAACGACACCTCCACTACCAACATTCCTGCCGCAAGGACATACGGTGGGAAGGAGAGGCCCAGCATGAGGGCAAGGATAGGCACCAGAACGGACAGCACCATATACGACGGAAAACGATAGAGCCAGCTGTAGGGCATGAGATGGGCACCGAAAATCATGGCATATACCATCAGCATCTTCTCCGGTAAGGCATTATAAACCCACATGGCGATGAGCAGATAGACTATCTGATTCACCGAAAACAAGATGCCCAAAGGCGTGAGCGGATTGCTCTTGTTCTGGAAATCAATCTTCATCATCTTCGACACGGCAAAGGCAATGGGCATCAGCGGTGCGGAGAGACAGAAGGTGAAGAGGTTCTTGGCCATGATGTTCATCGGCGAGAGATGGACGGCGGTAATGCCTGCCCATATCATGACACTTGCTATAATAAAATGTATGCCTCTCTTCTGCTTCAAGGCACAATCATCGCGGAGTTCGTCCAAGTTATTCATACCTTATACATTATGTTACGTATTGACTGTAAAAGTAGCGATTTTGAAGGGAACCACCAAATGAATGGGACAGGAAAAAGGCAGCCCACCTTCTGTTATCCGTCAGAACTCTATCCTATAAGCGATATTTGGGAACGTAAGTGCTGTAAACTGATCGACGACAGCATGGGTCTTCAAGTCGATGGTCTGCCCTTGGAAAGTCTTGATCTTGAAATTGCCGTTTCACCACCACCTCGCCCAGTTCGTTGGCATATTCGCGCATCTTCAGTTCCAGCACCAGCTCCTTGCCCGCCGACAGCAACTGCTCCTTGATCACTATCGCTTCATCGACCATTACAACCACTCCTATGATTGGATCTCCTGATGCCACATCCGCAATGTGTCCACGAAATCTCTTTATTCTGCCGTTGTAGAATCTCGCAGATTATAGCTACTTTTGTGGCCAAAAAAAAGAATCATGGCATGTTCATCAATCTACTGAGACAATTATTGGAACCAGACACCGGGTGACGGGGATTTCACCGAAGGGCTATCGGGAACGCTAACCTATCTGTTTTGCCGATGACGGCTATCGGAAAAATCCTTGATGAAGGCTTTTGTATGCTTCACGACTGTCCTACTTTTGCGGCGAATTGAAAAAACAAAAGAGTATGAGCCAACCAATGATTGTATGGTGCGGGGTAGTGGGAGTGCTGCTGTCCGCATTCGTGTTCAGAGCTGTCGAGAGATATTATACCGGGTGTCGTCGTAAGGCCGGAAAGCCCCACCACCTGATTGAAATCGGCAAGGAAAGTGAGATATTCTATGTACCTGGAGACGCTGGAGAAGATGACTTCGAAGATGAATAAGACAGACGATGCTGCTGTCCGCCGGACGGCAGCATTCCTGGCCGATTATGCCTCGCTGCTGGCAGGATGCGGCGCCACCTGCATCCGCACGGAGAAAAACACCCGGCGGATGGCTGCCGCTTTCGGCTACGGGTGTGACATTTCCATCCTGCCCACTCATGTATATGTGTGGGTATGGGGCGCAGAGGCCGCCCAGCGCGAGATGGCGGTACGCAAGATGACAGGAGGCGGCATAAGCTTCCATCTCAATGCGCTACTTAGTCGACTGAGCTGGGAGGTGGCCGACCGTCACCTCGATTTTCCTACCGCAGTGGGACGCTTCGAAAGCATCGCCACCACGCCGCCCACCCGCCCGCAGGAGGTGCTACTGCTCACCAGCCTGGCCAATGCCTCGTTCTGCCGGCTGTTCGGAGGGGATGCGGCCGCCATGCTGACGGTCTTCCTCTCCACCCTTCTCGGCTACCGGCTGAAGCAGATCATGCTGGAGGAGCGGTGCGATGTCCGCCTCACGTTCCTGTGCGCCTCGTTCTTCTCCGCCACCTTCAGTGCGGGGGGACATGTATTCGGCATCGGCGACACACCGGAAATAGCACTCGGCACCAGCGTACTGTACCTCATCCCCGGTGTACCCTACATGAATGCGGTCAGCGACGTGCTCTACCGTCACTACCTGTGCGCATTCAGCCGGTTCCTGGATGCGGCGGTACTTACTGCCTGCCTGTCGGCGGGGCTGTGCGCGGGGATGCTCATCATGGGGCTGAAATGGTTTTAAGGACAAATAAACTGCAATATGACGTACAACGAGATTCTGATTCCTGTTTTCGAAGACGGATGGTTTGCTGCCATAGCGGCAATCGGGTTTTCCAGCATCAGCAACACGCCCCGGCGGGCCTACCTGACTTGCGGGCTGACTGCCGCCGTAGGCCATTCGATACGCTACGCCCTGACAGTGCCCGACTGGCTGGGAATGCACATCATACCGGCCAGTACGGTGGCAGCGTTTGCCATCGGGATGCTGGCTGTGCTGCTGGCCTCACGCATCAAATGTCCCGCCGAGGTCTGTTTCTTCCCGGCCCTGCTGCCCATGATACCGGGGATGTATGCCTACCGGACGATAGAGGCACTGCTCTCCTGCCTGTACTACACGCAAGGGGAGGCATTCGCCTATTATTTCCATCTGCTGGCATACAACGGACTGACCTGCACGTTCATCATCCTGGGCATGGTGGTAGGAGCTACTGTTCCGGTTTTCCTGTTCAAGAGACTTTCGTTCACCGCTACGAGATAAAAACCAACTATTCTACATCTACCATGGAACTGAGACAACTAAGATATTTCGCCAAGGCCGCCGAGACGCTGAATTTTTCGGATGCGGCAAAGGCCATGAACATGGCACAGAGTTCGCTCTCGCAACAGATCAGGCAACTGGAGGAGGAGCTGGACGTACAGCTTTTCATCCGCAACAGCCATTCCATCCGCCTCACCGAAGCGGGGGAAGAGATGTTGCCGTTTGCCCTACGGACTATCCATGACGCAGAAACCTGTGCCGACCGCATACATGACTTGAAGAAACTGTCGGCAGGCTCGCTGAACATAGGGGTCACCTACTCCTTCAGTCCGATACTGACAGAGACGGTCATCGCCTTCCTGAAAATCTATCCGCACATAAAGCTCAACATCATCTACAAGCCGATGAACGAGCTGATGGAGCTGCTGGCCAAACGCGAACTGGACTTCGTCCTTGCCTTCAAGCCGTCGCGGCAGCCCGTCGACGTAGAATCGCATACCTTGTTCCAAAACAGGCTGGCTGCCGTAGTTAGCACCAGCCATCCGCTGGCTGCAAGGGAGAAGGTTTCGATGGCCGAACTGGAAAAATACGATCTGGCCTTGCCTTCAAAAGGGCTGCAGGCGCGAAACGCTTTCGACAGCATCGCACACAGCGACAGCCACTTCCACATCCGCATCGAGCTGAATGAGGTGAACATCCTGCTCAAGATGATCCGCCAGACGCATTTCGTGACTGTTCTGGCCGAGGACTCCATTTACAACGAACACGACGTGAGAGCTGTCCCCCTGGATGTGCCGGACAATGAAATGACCGGGTGTGTACACATTCTCAAAGACACCTACCACAAACATTCCATGAAGGAATTCGTCAGGCTGCTCAGCGAGTCACTTGCCGTAAAACAACGGCAGAACTCGTGGATATGACAGGAGCGGGTGCCTCTGAATCGCAGATTTGAATTACTGTTACTTCCCACCCTCTTTATTGAAAGTGGGAAACCTTGGTTAGCTAATATAAGGGAGGTAGCCGCCATCCGTCCGGATAGTTATAGGACTTCAGTGCTTTTAGCCACCTTATCCACATACTTTAGCCTTGTATCAAGTTTCTGTACGTTAGGCCAGATGTTTGCCGCTGACTTCTTTCAGA
>JALEPZ010000064.1 GCA_022767125.1 Phocaeicola plebeius
GGGTCGTTGGTTCGAATCCGACAAGAGGCTCGAATGAAAAAAACAGGCCTTAGAGGTTTGTCGGTCTTTGATGAAATTGAAGAAAAAGTTGGGCAAATACCAGAGTGGCCAAATGGGGCAGACTGTAAATCTGCTGGCTTACGCCTTCGGTGGTTCGAATCCATCTTTGCCCACTTATGCGGAAGTAGCTCAGTCGATAGAGCATTAGCCTTCCAAGCTGAGGGTCGCGGGTTTGAGTCCCGTCTTCCGCTCTTCTTTTTTTTCTTCTTCTTTTGCTGTTATAGCTCAGCGGTAGAGCACTTCCTTGGTAAGGAAGAGGTCCCGGGTTCAAGTCCCGGTAACAGCTCTTTGATTATAAGCTGATTATTAATTAAGTAATAAATAAAGAAAAGCTATGGCTAAAGAGAAATTTGAACGTTCGAAACCGCACGTTAACATTGGTACGATTGGTCACGTTGACCACGGAAAAACCACTTTGACTGCTGCCATCACTACTGTATTGGCAAAGAAGGGTCTCTCTGAATTGCGTTCTTTCGATTCTATCGATAACGCTCCTGAAGAAAAGGAAAGAGGTATCACAATCAACACTTCTCACGTAGAATATCAGACTGCTAATCGTCACTATGCTCACGTGGACTGCCCGGGACACGCCGACTACGTTAAGAACATGGTAACAGGTGCTGCTCAGATGGATGGTGCCATCATCGTAGTTGCTGCTACTGATGGTCCGATGCCCCAGACTCGCGAACACATTCTGCTGGCTCGTCAGGTAAACGTACCGCGTCTGGTTGTATTCCTGAACAAGTGCGATATGGTTGACGACGAAGAAATGTTGGAACTGGTAGAAATGGAAATGCGCGAACTGCTCTCATTCTATGACTACGATGGTGACAATACTCCTATTATCCGTGGTTCTGCTCTGGGTGCGTTGAACGGTGTTCCTCAGTGGGAAGAAAAGGTAATGGAACTGATGGATGCTGTTGATACTTGGATTCCTCTGCCTCCGCGTGATGTAGATAAACCTTTCTTGATGCCTGTTGAAGATGTCTTCTCTATCACTGGCCGTGGTACTGTTGCTACTGGCCGTATCGAAGCTGGTGTCATCAAGGTGGGTGACGAAGTTGAAATCCTCGGTTTGGGTGAAGACAAGAAGTCAGTTGTAACTGGCGTTGAAATGTTCCGCAAGTTGCTGGATCAGGGTGAAGCTGGTGACAACGTAGGTTTGTTGCTGCGTGGTATCGACAAAAACGAAATCAAGCGCGGTATGATTCTCTGCCATCCGGGTCAGGTTAAGGCTCACAGTAAGTTTAAGGCTGAAGTTTATATCCTGAAGAAAGAAGAAGGTGGCCGTCACACTCCGTTCCACAACCACTATCGTCCTCAGTTCTATCTGCGTACTATGGACTGTACAGGTGAAATCTCTTTGCCGGAAGGTACAGATATGGTAATGCCGGGTGATAACGTGACTATCACTGTAGAACTCATCTACCCGGTTGCATTGAACGTTGGTCTGCGTTTCGCTATCCGCGAAGGTGGCCGTACAGTAGGTGCAGGTCAGATTACTGAAATCCTTGACTAATCTTTACATAGAGATATAGTTGAATAGTTCCCGGACCCGTTCGGGAACTATTTTTACGGGAATAGCTCAGTTGGTAGAGCATCGGTCTCCAAAACCGAGTGTCGGGAGTTCGAGCCTCTCTTCCCGTGCTTAATTAGAAAGAATTATGTTTAAAAAGATAACAGATTATTGTAAGGAATCTTACGACGAACTAGTCCATAAAGTATCATGGCCTACTCGTTCAGAACTTTCAAGTAGTGCAGTAGTTGTTTTATATGCTTCCCTGCTTATTGCACTCGTTGTGTTTCTCATGGATTCTGCCTTCCAGTTTATCATGGAAGATGTTATCTACCCGCATTAATACAGTTTAGAGATGTCTGAGATTGAAAAGAAATGGTACGTTTTACGTGCTGTCAGTGGCAAGGAATCCAAGGTAAAGGAGTATATCGATGCTGAAATTCGGAATACTGATCTTGGTGAATATGTCTCTCAGGTGTTGATACCTACTGAAAAGACCTATACGGTTCGCAATGGGAAAAAGATTGTGAAAGAGAGAAGTTATCTTCCCGGATATGTCTTGGTAGAAGCTGCATTGGTGGGCGAAGTACCCCATCGCCTAAGAGATGTGACCAATGTCATTGGCTTTTTGGGCGGCATGGATCATCCCGTTCCTCTCCGTCAGTCGGAAGTGAACCGGATTTTGGGTACGGTAGATGAATTGCAGGAAGTGAATGAGGATGTGAACATCCCTTACACCATGGGTGAGACAGTGAAAGTGAGCGTGGGTCCGTTCAGCGGATTCAGTGGTATCATTGAAGAAGTGATGGCGGACAAGCGTAAGCTGAAGGTGATGGTCAAAATATTCGGTCGGAAAACCCCGCTCGAATTAGGCTTTACGGATGTGGAAAAGGAATAATTCAGTTTGTTACCTGATGCGTTCCATTCGTTAAACAATTATATTTTAAATTTCAAACAAAATGGCTAAAGAAGTTGCTGGACTAATCAAATTACAGATTAAAGGAGGCGCTGCAAATCCATCACCTCCCGTTGGACCTGCTTTGGGTTCTAAGGGTATCAATATCATGGAATTTTGCAAGCAATTCAACGCCAGAACCCAGGACAAGGCAGGTAAGATTTTGCCTGTAATCATTACTTACTATACTGACAAGTCTTTCGATTTCGTCATCAAAACTCCTCCTGTAGCAATCCAATTGCTGGAGGCAGCCAAGATTAAGAGCGGATCGGCTGAGCCTAATCGTAAGAAAGTAGCTGAACTCACATGGGAACAGATCCGTACGATTGCTCAGGACAAGTTGGTTGACTTGAACTGCTTTACTGTTGAGTCTGCCATGACTATGGTAGCAGGTACGGCCAGAAGTATGGGTATCGCTGTTAAAGGTGACTTCCCGGGTAATAACTAATTAACTTCAATTGATAATGGGTAAACTGACAAAAAATCAAAAGTTGGCTGCAGAAAAGATTGAAGCAGGGAAAGCATACTCACTGAAAGAAGCTGCGCAACTGGTAAAGGACATCACTTTTACCAAGTTTGACGCTTCATTGGATATTGACGTACGTCTGGGTGTAGACCCTCGTAAGGCTAACCAAATGGTAAGAGGCGTTGTTTCTCTGCCCAATGGTACAGGTAAGCAGGTTCGCGTGCTTGTTCTGTGTACGCCCGATGCGGAAGCTGCTGCTAAGGAAGCTGGTGCTGACTATGTTGGTCTTGAAGAATATATTGAAAAGATCAAGGGTGGATGGACTGATATTGATGTAATCATCACTATGCCGTCTATCATGGGTAAGATTGGTGCCTTGGGTCGTATCCTCGGTCCCCGCGGACTGATGCCGAACCCCAAGAGCGGTACTGTGACTATGGATGTAGCTAAAGCTGTTAAGGAAGTAAAGCAAGGTAAGATTGACTTTAAGGTTGATAAGACAGGTATTGTTCACACGTCAATCGGTAAGGTGTCTTTCACTGCTGACCAAATCCGTGAAAATGCGAAGGAATTCATCGCAACCATCATCAAACTGAAACCTACCACAGCTAAGGGTACGTATATTAAGAGCATTTATCTTTCAAGTACAATGAGTAAGGGTATCAAGGTGGATCCCAAATCTGTAGAAGAAATCTAAAAAGTAGGAGGATATCATGAGAAAGGAAGATAAAGGCATTATTATTGGTCAGTTGGCAGACACTGTCAAGCAGTATGGACATTTCTACCTGGTTGACACGACTGCCATGGATGCAGCTGCTACCAGCGCATTGCGCAGAAAATGTTATAAAGCTGGTGTTAAGCTGCTGGTGGTGAAGAATTCATTGCTTCACAAGGCTTTAATGAGCTTGGATGTTGATTATTCTCCGTTGTTTGTTGCCCTGAAGGGTACGACTTCAGTGATGTTCTGCGAAACGGCTAACGTTCCTGCAAAACTGCTGAAGGAATACAAGGATGGAGTACCTGCCCTGAAGGCTGCTTATGCAGAAGAAGGTTTCTATGTAGGTGCCGATCAACTCGATGCTCTGGCAAACATCAAGAGCAAGAACGAAGTTATCGCAGATATCATTGCTTTGCTGCAATCGCCTGCGAAGAATGTTATCTCTGCTCTTCAATCGGGTGGCAACACCCTTCACGGTGTGCTTAAGACACTCGGCGAACGCGCTGAATAATTCAACGGTCAGACGTTTGAGAGTGGCTTGATCCCCCAAAACAACTTTTATACAATCAATTAGTAACAAACAATTAAATTCATACAAAAATGGCAGATTTGAAAGCTTTTGCAGAACAATTAGTTAACTTGACAGTAAAGGAAGTTAATGAACTTGCAACTATCCTTAAAGAAGAATATGGTATTGAACCTGCTGCTGCAGCTGTAGCTGTAGCTGCTGGTCCCGCTGCTGGTGCAGCTGTCGCTGAAGAAAAGACATCTTTCGATGTAGTTTTGAAGAGCGCTGGTGCTGCTAAGCTGCAGGTGGTTAAGGCCGTTAAGGAAGCATGTGGTCTTGGCTTGAAAGAAGCAAAAGACTTGGTTGACGGAGCTCCCAGCACAGTGAAGGAAGGTTTGGCTAAGGACGAAGCTGAATCTTTGAAGAAGACTTTGGAAGCAGCTGGAGCTGAAGTTGAACTTAAATAAGATTGACCTGTTTATCAGGTAGTTCGGTTAGGAATCCTCTACTAAGAGGATTCTTAACCTTTTTGCGTCTATAGTTAGTTGAGTCATACATAGACGTATATCATTCAACTCTCGACTTACCCACATAAATATTTATATGATGTCTTCAGATACTCAAAATCAACGAATTAGCTTTGCTTCCATCAAGAATCCGATGAAGTATCCGGATTTTCTGGAAGTTCAATTGAAGTCCTTTCAAGACTTCTTGCAGTTAGACACTCCGCCTGAAAAGCGTAAGAACGACGGTTTGTTCAAAGTGTTCGCAGAGAATTTCCCCATTGCAGACACGCGTAATAACTTCGTGCTCGAGTTCCTCGACTACTATATTGACCCGCCTCACTACACCATTGACGACTGTTTGGAGCGTGGATTGACCTATAGTGTCCCTTTGAAAGCTAAACTTAAGCTTTATTGTACCGACCCCGATCACGAAGATTTCGATACCGTTATTCAGGATGTGTATCTCGGCCCTATCCCTTACATGACTCCGAAAGGAACGTTCGTCATCAATGGTGCTGAGCGCGTTGTCGTTTCGCAGCTTCACCGTTCTCCTGGTGTATTCTTTGGCCAGAGCGTTCACGCTAATGGTACCAAGTTGTATTCTGCCCGAATCATTCCTTTCAAAGGTTCATGGATTGAATTTGCAACGGACATCAATAACGTGATGTATGCGTATATTGATCGTAAGAAGAAATTGCCTGTAACTACACTGCTTAGAGCTGTAGGTTTTGAGAATGACAAGGATATCCTGGAAATCTTTAATCTGGCTGAAGACATTAAGGTAACAAAAACCAACTTGAAAAAGCTGGTCGGCCGTAAGCTTGCTGCCCGTGTCTTGAAGACTTGGACGGAAGATTTCGTGGATGAGGATACCGGCGAAGTGGTTACCATTGAGCGTAATGAGGTGGTCATTGACCGTGAGACGGTGCTGGAGGAAGAACATATCGAACAGATACTGGAATCAGGTGTACAAAACATTCTTGTCCACAACGAGGAAGCCAATGCTTCCGACTATTCCATTATCTTCAATACGTTGCAGAAGGACCCCAGCAACTCTGAAAAGGAAGCTGTATTGTATATCTATCGTCAGTTGCGTAATGCAGACCCTGCCGACGATGCCAGTGCACGCGAAGTCATCAATAACCTCTTCTTCTCCGAGAAGCGGTATGACCTGGGTGATGTAGGCCGTTACCGTATCAATAAGAAGTTGAACCTTGACACCTCCATGGATGTGAAGGTATTGACTAAGCAAGACATCATTGAAATCATCAAGTACCTCATTGAGTTGATCAACTCGCATGCCGATGTCGACGATATCGACCATTTGAGTAACCGTCGTGTCCGCACGGTGGGCGAACAGCTGTCCAATCAGTTTGCCATTGGTCTGGCACGTATGTCCCGTACTATTCGTGAACGCATGAATGTCCGCGACAATGAAGTCTTTACTCCGATTGACCTGATCAATGCCAAGACCATTTCTTCGGTTATCAACTCGTTCTTTGGTACCAATGCCCTGTCGCAGTTCATGGACCAGACCAATCCCTTGGCTGAGATTACTCATAAGCGTCGTCTTTCGGCATTAGGTCCTGGCGGTCTGTCACGTGACCGTGCCGGATTTGAGGTACGTGACGTACACTATACGCATTATGGCCGTCTCTGCCCGATTGAAACCCCTGAAGGTCCGAACATTGGTTTGATTTCATCGTTGTGTGTCTACGCCAAGATCAACGATCTGGGTTTCATTGTGACTCCCTATCGTAAGGTAGCCAATGCACAAGTGGACCTTTCTCCCGAAGGTATTGAATACCTCTCGGCTGAAGAGGAAGAAGACAAGATCATTGCGCAGGGCAATGCTCCCTTGAATGACGACGGAACGTTTATCCGGGAGAAGGTAAAAGCCCGTCGAGATGCCGACTATCCGGTGGTCACTCCCGACCAGGTGGAACTGATGGACGTTTCACCCCAGCAGATTGCTTCTATCGCTGCGTCGTTGATTCCGTTCCTGGAGCACGATGATGCCAACCGTGCGCTGATGGGTTCGAACATGATGCGCCAGGCAGTACCTTTGCTGAAGACGGAAGCTCCTATTGTGGGTACCGGTATCGAGAAGCAGTTGTGTGAAGACTCTCGCACGCAGATTACCGCCGAAGGTGACGGTGTAGTAGAATTCGTGGATGCAACCACCATCCGGATTCTTTATGATCGTACAGAAGACCAGGAATTTGTCAGCTTCGAGCCTGCGCTCAAGGAATACCGCATTCCGAAGTTCCGGAAGACAAACCAGAGCATGACGATTGACCTCCGTCCTATCTGCGACAAGGGTCAGCGTGTGAAAAAGGGAGATATCCTAACCGAAGGTTATTCGACTGCCAACGGTGAATTGGCACTGGGCAAGAACCTGCTTGTAGCGTACATGCCTTGGAAGGGTTATAACTACGAGGATGCAATTGTGCTGAACGAACGTGTTGTTCGCGAGGACATCCTGACTTCTGTCCATGTTGACGAATATATCCTTGAAGTGCGTGAAACCAAGCGCGGTATGGAGGAACTGACGTCGGATATTCCTAATGTTAGCGAGGATGCCACCAAGGATCTCGATGAAAACGGTATCGTGCGTATCGGTGCCCGCATCGAGCCGGGAGATATCTTGATCGGTAAAATTACTCCGAAGGGTGAATCCGATCCTTCGCCTGAGGAAAAACTCCTCCGTGCCATCTTCGGTGACAAGGCCGGCGATGTGAAGGACGCATCGTTGAAGGCATCTCCCTCGTTGCGCGGTGTAGTTATCGGCAAGAAACTTTACTCGCGTGTCATCAAGACGCGCAGTGAAAAGAACGCAGACAAGGCTATCTTGCCGAAACTGAATGAAGAATTTGAAGAAAAGGCCGCAGCCCTGAAAGATATTCTGGTGAACAAGTTGCTGGTGCTCACCAACGACAAGGTGTCTCAGGGCGTGAAAGACTATCTGGGTACTGAAGTGATTGCCAAGGGTAGCAAGTTTGTCAAGCACGATCTGGAATCCCTCGACTATACCATTATTCAGTTGAGCAAGTGGACGAACGATGCCCACAAGAACGAGATGATTCGTGACCTGGTGATGAACTTCCTGAAGAAGTACAAGGAACTCGATGCTGAACTCAAACGTAAGAAGTTCGCCCTGACCATCGGTGACGAACTACCTTCCGGTATCATCCAGATGGCCAAGGTCTATATCGCCAAGAAGCGTAAAATCGGTGTCGGCGACAAGATGGCCGGACGTCACGGTAACAAGGGTATCGTGTCGAGAGTGGTCCGTCAGGAAGACATGCCGTTCCTGGCAGATGGTACTCCGGTAGATATCGTATTGAACCCGCTGGGTGTGCCTTCACGAATGAACATCGGTCAGATTTTCGAAGCCGTTCTGGGCCGTGCCGGTAAGGAACTGGGTGTGAAGTTTGCCACTCCTATTTTCGACGGTGCTACTCTCGACGACCTGGACCAGTGGACTGACAAGGCAGGATTGCCCCGCTATTGTAAGACCTATCTGTACGATGGTGGTACGGGCGACCGTTTCGACCAGCCCGCTACGGTGGGTGTCACCTACATGCTGAAGCTGGGTCACATGGTGGAAGACAAGATGCATGCCCGTTCTATCGGTCCGTACTCGCTGATTACTCAGCAGCCGTTGGGTGGTAAGGCACAGTTCGGTGGACAGCGTTTCGGAGAAATGGAAGTCTGGGCCATCGAAGCCTTCGGTGCGGCCCACGTCCTGCAGGAAATCCTGACCATCAAGTCCGATGACGTGGTCGGCCGTTCCAAGGCCTACGAAGCCATCGTCAAGGGCGAACCGATGCCTACGCCAGGTATTCCTGAATCCTTGAATGTGCTCCTCCATGAACTGAGAGGTCTCTGCTTGAGCATTACGTTGGAATAATACAATTCTTCATCTACCAATAATATATAAAGTATGGCTTTTAGAAAAGATACTAAAATAAAGAGTAATTTCTCAAAGATTACAATCGGACTTGCCTCGCCCGAAGAGATTCTGGAAAACTCCTTTGGCGAAGTGCTGAAGCCCGAAACCATCAACTACCGTACTTACAAGCCCGAGCGTGACGGTTTGTTCTGCGAGCGTATTTTCGGTCCGGTGAAGGACTACGAATGCCATTGCGGCAAGTACAAGCGCATCCGGTACAAGGGCATTGTCTGCGACCGTTGTGGTGTAGAAGTTACCGAGAAGAAGGTGCGCCGCGAACGTAGCGGCCATATCCAGCTGGTCGTTCCTGTGGCTCATATCTGGTATTTCCGTTCGTTGCCTAACAAGATTGGTTACCTGCTCGGATTGCCGACCAAAAAGCTCGATGCCATTATCTATTACGAACGTTACGTGGTGATTCAGCCGGGTGTGAAGGCTGATGACGGCATTGCTAAGTACGACCTCCTTTCAGAAGAAGAATACCTGGATATCGTGGAAACGTTGCCGAAAGAAAACGAGTTCCTCGAAGATACAGACCCCAATAAGTTCATCGCCAAGATGGGCGCCGAAGCCATTTACGACCTCCTGTTGGGCCTGGACCTTGACTCCTTGTCGTACGAGTTGCGTCACAAGGCCAACAATGATTCTTCGCAGCAGCGCAAGAACGAAGCGCTGAAGCGCCTGCAGGTGGTGGAGTCCTTCCGTGCTTCGCGTGGCCGCAATAAGCCCGAATGGATGATTGTCCGCATCGTGCCGGTTATCCCCCCCGAATTGCGTCCGTTGGTTCCGCTGGACGGAGGTCGTTTCGCTACCTCCGACCTGAACGACCTTTATCGTCGTGTCATCATCCGCAACAACCGATTGAAGCGACTCATCGAAATCAAGGCTCCCGAAGTCATCCTGCGCAATGAAAAGCGCATGTTGCAGGAAGCTGTCGATTCATTGTTCGATAATTCTCGCAAGTCCAGTGCTGTGAAGACCGATGCCAACCGTCCGCTGAAGTCGTTGTCCGACAGCCTGAAAGGTAAACAGGGACGTTTCCGTCAGAACCTGTTGGGTAAACGTGTGGACTATTCAGCCCGTTCGGTTATCGTCGTAGGTCCGGAACTGAAGATGGGTGAGTGTGGTATTCCCAAGCTCATGGCTGCTGAACTCTACAAGCCGTTCATTATCCGTAAACTCATCGAGCGCGGTATCGTGAAGACCGTGAAGTCGGCCAAGAAGATTGTCGACCGCAAGGAATCCGTCATCTGGGACATCCTGGAACACGTGATGAAGGGACACCCTGTGTTGCTGAACCGTGCACCGACCCTGCACCGCCTGGGTATCCAGGCGTTCCAGCCCCGCATGATTGAAGGTAAGGCCATTCAGCTCCACCCGTTGGCATGTACGGCCTTCAACGCCGACTTCGACGGTGACCAGATGGCCGTTCACTTGCCGCTGAGCAATGAGGCTGTTCTTGAGGCCCAGCTGCTGATGCTGCAGTCGCACAACATCCTGAACCCGGCCAATGGTGCGCCGATCACCGTGCCTGCACAGGATATGGTGTTGGGGTTGTACTACATCACTAAGCTGCGTAAAGGAGCAAAGGGAGAAGGCCTGATTTTCTACGGTCCTGAAGAAGCCATGATTGCCTATAACGAAGGGAAGGTGGACATCCACGCCATTATCAGCGTGCTGACCAACGACCTCGATGAAAACGGCAATATCGTGAAGAAGATGATTAAGGAAACCTCGGTAGGCCGTATCATCGTGAACGAACTGGTTCCCGACGAATGCGGTTACCTCAACCTCATCATCTCCAAGAAGTCATTGCGTGACATCATCAGCGATGTCATCAAGCGTGTCGGTGTTGCCCGTGCGTGCGACTTCCTTGATGGTATCAAGAATCTTGGTTACCGTAAGGCCTTCGAAGGCGGTCTGTCCTTCAACTTGGGCGATATCATCATCCCGAAGGAGAAGGAAGAACTGGTGAAGAGAGGTAACGAAGAAGTCGAGCAGATCATGATGAACTATAACATGGGTTTCATCACAGACAACGAACGTTACAACCAGGTCATCGATACATGGACCCACGTCAACAGCGACTTGTCCGATATCTTGTACAAGACGATCAAGAACGACGACCAGGGCTTCAACTCCGTCTTCATGATGCTGGATTCCGGTGCCCGTGGTTCAAAAGAACAGATTCGTCAGTTGTCCGGTATGCGTGGTCTGATGGCGAAGCCGCAGAAGGCCGGTGCTGAAGGCGCACAGATTATCGAGAACCCGATTCTATCAAACTTTAAGGAAGGTTTGTCCGTGCTGGAGTACTTTATTTCCACCCACGGTGCCCGTAAGGGTCTAGCCGATACGGCCTTGAAGACAGCCGACGCCGGTTATCTGACCCGTCGTCTGGTCGATGTGTCCCACGATGTCATCATCAACGAAGAAGACTGTGGAACATTGCGCGGATTGGTTTGTACAGCATTGAAGAACAACGATGAAGTCATCGCTACGCTGTACGAACGTATTCTGGGCCGTGTATCCGTCCATGATATTATCCATCCTACGACAGGCAAGCTCATTGTGGCTGCCGGTGAGGAAATCACGGAAACCATTGCCGAAGAAATCGAGCAATCACCGATTGAAAGTGTCGAAATCCGTTCGGTATTGACCTGTGAATCCAAGAAGGGTGTCTGCGCAAAGTGTTATGGCCGCAACCTGGCTTCCAGCCGTATGGTGCAGAAGGGCGAGGCAGTCGGTGTCATCGCTGCACAGTCTATTGGTGAACCGGGTACTCAGCTGACTCTGCGTACCTTCCACGCCGGTGGTATTGCCGGTAACATGGCCGCCAACGCTACCATTGTTGCCAAGAACCCCGCCCGTCTGGAATTTGAAGAACTGCGTACCGTAGATGCAGTAGAAGAAACCGGCGAACCGGTGAAGATTGTCGTAGGTCGTCTGGCCGAAGTACGCTTCATCGACGAGAATACCGGCATCATTCTTTCTACGCACAACGTACCTTATGGTTCGAAACTGTATGCGTCCGACGGTGAAGTGGTCGAAAAGGGCAAGCTCATTGCCAAGTGGGATCCGTTTAATGCCGTTATCGTCACCGAAGCCGGCGGTAAGGTCGACTTCGAGTCAGTAATCGAGAACGTTACCTATAAGGTAGAGTCCGATGAAGCCACCGGTCTGCGTGAAATCATCATTACCGAATCGAAGGACAAGAACAAGATTCCTTCGCTGCACATCCTCGACGAAAACGGAAACATTATCCGTACGTACAACTTGCCGGTGGGTGGCCACGTCGTGGTCGAAGACAAAGACATCGTGAAGTCGGGTGACATCCTGGTGAAGATTCCGCGTGCCGTCGGTAAGGCGGGTGATATCACCGGTGGTCTTCCTCGTGTTACCGAGCTGTTCGAGGCCCGTAACCCGTCGAATCCCGCCGTTGTTTCTGAAATCGATGGTGAAATCACCATGGGTAAAATCAAGCGTGGTAACCGCGAAATCATCGTTACTTCGAAAACCGGTGATGTCCGTAAGTACCTCGTTGCCCTCTCCAAGCAGATTCTGGTACAGGAGAACGACTATGTACGTGCCGGTACGCCGTTGTCCGACGGTGCCATCACGCCTGCCGATATCCTGGCCATTAAAGGTCCCACGGCTGTACAGGAGTACATCGTGAACGAAATCCAGGACGTTTACCGTCTGCAGGGTGTAAAGATCAACGACAAGCACTTCGAAATCATCGTCCGCCAGATGATGCGCAAGGTACAGATTGACGAACCGGGTGATACCCGCTTCCTGGAACAGCAGGTGGTAGACCGTCTGGAGTTCAACGAAGAGAACGACCGTATCTGGGGCAAGAAGGTGGTAGTTGATGCCGGTGATTCAGAAAACCTGCAGCCGGGTCAGATTGTGACAGCCCGTAAGCTGCGCGACGAGAACAGTATGCTGAAGCGTCGTGATATGAAACCGGTGGAAGTGCGCGATGCAGTGCCTGCTACCTCAACCCAGATTCTACAAGGTATTACCCGTGCCGCTCTGCAAACTTCCAGCTTCATGTCGGCAGCTTCCTTCCAGGAAACGACGAAGGTGCTCAACGAAGCGGCCATCAACGGCAAGGTAGACCGTCTGGAAGGTATGAAGGAGAACGTTATCTGCGGTCACTTGATTCCGGCCGGTACCGGTCAGCGCGACTTCGACAAGATTATCGTCGGCTCGAAGGAAGAATACGACCGTATCCTTGCCAACCGCAAGAATGTGCTCGACTATAGTGATGTAGAATAATCTGCTCTATACGGATATACCGCTGAGGAGGATTCAGGCTTTGTCCAGTCCTTCTTCAGCGGTATTTCTTTCTATTTTTTTTGAATAAAGTGTGCCAAAAGTTTGGAAGTTACCAGAAAACTTTCTACCTTTGCAGCGCATTTGAGGAAATGCCCAGATGGCGGGATCGGTAGACGCGCTGGTCTCAAACACCAGTGGATTCACCTCCATCCCGGTTCGACCCCGGGTCTGGGTACATGAAAAGCTAAGTATAGAATTATCTATCACTTAGCTTTTGCTTTTTATTGTCATCAGGCGACCATTTCGTATCGCTCAACTTTCGTGTGAATAAAATTGTTTGATAAGGATTGCTCGTCGTACTCTTATTCCTGCGTATTACAGGCACAATACGCTTATTTCATTTTGCATGAAATGGAAATGAGAATTGTGGAACGATTGAATGATATTTTTGGGGGCTCTCGTACCTGTCCCAATTGATATTATGCTTATCTTTGCATGCTTTTCCGGTTTTCTGCTTTTATAGCGACACTAGAGCAGTCAAAACCATTGAGGCAACAAAAGTTCGGACGAATGCGGGATGCTCGAATTTTTACAAAGAGGAAATGAAAGATAGTGTCGTTAACAAAAGGTTATGTAGGATTGCATTATGAGAAGATCTATGATGTTGTTATGCCTGCTGTTGGTTGCTGTCTGTTCGTTGTCAGCGCAGCACCTTGTCAGTGGCGTTGTGACCGACATGAACGGTAAGCCACTCGCAGGAGCGAAAGTGGACGTACGTTTGGTGGGAGCGTCCCTGTCCATTAGTACGGGGGTGGATGGGAAGTTCCAGTTACAGACTGTGGCACCGGTACAGGAGGTGTGTGTGATGTACAGCGGTATGCAAACCCAAATTCAGGCACCGGCTGTTGATATGGTGTTCCGGATGGAACGCATCAGTCGGTGGCGGCTGGAGCCTCAGACTTATACTTGGATAGTCAGCCCACAGGTGGTGTTTCCCGAAAGTGATACGTCCAATCCCGCTTTCGGACTGATGGCGGCTATCGTAAAGCAGTGGGGAGTCTATGTGAAATTTGTTTATTCGCCTTCCGAAAAAACTCAAGGCATTTATACCGCTTCTTCTGGCGTGCTGCCGTGGACGACAGGAAAGGATAAGCGCAGTTATATGTCGTTTGCTGCTGGAGCGATGTATCGGTTGAAGTGTCCTGTTTATGCGTATGCAGGTTTAGGGTTTGTGAACCGAAAGGTGGCTTGGCAGCTGACGGACGGGAGGTATGTCAAGAACAAGGAGTATTCCTATTCAGGTCTGATGGCCGACTATGGCCTGCTGCTCCAGATGGGTCAGTTTACGGTCAATGCTGGTGCGATGATGAGTGTGTCCGATGGAGTTAATTTTGCGGCGAATGCCGGAATCGGATATAGTTTTTAACCCTTTAATAGACAATGAATATGAAAGGAATTCATGTTATATTGACTTTATTGTTCTCTTGTTTGTGGGCAGTGGCCTGCCAGTCGGTGGAAGAGCCAGTACGAACAGAGCCTACAGTACGTACGGAGGAAGTACGGGAGATTGGCCGTGAGGAAGCGAAGGTCACAGGTTATGTTGATGTGTCTTCAATCTGCTCGTTTTTGTTGTCCACTTTACCGGATCTGTCGGATGCGTGGCAGGTGGAGGCGCGGTTGACGGATGCTGCAACCGGCAGTTACGAAGGAGTATTGTCTTCACTGTCGCCTAACACTACTTATTATGTAGCGTTGAGTGCATCGGATGGACAGACGAATGTGGTGGGTAATATCCAGATGTTCACCACCTTGCCAGCAGTGGGTATCGGCAAGGTATTCTTGTGGGATTGGACAGCTTTAGGTGCAGAGTCCAGACGGCTTCCATATGTGGATGACTCGATGGGAGCGTTTCTCTATAGCCTGCCGGAAGGAGGTGAGGACTGTCTGGTGGAAGCGTCTAATTTGTATGTAAGCTATGAGAACGGTGCCTGGGCATTGCCGGTGACGTTTGATATAGAGGAAGCTGCCAAGTATTTTGCAGTGTATGCCCCCTATCAAGAGAACTATGGGGAATTCCATCAGGTGCGGGTGGCTGCCAATACGGATTTTTTGGCGGGAGTCAGCGGACCTGTCCATTCTCAGTCTCCGTATGCAGACATCGACTTATATCATCGCATGGCCAAGGTGACACTAGAAGTGCAGACCTCCGAAGTAAGCAATGTGGATTATACCTTGGGAACCGTGGCTTTACAGAACGGCCAGCAGGGATCCGCTATCGTGCGATGGGCCGATTTTGATATGTGGACGCAGAAGATGACTCCAGTGGTAGAAGAGAACCATGATGGACTCTTGGTTGATTGCGACGTGCGCCTTGATTCCGAGAAGGCAGCTGTCATCGATTTTTATGTGGTTCCCACATCCTTCTTGCAAGGTGAAGTGGTGTTGTCGCTCACGGAGAAGGGAAGTCAGGAGAGTCGGCTTGCTGCTCCGTTCGGTGATACGGACTGGGAATCTGGCCTACATTATGTTTATCCTGTGACGGTCACTTCCAGTGGCCTGCAGATAGGAGATGTCCGTCTGGAGGATTGGGAGAACAACGAAGGAGGTACAATTATCATTAAGTAAATCTACATCATTATGAAGCTAATCAACTCAATACTGGCTTTGACAGGTTGCCTCTTCCTGGGGACGGCCTGCAGCGATGAAGCGGGAACACAGGAGAGCGACAGGAAGGTTCCGTTGGAAATCCGTGTGGCCGGTGGGAACGGCCGTTCAGTTATTGAAGGGACAACAATCCCCTATCAGACATCGTTTGGAATATTTGGTACCACAGCTTATCCGGAAGGTACGGTGGACGAGGCGATTTGTAATTTGTCTGTCTTTTACGATGGGAGTTGCTCGATGACATCCCCGGTGATGCTGGATGCTGAGCCCCGCTATCTGAAGGCCTATTATCCGTATTCGGAAACTATGTCCCAGGGAGTGATGGAAGTCAATATCCGTGATCAGGTAGATCTCTTGTATGGAGTGAGTGTGGAAGAAGACCAGCCTGCATCGGTGAACAATGAGCATCCGGTGGCTACAGTGGCTTTCCGGCATGTTCTGGCTCGCCTTACTTTCCGAGTGAGGCAAACGGAAAACATAATGAACCACTTCTTTCTTTCAGGTATAGGTGTGTCGCCGTTGTATCAGACTGCCACTTGGGATGTACTGAATCAGCAACTGACATCCGGTTTCTTGTCAGAATACACGTTCCCTCTCTTCCAGGAAGTGACGCAAGAGTTCGCCTCGTTCGATTTCCTCGTGATTCCCATGGAAACGGAGGATTCTAGGGAACTGACGTTCTTCTTTGCTGATGGGCAAGAAAGGCAGGTGCAGTTGCCAATCGGTGAATGGAGAGCAGGGCAGCAATATACATACGATGTCATCTTCGATGCGGATACGGTGCATATCAGTGAGGCTGTGATTCTTCCTTGGGATTGCGTAACCGATGAAGAGACGATAATCACGGATGGCGTGACTGAGGACACGGATAACGAAAATGTGGTGAACGACTAATTGACAGCTGATTTTATGAAAACAATACTATCTTATTTATTTTCATGTCTGCTGACAGCAGGCATGATGGTTGCCTGTACGGACGATGTGACCCCTTCCGTAGAACAGCCAGCTGCTTATCTGGCCATAGAAGCCAAGGTGGAAGAAGGAGGTGTCAACCGTGCGGCTATAGATTCCACGGGCTTTCAGGAAGGTGACCGGATTGGCATCTTTGTCAGGGATGCAGAAGGAAACCCTTACTTGTCGGATCAGAATTGCTCGAACCTTCTTGCTACGTTCGATGGAAACCAGTGGGTGATGGACACTCGCATCGCCCTGCAGGCTGACAAAAAGGCGATGGTATATGCCTATGCTCCTTATGATGAGCAGGTGATGACCAATGGCGATTCCATTGCTATCGACCTGAGTCGTCAGTTGGATATCTTGCATGGGAATGCAGGGGACGTTACTCCTGAACATCCTACGGCGAATATTGGCTTCCGTCATGCATTGGCACGGATTTCTGTGTCCGTCATCCGCGATGCGGAGGATGTAGGCGAGGGAAGGCTGACCCGTGTACGTGTTCAGAACGGTGGGGAGAGTGACTGTGTTTCTATGGCAGGGAAGATGAGTCTTGTCAATGGAGGCATCGAGAAAGAGGCAGGTGATAAGGCCTGTGTTGTGGCCGAGATGGATTCACTGCTTTCTGTGGAGGCAACTGTTATTGACTTGCTGGTGCTGCCTACCGACAACGGCATGGAAGAGGAAAGTTCTTCTGCGGACATCCTGCTGACCATTGACGGAAAAGACTATGTAAAGACGGTCAGTCGCCCTGTTTGGCAAGGAGGGCGTCAATACATTTATCCGATAAAGCTTCGCCGTACGCCAGCTGAACCAGCCAATCCGGAGGAGGAGTAGAGGCGGCCGCTACTGATACCCTTATGGGAACTGATGGAGAGTCCGAATGTGAGAATCAACAATGCGACTGTGGCCGAAGTGGAGGTTTCCTCTGTTCGCCGCATTATATGCTCCGTAGTTGGGAGTGACGAACCGCTGATTGAGTAGCCCGTGTATACTGGAACAAGGCTATTCAACAACCACCAAGGAACAGGGTGTGTCAAAATAGAAAACGCCTTTTATTTTGCTTGTCATTGACGAAGTCAATCTGTAAAGCGTATTCAGATTCTTCGCTACGCTCAGAATAACAATCAGATAGGCGATGCTGATTTTGACACACCCTCGTTCCTTGGTGCAGTTAGGATACATTCCTGTTTTCATGGACATTGTATTTCTTTCCTACACTCTTTAACCTCATATCGACTGCGATGCAAGGAGCATCCGGCCGACACTTCTTGCGTAGGATAAAGAACGGTGCTGATACTCTCTGGAAAGTCTGTCTTCTGATGCCCTGATAGGGATGAATAGACACCCTTAAAGATACCTATCGTCACCTTCTGCTTGCTACCAAATGTTCTTCTGCCTTCTGTCAAAAGTTCGTTTGATGCCTATCGAAGAAGTGTCTGTTGCTTGGCGTGGCTTTTAGCACGAATACATTGACAATCTGGATACAAAGAAATGCTACCCACCCCAAACGGGGATATCGGAGAATTGTTATACCGTAGCTAATGGTTGTAATGTGGGTTAGCCGTTCTTCAGCGGATCCTCCTTGTCGGGGGCTGGAGGCTCAGGCGTAGAGAGCGGAGCGAACGGGTCAAAATAGGAGATACCTAGTTGCTGCAACAGGGGCAGCCAATCCATCAGTTTCTTCAGAAATCTGCCGTAATTCTTCTGGTTGACAGGAGTCCATGCCGCTTCAGCTACGGCGAAGAGGCGGGGGAAGGTCATGAAGTCCAACCGGTGGGGATCGGCGATGCGCTCGGTCCACATGCAGCACTGCAGGCCCATGAGCTGGCTTTCGTAGCCTTTGGCCAAATGCAGCAGCGGATCGGGGAAACTGTAAATATTCTCCAGCATATTGCAGCTTTCCCTGCGCCCTACCCGATGGGTGGGAAATTGTACAAAGTCGCCGTACATGGGCAGACGGGGTGTAAGAATGACCCGGTAGCCCCGTTCGAGGGCCTTCACCAACTGGTACTTCCGGTCGTGCCGCCACCACATCACCATGGCCTTTTGAGGCGATACTTCCGCATCGACAATCTCGTCCCAGCCAATCATGGTCTTGCCTTTCGAGGCAACGATGTCGGCTACCCGCCGAACGAAGTAATGCTCCAGTCCGCTTTCGTTCACCAGCTTGTGCGATTGGATGAACGACTGGATATACGGGTCCGTAAACCATTCCTGGTTGCCGAAGTGCACTTCGTCGCCGCCGATGTGGATGTAGGGAGCAGGAAACAGTTCCACCACCTCGTCCAGCACGTGGCTGATGAACTGGAAGGTCTCTTCCCGGCATGGATGGAAAGTAAATCCGTCACCGCCGCCCGACAGCTCGGGATAGGCCCGACAAGCTGCCGTGGCATGTCCGGGCATGTCAATCTCGGGGACAACCATGATGTGGCGTTCGGCGGCATAGGCCACAATCTCCCGGATGTCCTCTTGGGTATAGAATGCGGGCTCGGCATTCGGGTCGTGCCAGTTCCCCCGTGCACCGATGGTTGTCAGCTTGGGATAGCGCTTGATTTCGATCCGCCATCCCGGCACATCGGTCAGATGCCAGTGGAAGACATTCAGCCGCAGTTTCTCCATCAGGTCGAGGTATTGTTTGACCTTTTCCTTTCCGAAGAAATGGCGGCTTTCGTCCAGCATGAAGCCGCGCCATTCAAAGCGAGGTGTGGTGTTGTCCTTTGTGTTGCCCACGAAGTATTCCCACCGGTTGTCTTGTGCCGGGGCAGGGGAGGTAACGGGTTGTGCATACAGCCAGCTTGCTGAAAGCCATAGCAAGCAAAAGGTAATCATACTACGTATCATCATTCTTATGGTTTAATGTTGGTTATACATCTGTGACTTCACTATGTTCAGCATGAAAGAACCTTACTTATTGTGGAAGGAGTTCAGAAAATCATCTTGTTCATAGTTCTCTTCCGATTGCTGCGCATCGCCGTAGAGCGAAGTGAGGAACGATTCGTCCAAAACGACTTGGGGTTGGAAGCTGCTGCTGGTCACATACGAACGGATGCTATGTAGCAACTGCTGTGTGGCAGGCCGTTTGTCCCAGTCGGTCGTTACGTCGAGCGCCAGTACCAGCAACTTACCGTTGGACATCCTGGCCTCGAATCCGATGCCCAGTTTGTGGTTGTGCTGATACGTGTCGATGGGCTGGATGAAGGGCAGCAGCTCTTTCGGGGTGTTGTCCATTTCCATCACCTTGGCATACGACAGAATGTCCCACCACTGCCAGTCCAGATGGTCCTCCGTCACGAATTCGCTGAAGGCTGCATGGTCGTTGTGAATCAGGTTACCCAGTGTGAGCGGTGCCCATTTGAACATGATGGGATTCCAGAAATGGTTGTGGAAGTATGAACGCCGTCCCTTGATGGCTTTCGGTTGGGGCAGCAGCACCACCGTCTTTCCATTGCGCAAGGCGGACTTTACCTGCTCCGTATAGCGGGAAGCGTAGAGCACCTGGTCGTCTGATGCCAGCAGGTCTTTGGCCTGCCGACGGGCATAGACCCAGATGTTCCACTCGTTGGACAGTTGGTTGCCGACCCTAAGACGGATGGTCAGGCGGGTGTTGGCCGGTACCTTCTCCAGCGAGAACGAGAAGGAGTCAACCGGCGTTACCGCATAGTTAGGAATGGTCAGCGAACGGAGTCGTCCCTTGTATAAAATCTGACCGGACGCATCGGTTACTTCCCAGCGGACGGATGCCTTGTGTAGGGGGGCCGGTCCGTAATGGTAGACTTCTGCCTTCGCCGAGAACGTTTCGTCGTTGTAGAGCGAGCGTTTCTTAAACCGGAGCAGCGGGACGGTAGGCGCACAGAAACGGCGAAATTCTTCGGGCTTCAGGATGCCTTTGCTTTCCCAAAACGCGTCGAGGATGCCGACAGGAGCATAGCCTTGCCCCGGGAAATCCACCAGACTGAGCAGCTGGAAGCCTGAAGAGAGCGAGCTGCGCAGCTGGCCTTCGATGACATCCTTGTATTCTACGCGGGTCTGTTGGCCGGTCACCCGGTAAAAGTCGCGTGCCAGTTCCAGCATGCCATGAGCTGCCAGCGAATCGCGGTAGACTTTCAGGTTGCGTGCTTCGACGGGGCCCGTGTAACGGGGAATGTCGTCAAAGTTGGGATAGACGCAGCGTTGACCTGTCTCGTGGCTGATGATGGGCTGGCCGGTGCCGTGTCCGGCATTGATGTCCCAGTCGGTGTAGGGACGGCCGTCATAGATGGTTACGCCGCCTTTATCCGAACGATGGGAAATGTAGAACTGCTCCGACTGGACGTGGCGTCGGGCGGTCGAACCGCTGTAGAGGCGGCGAGGGTCTTTTTCGCGCCCATAGTGTGTCAGCTCTTCCAGGAAACCGAAATCTCCCTCCAGCTCGTTCCCGTTGCAGTACAGCAGGAAGGAGGGATGATTGCCGTATTCTTTGAGGATGGCCTGCAGCTCGCGGCGGAAGAAGTCGTTGCGTCGTTCGTCTCCGGGCTTGCCATCGGCTCCCCACATGGGCATTTCCACCTCGAGGTAGACGCCCATCTTGTCGGCCATTCGGAAGCAGGCGGCAGGCGGGCACCACGAATGGAAGCGCATGTGGTTCATGCCGTAGTCTTTGAGAATGGTGAAGAGGCGTTTCCACGAGGCATCATCCATCGGAACATGGCCGGTGAGCGGAAATTCGGCGTTGTTGACAGTGCCGCGCAGGTGGATGCGGTGTCCGTTGAGCAGGATGTCGTTGCCTTCGGAACGTACTTCCCGCAACCCGAAGGTTACCTGGCGGCTGTCGGTAGCCGGCAGGGCCGATTCTGTCTGCAACCGGCAGTCCAACGTGTAGAGGTTGGGGGTGAACTCGTCCCACAGACGGGCCTTGCTTCCCAAGGCTAGCTGGGTGGTCAGCGAGATGAGGCTATCGGCGGAGTGAATGGGTATGCGATGTTCAACGCGCAGTCCGTTACCTGCTACGATGAAGGTCGCTTCGCCTTTCACCGCATGACCGGTAGTGTTCTGCAGTTGTAATTCGGCGCGAATGGACTTGTGCGCTACGTCCGGGTAGACTTGCAGATCGTCGATGAATACGGAGTCACGGGCTACGAGCTTCACCTCTCCAATGGCACCGTTCCAGTTGATCTGTGTATATTCCGTGTGGGCATGGTCCCACTTGTGCGTATTGTATTGAAAACGGTTGTCGATCATCAGGTCCAGGATGTCGGTCTGTCCGGGTTTCAGATAACCGGTCAGGTCGTGTACATGAGGGACACTCACGTAGTCGCAGCGGTTCACCTCGTTGCGCCCGCGATAGATGGAGGTCAGCCAGTGTGCCCGCTCCAGGTACAGGTAGATGCGTTTGCCCTCCCATTCGGCGGGTACATCGATATACTTGCGGTACCACGCCGGACCCATATACTCGCACTTGCGGGTCAGGCGGTCGTAGTATTTGTAGGAGGTACGGTGGCCGATGCCGTAGTCATCGGTGATGCCGGGCAGCTGGATGGTTTCGTGCAGATGGCCGTCTCCCCGGATTTCTACCGAGGCCCGACGGAAATCCATCAGGTCGGTCTCGAATTCCCAGGTGCCGCTCATGTCGATTTCCTGTTGGGCCATAGCAGGTCCTCCGCAGAGGCAGAGGAGGAACAGGGGTAAAAGGGTTCGGATACTCATGTTTTCTTTTTTTTAGAATCTTTCTTTTTTTTAGAATCCGGAATGGACATTCTTGTTTTCGTACGATTCGGTTCCCCGGTCTTGTTCGCCGTTATACTGCCAGACGATTTCGTCGGTGTATTCCTTTCCGTCGCGGGTCACTATGGCCTTCAGTACGTTCTTCCCGTCGGCCAGTGTCACCTGGTCGAATACATAATGGACAGCCGTGTAGCCTTGACGGATGCCCGTCAGCTCCGTACCGTTCAGGTACACCTTGGGAGTACCGATGTTCGAATAGACGGTGACGGAGGTCTGCTTCCGTTCGCGCTCCACATTGCGGCGCTGCGTGAGGTAGACCACCGGCTCCTTGCTCCAGTTGGCCTTGTACCAGTAGAATGAGTCCTTGCGGGTCTTGCGGTCGAAGGTCATCAGGCCCTTCATGTTGCGGGCAATGACACCGCCGCGACTAGCCATCGGCGTAGCGAAGTCGAACGAGTTCCAGAGATAGGAGGCCAGAATGTAGGGGTGACGGGCGATGACGCTCCAGTGGTATTCATGCACCTTGGTCTGGAAGGTCTCGGGATAGTATTGTTCCCACCATTTCAGCGATTCGCCCAGCAACTCAGTCTGATGGGCGATGTTGGCATCCGCCCCATATTCCGACAGGATGAAGCGCTGGTGTGGATAGTTGGTCTCCAGTCCCTCAATCCATTCGTCGATGTTTTTGATTTTCTTTTCATACCAGCCGAAGTAGCGGTTCATGGCCTGGATGTCGGCATTCAGGTTCACCGGATGTTCCATGTGTCCGTAGCCGTTCACCGACACGGTGTAGCGGTCGGGGTCTTCCGTCTTGGCCAGGTCGTGCAGCTCAGCCGTGAGCTGTGCGGTGTAGGCATGCGGATGATAGACCTCGTTGTGGAGTCCCCACACGTAGATGGACGGGTGGTTGAAGTTCTGCCGGATGAGTTCGCGGAGCTGGTTCTTGGCATTTTCAGCTTCCTCTCCCGTCACCCGGTTCACGAACGGAATCTCTGCCCAGATGATGAGACCTAGCGAGTCGCAGCGGGAGTAGAGGTATTCCGATTGTTGGTAATGGGCGAAGCGCACGGTGGTGGCGCCCACTTCCATAATCTGCGACAGGTCGAAGTCGTGGTGTTCGTTCTTCAGGGCACTGCCCAGTCCCCACCAGTCCTGGTGGCGGCACACGCCGTACATGGGATAGCGTTGGCCGTTCAGGAAGAATCCTTTTCCGGCCACCATTTCGTATTTGCGCAGGCCTAGCGGCTGCGTCACTTCGTCGATGACTTGCCCGTCGCGGAGCAGACGGGTCACCACCTTATACAGATAAGGGTCTTCCCGACCTTGCCACAGATGGGGACGGGAGAGGCGGAAAGCGGACTGAATCGACTGGGTGCCTTGGGGCGTGAGGTCGATGTGCTGGCGGTCGGTGGCCACCGTCCGGCCCTCCTGGGTGTAGAGGGTGTTTTCCAAGGTCACGGCAACGGGCTGCAGGCTGTTGTTGTCCAGCTTGACCTTGACAGCTACATCGGCCGACCGCTTGGACACGTTTTTCTGGGTGATATAGACACCCGGCGAGGCGCAGTCGGTCACACTGATATGCGTCGGTTCGGTGACCACTAACCATACGGGACGATAGATGCCGCCGTAGACACCGAACAGGGAGTGGTTGACCGGGATGACATCGGGGCGCGACTGGTTGTCGGCCTTGACGATGATTTCATTGGATTCGCCGGCCTTGAGGGCACTGCCGATTTCCACAGCGAAGGCCGAGTAGCCTCCCTTGTGGGTGCCTGTCAGCTGTCCGTTGACATAGACTTCCGCACAGGCGCCGACTCCTTCGAAGCGCAGGTACACCCGCTTGTCGCGCAGGTTGTCGGGACAGACATAGGTTTTCCGGTAGTAGCAGGGACCGGCATAGAAATCGTTGTACTTGGTCTGCATGTCGGTGGCGTTCCAGGTGTGGGGGATTTCCACCGCTTCCCACTTCCCGTTCCAGGCTGCGACAGCCTTTACCGGTTCGGCGGCAATGGGACCTTTCTTGAACTCCCATCCGTTGCAGAAGGAAGTGACTTCACGCGCATGTGCCGAGGCGCTTCCCAGGAGGGAAGCTGCTGCGGCGCAGAAGAGAAAAAGTAATTGTTTCATCTTATGGGTTAGTTGATAGTTAGTAAAGTAATTAGGGTTAGGTAATAATAGGTAATAAGGGTCAGGTAATTATAGATAGTGGGATGGAACCGCTCAGGTAAGGCATCGCGGTAGCGGCTGCTGTCCGCGCTCCCGTCTTCCACGCTCAGGCAGATGACGAAAGGTTCTTTCTCGGAGGCAAAGCGGTCTGCCAGCACGATGTATTCGTCGCGGGCCGCTTCTGTCACCTCCACCTTCTTTCCGTCGAGGGTACGGGCAGCGTTGATGCGCAGCTTCCGGGGCACCTTCACCTTCAGCCGGTGCGAGAAGGGCTGGTTGAAGACCACCATGTAGATGTTGTTCCCCTTGCGGGTGTAGTAGCCCCAGTCCTGTTTCTCCAGCCCGGCATAGTCGCAGCCATAGATGCTTTCTCCGTTCTGCTTCATCCAGCGTCCGATGGAGGCAGCCAGCTCCTTCTCCTCCGGGCGGAAGTCTCCGTCGGGCTGAGGCCCGAAGTTGACCACCATGTTGCCGCCCATAGAGACGGCATGTACAATGCGTTCCAGCACCTCCACCGGTGTCTTGACATAGCTGAGCGACCAGTCCTTGTGGTAGCCCCATTGGTTTTCGGGTACGGTCATGCAGGCCTCCCAGTCCCAACGGGTCACCTTCAGATCCTTCACGGGGTCGGGCAGCTTCCGCTCGTAGCCCGATTCGTAGTCGCCCATCAGATGGCCGTTCGAGTCGAAGTGTCGTTTCCCGTAGTCATCGGCCCGCAAGCGGCTGTTGATGGTCACGCCCGGCACCAGCTCTTTCAGCATCCGTTCCACGTGGGCCGTCCACCCGCCGTTTTTCTTGATGCTGCTGTCCCAGGTGCCGTCGAACCAGAAGTCCTTGACGGTGGGGTAGCGGGTGGCCAGTTCGCGCAGCTGGTTGTCCGTAAAGTCCAGGAACCGCCGGAAGGCCACGCTGTCTTCACGGGTCTTCAGGTCGTAGCGCCAGTCGGGATGGCTCCAGTCCATCACCGAGAAATAGAAGTGCACATCGATGCCTTCCTCGTTGTAGGCCTTGACCATCTCGCCGAGCAGGTCTTTCTTGTAGGGCGTGTTGGCCACGGTGTACGAGGTGTACTGGCTGGGCCACAGGCAGAAGCCTTCGTGATGCTTGGTGGTGAGCTTCACGTATTTCACCCCCATCTGCCGGGCCATCCTGGCCCATGCCTTGGCATCAAAGCGGGTGGGGTTCCATTGCTGCATCAGCTGCATCCATTCATCAGAAGGGACGTTGGCCCACGACTTCAGCCATTCGGCAGCGCCGGGGTACATTTTGCCCTTCCATTCGCCGCCGGGGATGGCATACAGCCCCCAATGGATGAAGGCTCCCAGGCGGTGGTTGCGGAACTGCTGCATGGCGGCATCCTGTCGTTTGCCCAGCCGGTCTGCCCCGTACTGCAAAGGGATTTCCTGTTCCGCCGGTAACGGGCGGGGCTGGGCTTGTGAGTAAGAGATTAATCCAATAATCGTTATGGCTAACAAAATTAACTTCTTCATGAGGCTTTTAGTAATGATTTTGTAAAGATAATAAAGAAATTTGTGAAATGAGAAGTACGAATAGAAAACAAAGGGACAAAGGCATAAATCTATTTTGTCTATAGTATGACGAAAGTTTTTTATTGCCCTTGCCCTTTGTATCTTATAATGAAGTCAGGACTATTTGTCGTTTTCGGCCTCTTCCCAACCTTTATTCTGTTCAAGTTGGGGATTCATGGTGATTTCTTCTCTTGGAATCGGCCATACATATCTGTAGTCGCTCCATGGTAATTCTCCTTTGATGGTATGTTTATAAGGACTCTTGGGATAACCTATCAGGAATCCGTCTTCATCCAAGAAGATGTCCTTGTCGACCGTAACTTTTGTGGCACTGAAGCGTTCTGCTCCTGGCTTGGAAGTGTCCTTCTTTTCATGTGCTCCGCTGTAAAGTTCCAGCATTTCATCTGTCATTTTTGTCCCTCTGATGGGGATTGTCAACAAGTTGCCTGCTTTCCATCGCATCAGATCCTCGTACCGTCTGTTCTCCATAGCCAGCTCGATTCTCCGTTCGCGACGAATTTCGCGGAGCAAAGGAGAAACCTCGTAGTCCAGTTTCTTTGCATAAATTTGGTCAAGTCTCGGGTCTCCAGGTTCTTGTCCAACCATCAGTCTGGCTGATGGATATTTGTTGAAATCAAATCCTGCACGTTTCCTCAGTGCATTGATGGTCAAGTCAACGTCCTCTTGCGATAATGTACCTTCCAATACACATTTGGCTTCTGCATACATCAGCAACAGCTCCGCATAACGGAACTCGATGGCTGCTTGGAGGCCATTGGTGACCCGGTCTTGCTCTTCCATATCCCCCATCCAGTGTTTGATAATGCGGTAGCCGGTAACAGTCGATCCGCTGGTGTTGTAGTTCAACTTAGGATAATTGATACCATTTTGGCCCAAAGAGACCACACCTCCTTCGTAGATGGTGACATGCTCTCCTGGTCGGCAGACTGTTTGCGTGAGACGTGGGTCACGGTTTTCCAACTCTTTCCACATCCCATATCCTTCGAACAATGGGTTGGACTCATAGTGGCCTTCTGTTCCACTCAGATAGATGGGGCGGCCGTCAGCACACAGGTATTCATCGATAAATCCTCGGGTTGCTCCCATTGCCTGACGGTTGCTGTTGTTCTGGTCGTAGTAGCGTTGGAAAGCATGACCGAACTGGTCTTGTATGTATGTACGTCCCAGTATCACTTCAGGATTGTTGTCGAAATTGTAGGCCGTGAACATTTTCCAGTAAGGTTCTCCTGAATTGTCAGTATAGAGTGTGTATTTACCTAACAAAGCATTGCAGGCAGTCAGGCATTCTTGCAGGAACTTGGAACCGTCCAGACCGAGTTCTGTGTGGTATTTTCGATAGGTGCCTTCGAAGAGACAAATGCGTGCCTTCAAGAAATTTGCCATATCTTTGTTTAGACGTCCATTTTCCTCTTTTCCTTTTTCCGGTAAGCCGGCTACTGCCTTGTTGATGCACGACAGCACGGAGTCCATGACTTCTGAACGTGGGGTACGGGGAGCGTACAGCTCTTCCGAGTCTACGTTCAGGTCACGTGTCAACCAAGGTACATCTCCAAAGATAAGTACTTTACGGTAATAGTCCCATGCTTTGAAGAAATAGGCCTCGCCTGCATATCTGTCCAAAAGGTCTTGGGACAGTTGTGCACGTTGGTATCGTTCCAGGAAGAAGTTGATTTTTCGCAGGTTTGTCCACGACCAGCCTCCACTTCCGGCACTGGTCGGTATCTTGTTCATTCCAGCCAATTCGATAGGTTCACTGCCGGTTCTTACACAGTTATCGGAATAGAAGTCTCCGTAGGCCAAAGGACTGCCGGTGACTGGCAAGGGAGTGATGTATTTGCTTTGGGACCATCCGTCTCCGTGTCCGATGACATAGGTAGGGTAAAGTCCGTTCAGATATAATTTTAGGTCGCTTTCTGTTGTCCAGAAGTTCTCGTCTATCACTTGATCGAGCGGATAACGTTCCATGAAATCGTCGTTGCAGGCTGTAAATGCAGCTGACAGACAAATTATTGCAAGGTAATTCTTAAGTTTCATATTCTATAGTTTAAAAATTGATTTGTGCACCTAAGGCGACAGAGCGCATCATAGGATAGGATGATGATATGGATTCAGGGTCATACACGTCAGGTATTCCGGATATTTCGAACAGGTTATATCCAGACAGGCTGATGGTTACATTGTTGAGTTTGAGTCGGGATATCCACGATTTAGGTAGTGAATATCCTAAACTCAGGGTCTTCAACCGGAGGTAGGAAGCGTTGTACAAATTAGCCGTAGAATTGACGGATGAGTTTTGGGTACGTCCGTACATATGGTATTTGGCATTTGTGCGGTCGGGACGCCAAGAATTAAGGTATGTATCCATGTTGCCCGAAGTGTTCGAACCGCCCCACAATGCTCTGTCGGAGATACAGATATCACGTTTACCCACTCCTTGGAAGAAGACACCGAGGGAAAGGTTATTCCACGAAATGTTTCCATTTAGTCCAAAACGGAATCTGGGAGTTGAATTACCAATTACACTGCGGTCACCTGGGTTGTAGACCGTGTTTTGACCAGTTGACACTTTCCCATCAGCTCCTATGCTGGTACGATGCTCATCATCGGCCTCCTGTCCGCCATAGTCTTCGAATCGTAAATCGCCCGGATACCAAGTGGAGGCTATATTCGATTGTGAGGCACCAATGATGGTTTGCTTGCCATTTTCATCGGTTTCGAAATCGGATTCTTGCAGGATACCAATACAATTGTAGCCCCAGATTTCTCCCATTGTCTTTCCTGCATACAATGAAGACAATAATTTATTGGGATTTCCGTCGAATCGGATAACTTTGGAAATATAGTCAGACAATACGAAGCTGACATCGTATTTGATGCCATTCTCCAATCGATCATGCCATTTCAAGCTAAGTTCCCATCCATTGGTTCGCAAGATACCGGAGTTTTTCTTTGGAGCTGAAGCACCCAGTACACTGGGATATTTGTCACCGGCCATCAGGATATCTTTGGTGCGACGGCTATACCAATCGAATGACGCATCCAAACGGTTTTGGAAAAGAGTGATGTCCACTCCGAAATCCAAAGTTGTGGCTGTTTCCCAAGTCAGTGTCGGAGAGATGAGGCCGGACGGAGTTATACCCATAGGCCGTGTCCCACCCATGTTCCAATTCACGTAGCTTACATCACCATATGAAGCAATGTAGGCATAATTGGAAACATTTTGGTTGCCCAATGACCCCCATGAACCTCTAATTTTCAGATTGTCCAGCCATGAACGAGTCTCTTTCATGAATTTCTCCTCAGAAATTCTCCAACCCGCAGAGAAGGAAGGGAAGAATTTGAAACGGTCTTCCTTTCGGAAGCGAGATGTTCCGTCGTAACGACCGTTGAACTCGAACAGATAACGGTTGTTGAAGTTATAGTTCAAGCGGGCGAAGGCTCCTCGAATGGCCCAGTGTGAGGCGTTGTCATATGCATATTGGTCACCTGTCGTGGCATTGATAACAGGAATGGATGGTGTCAAGATACCCTGTGCCTTCGCACCTGTATAACGGTAGGTGTACCATTCTTGGTTGAAACCGGCAACTGCGGCTACATCATGTTTTCCCCATTTGTGGTTGAAGTTTGCATAGGCATTGATGGTATAGAAGTCCGAATGACTGACATCTTCAGATATACTTGAGGGGTTGGTATGTGTCTGAATGGTCGAAGACCAGTTGTCAACCACGTAATTGCGTGTAGGAATTACTTGCTTGTAATAGTATTCCTCCGGGCGGTATGAGAATTCTCCCTTCAGACTTAATCCATTCATGATATTGATGGTAGGATTCAGACTGAAGACCGTACTGGTTCGTTTCGTTTCCTTTGTGGCACCATATGCCAACCAGCCGATGATATTGTCTGTCCATGCGTCCGGTATAGGGTCTGTGGAAGAAGTTTTAATAGGAGAACATACATTCCGTTCGGGTTCCCCCATCATGGCAGACCAAAGTGTTCCCTTTTGAGCGTTCATATAAGGCTCGTTCAGGTTTTGTACGCTGTAGTTGATTTTTGCATTGACGCTAAACCAATCAGTAATATCAGTATCAATATTGATTAATCCATTATAGCGTTTAGATTGGTCGGTATTGATGCTATACATGCCTTCTTGGTTTTGATAGCCTAAGGACAAGTAATAGCGACTTTTTGATGTACCACCATTGACGCTGATGGTATGCTTTTGTGTTGGACTCCAGTCACGTACAATCTCGTCGAAGGGGTTCATACTAGCCACCCAAGAGAATTTGGTAGTACTGCCCTGCTGATAAATCCAAGCATTTTCAGGAGTCGGATTCTCTTGCCATTTCTTTTTTGCTTCCAGTAATTGCATGCTCCAATCGGATACAGTGTTGCCTGTCCATTCTGTACGCTCATTTTCTGCCAACTGTAAGGTGTAAGCATCCATGATGTCAGGACGATGAGAGGGAGTATTCCACTGCATGTTGAATGTGTATGTAACAGTCGGTTTTTGTTCTTTCTTACCTGATTTTGTAGTTACCAGCATCACGCCATAAGTGGCACGGGCACCATAGATGGCTGCAGACGCTGCGTCTTTTAGTAACGAGATACTTTCTATATCATTAGGATTGAGCATATTCAGGTAGGTTGCGTCCATTTGTACACCATCAACTAGGATGAGTGGACTACCTTCGTCTACTTGCCATGTCCCGCTGGAATTTTGGCTCATAGAGGTTCCTCCACGGACATTAAACGAAGGAACTGAGCTGGGTGAAGCGGTAGAGGAGGACACATTCAGATTAGGGATGACTCCTTGTAATGCTTGTCCGATATTTGTTACAGGCTTGTTCTCCAGTACATCGCTGGATATGGAGGCGACAGCACCCGTCAAATTGGCTTTTTTCTGGGTCCCGTAACCTACCACTACCACTTCCTGCAGGGTCTTGTTGTCTTCACTCATCTTGACAACGGAGGGCATCTGCGAAGCCTTGAAGCTCTGCGTCGTGAAGCCGATGTACGTCACCTGGATGGTAGAACCGGCCTTCACGTTGAGCCGGTATTTCCCGTCGATGTCGGTGATGACACCGTTGGTCGTACCCTGTTCCAGGATGTTGGCTCCGATGATGGGTTCTCCGGCCTGGTCGACAATCTGTCCTTCCAGTGTGATGGGGGTCTGTGCGGAGACGGCCTTCTTCTGGTAGATGACAATCTGGCTGTTGGTCACTTCGAACTTCAGGCCCGTTCCTTTCAGCAGGGCGGTCATGGCGTTCTGGGCGGTGGCGTCCTTCACCTTCAGGCTGACTTTCTGCTGTACGTTGATCTGGCTGGCATCGTAGAAGAACGTGTAGTCCGTAGACTGTTCAATTTTCGCCATGGCTTCCTTCAGGGGAATGTTGGCAAAGCTCAGGGTGATGAGCTTTTCTTTTACTTGTGCCGGAAGCGGGGCATTGAGTAAAAGCAGCAACAAGGCTACCGATAACTTTTTTAAATGCATAACTGTTTGTTGAGATTAAAATATTAAAGTTGTTGAATCATTGTTTCGTGAGTGGATAGATGCTGACTTCCTTGCTGCTGTAGAACGTGTAGCCGATGGGGTGGATACTCGACATCAGGCGGAGGATGTCTTCCAGCGATTCGTTGCGCAAGCTGAAGGTGAACCGGTAGGCTTGGGCAATGGCGGGATGCAGGGAGATGCTCACATGGTACCATCTCTCCAGCGAGTGGCAGATGTCTGCTAACGATCGTTGCTCGAAAAGTAGTTCGTCCTTCATCCATGAAGTCGTGAAAGCGATGTCGCTGGAGGTTATTTGCAGGCTGTGGCTCTGCTTGTTGTAGGTGGCTGTTTCACCGGGATGCAGGAAGCAGCCGGCAGTGGGGGTGTTCACCGATACCGAGCCTTGCTCCAGGCTGACGTAGATGTTCTCGTCTTCCGGAAAGGCTTCTACGTTGAAACGGGTGCCGTGTACCCGGATCTGGAGGTCGCCGGTCTGTACGATGAACGGGCGTTGGCTGTCGTGTGCCACATCGAAGAAGGCTTCTCCTTCCAGGCGGATTCTGCGCTCTTGGGCAGAAGGGGTGATGTCGCACTGCAGGGTGGTGCGGGTGTGCAGCCATACTTGTGAATGGTCGGGCAGGGTGGCCTGGCTCTTTCCGCTCAGGTTGGCATATTGCAGGGTTACATCCGGCTGTGAGGCCCAGCGTCCGCCTACGAAGAAGGAGAGGGCGATGAGCAGGCCGGCACAGGCGGCGGCTGTCCACAGCCGCCAGTTCAGCCGGCGGACCTTGGTGGGCGGTTGTGGGGGAGCGGGCTGTCCGGTGGCCTCCGACAGATGGAGCCGGCGCGACAGTTCGTTCCAATAATAGGAGGTGTCGGGACGGTAGTTCCCGGCATTCTGCTGTATCTTGTCCCACAGGTCGGTCAGTTCCTCCAGCAGAAAGGCATTTTCACCTTGCGCTGTCCATTCGGCCAGTCGCTGTTCGTCGGCAGCAGTGCTTTCTCCTTTCAGGTGCAGGATGAGGATATCCCACGGGATAGGGTTTTCTGAATGTCTATTTTTCATGCGCTGTAATGCTTTGTTCACTGCTATGACACGGAAATTGGCGTTGACCCTTATGCCAATTTGAAAAAAAATAATATATTTGTGGCGGAAACTTAAAACGAACCGACAGATGACTCCCGATGAAATCTTGTTGCTGAAACTCATCAAGCAGGGCGACGAGCAGGCGTTCAAGTACCTGTTCGACCAGTACTTTGTGTCCTTATGCCGGTTTGTGAATGTGTATCTGGACTGTCATGAGGAAAGCGAGGAACTGGCCCTGGATGTGTTTGCCTACGTGTGGGAGCATCGGGCGGAACTGGAAATACGCCTGTCTTTGAAGGCTTATCTTTTTCAGATGGCCCGGAACCGGAGCCTGAATCTGTTGCGTGACCGCAAGCAGGAGGCTTCGCTGGAGGAATTGGCGGTGGAACCGGTGGATGAGGCTGGGGTAAGTATGGAAATGGAAGAGCTGCACCGCTTGATAGAAGAAGCCATCTGTGCCTTGCCCGACCGTTGCCGGGAGGTGTTCTTGAAAAGCCGTCGCGAGGAACTGTCGAATGCCGAGATTGCCGTGGAGATGGACATTTCAGTGAAGACGGTCGAAGCGCAAATCACCAAGGCATTGAAACTGATCCGAAAGCACTTGGGAGAAGGGTACAGCTATCTGTTCTAGCATTAGATTCCTCATTTCATTCGGAATGACAAGAAACTTGGGATGACAAGAAACTATAGGGACGGACACACAGGCCCGCCCCTACAGCGTCATCCTTGAATGCAGCATCTCCCGTCAGATAGTTTCCATGGCCTGTTGCAAGTCGGCAATGATATCGTTCACGTTCTCGATACCTACCGAAAGACGAATCAGGTCGGGAGCTACACCCGCCTCCTTCAGTTGCTCGTCGGTGAGCTGTCGGTGCGTATGGCTGGCCGGATGAAGCACGCAGGTGCGGGCATCGGCTACGTGAGTCACGATGCAGGCCAGCTGCAGATGGTCCATGAAGCGGATGGCATCTTCGCGGGTGCCGTGAAGGCCGAAGGCAATGACACCGCACGAACCGTTGGGCAGGTATTTCTGGGCCAGTTCATAATATTTGCTGCTTTTCAGACCGCAATAGTTCACCCATTTTACTTTCGGCTGTGCTTCGAGCCATTCGGCCACCTTTTGGGCATTCTCGCAGTGACGCTGCATGCGCAGGTGGAGAGTCTCCAGCCCCAGGTTAAGCAGGAAGGCATTTTCTGGCGACTGGATGGAGCCCAGGTCGCGCATCAGCTGTGCGGTGGCTTTCGTGATATAGGCCATCTTGCCGAAAGCCTTGGCGTAGGTCAGTCCGTGGTAGGATTCATCGGGGGTCGTCAGGCCAGGGAACTTGTCGGCATGGGCCATCCAGTCGAAGTTGCCGCTGTCTACTATGGCACCACCCACACAGGTGGCATGGCCGTCCATGTATTTGGTGGTGGAATGGGTCACGATGTCGGCACCCCATTCAAACGGACGACAGTTGATGGGAGTGGCGAAGGTATTGTCTACGATGAGGGGAACACCTTGCTTGTGAGCGATGCGGGCAAATTTCTCGATGTCCAGTACGTTGATGCTGGGGTTGGAAATGATTTCACCAAACAGGCACTTCGTGTTCGGACGGAAGGCTTTCTCGATTTCTTCGTCGGGAGCATCGGCATCGATAAAGGTGCAGTCAATACCCAGTTTCTTCAGGGTGACGCTGAACAGGTTGAAGGTGCCGCCGTAGATGGTGGAGGAGCAGACCAGGTGGTCGCCTGCTTCACAGATGTTGAAGACGGCATAGAAATTCGCTGCCTGGCCGGAGGAAGTCAGCATGGCGCCTACGCCTCCTTCCAAGGCCGCAATCTTGGCGGCTACGGCATCGTTGGTGGGGTTCTGCAGGCGGGTATAGAAATAGCCGGTATCTTTCAGGTCGAACAGGCGGGCCATTTGCTCGCTGTCATCGTATTTGAAGGTGGTACTCTGGTAGATGGGCAACACGCGCGGTTCTCCGTTTTTGGGAGTCCAGCCGCCTTGTATGCAAAGGGTTTCTCTGCTAAAGTTCTTTTCCATGAGGATATAAGTGTTAAGTTTAAACGAGTATTTGGATGGCAAATTTACGAAATATTCTGTCATTCCTGCAGAGTTGCCGGATTTTTCTTTATCTTTGGATCCGCTAACTATCAAATATGTAGAACCTGTTTTTTTAAAAGAACGTTTTTATGGAAGAGATTCAGTTTCGGCACCGGTTGCCGGTTCAGATACGTTTCAGTGATGTGGACCAATACGGTCACATGAACAATTCGGTGTATTTCTCTTTGTACGACCTGGCCAAGACTGCTTACCTGCGTGATGTTTTTGGCACATTGGTCTGGGACCAGCTCGGAATCGTGGTGGCCAATGTCAATGCCGACTTCCTGGCCCCGGTCTTCTTTACCGACCGGCTGGAGATTGAGACGGCGGTGACGCACTTGGGCAACAAGAGCTTTACCCTTTTTCAGCGGGCGGTCGACCTCGCTTCGGGCATCGTTAAATGTCAGTGCCGCACGGTGATGGTGGCTTACGATACGGTTGCAAAAATGCCGGTCGAGGTGCCTGCTTCGTTCAAGGAGACCGTCTGTGCTTTCGAGGGAAAGTCGCTCGAAGCCTTGTCGGGGAGCCATTGATGCCCCCTCAAGGCTCCAGACGGACGCTTACCCATTTGAGTCCCCTCAGGCAGTAGGTTTTCTGCGAACCGACTTTCGTGTTCGAGTAGTTCTTCGTAGGGCACATCGTGAAGCTGTAGGTGCAGTTCTCGCAGAGGTAACGGTCGTCTTCCTTGGCATGGATGATAGTCATGTTGTGCGCTGTGAGCAGTGCGTTCAAGGACTCCAGCGTGGTCATCGTGTCGCCGAACTGCTCGCGGAAGCGTTTGGCCTCGTCCTTGGTGAAGGTACGCCAGTTGCCGATGCCGTTGAGGAGATAGCCGCTCAGCTGTTCGAGTCCCTGGGCGGCCTGGCAGCTGAATTCGGTCGGACTGAGCAGCAGCAGTTCCCTTTCCCCTTCTTCCGTATCTTCTGTTTCCCATACGTAACACCCGTTCCAGATATCTCCGGCTTCGGGCAGACGTGTCACGGTGAAAGTGGTATCCGGGCTGTCGGTAGGATTCGTGTTGCTGCCGTCGAAAATAAACTCGATTTCGTTTGCAGGTTCCCATCCTGCGATACTGAACGTCCCTTCCAGTGTCATCTTGTTCTCGATCAGACTCCCTTTCAGTTGGTAGGGCTGCCCGGCTTTCAAGGCATGGGGCAGGGAATACGACTGGGTATCTATGCCTTTCGGAGTGGTTACCTGCACGGTGAGCAGGGTGTAGGTCGATGCGGTCGGAAGCAGGTAGGTAGTGGGTGCCGTCCAGCCGTCGGAAGTCTTATGGCAGGCAATGCGGCAGGTCTTCTGGTCGTTCTTGTATTTCCCGGAAAAGGAATAGGCGGAACTGACGGGAGAGACTTCTAGCACTACTTGGGTGGCATCTTGCGGCACTTGCGTCAGGGTGGTCTGCAGCATGGTCATGACATTGCCCAACTGGACGGTGAGGTGGGTGGACTTGCTGAGCTGTACATCGGTGCGGCCAGCCATCAGTGGGGTGACGCTGGCGGGGTTCTCCGGGAGTTGGATGAAACTCTCGTATGTATAGCCTTCCGGCAACTGGTAGTCGTCTGTCAGCCCGGCAAAGGCGGTGAGGTGGTAGTTGCCTTGGACGGTCTGGAACTGGTAGGTGTCTTGGGGACTCTCCAGCCGGGTCTGATGGATGCACTGCTGCTCATCGAACAGGAAGACGGTAATCGGTAAGTTGAGGGGAGTATTGTCGGTACTACGTACCAGCAGTGCCAGTTCACCCTGTTCCGTGGAGGGAGGAGTGACGGGTGTCTGTTCCGTTTCGCTTTCTTCTTCTGTCAGTTGGTAGGGAGTGCAGGCGGTTACCGCCCATGCCATCATACCGATCAAATAATAATAATAAGGTAGCATACGTTTCATGGCGATGTTTTTTAACGATAATCCCCATTCTCCCTGCTTGTCTACCTGCATCCAGGAAAAAACGTATGGAAGGTAAAAAATCTGCCTGCTTTCTCACAAAGCAGGCAGACGGATGAAAGAGAGTCTATGAAAAGCGGTGAAGGGGTTACTCCGACCGCAGGTTTTCCGTAGGATTGGTGCGACCGGCACGATGTACCAGGGCGACAGACAGGCCTGTAACGACTGCCAACACTGCCACGATGCAACTGCCAAATAGAAGGAGGGTCAGGTCGATTTTCACGGCAAACATTTCCAGTAGCCGGTCGCTGACTTTCCAGCCGATGAGAGCACCGATGAGGGTGGAGGGCATGGCAATTTTCAGTAAGTCGCGCTGGAACAACCGCTGCACGTCTGCCATCGAGGCACCGTGGATGGTGCGGATCGCTATTTCCGAACGACGGCGGCTCACTTCGTCACGAATGTAGGCCATCAGTCCTATCAGGGCGATGAACAGGATACACAGGCCGGCAAAGAGGACGCTGTTGCGGATGAGTTTCACGCTGTCGTACTGCCGCCCCATCTCGATGTCCATGCTCTTCACGAGGTAGTCTTCCGGATGTTGCAGGCATCGATTGATGACTTTCTGTACCTCCTGCATCGTTTCGGGTGATAATTTACGCATCCGGATATAGAAGAGGTAGGAGGGAGTAGGATTGTAGAACAGCACTTGCGGACGCTCATCGGCCTCTTCGGCTATCTGTGAACCGACACGGATATTCTCGAACACGCCGCAGATGGTCAGCCGGGAATCGACCCCGTTGTTGTCATGACCGGTGAGGAACACTTCCTTGCCGATGGGCGAGCCCGTCCAGCCGGCCAGTTCCTCCATCCGCTGAACAAAGCTGCGGCTGACCATGATTTCCTGGTTCAGCGTGTCGCGCAGGTGTGGGGTGAAGGCACGGCCTTCCACAATGGGGATGCCGAAGGTGGCGTGGTAGTCATCGCCCGCATCGTACATGTCGGCGATATTCATGTACTCGTGCCCCGTCTCCTTGTCCATGACATTATTGCCACTGCACCGTTCCCACAGTGCCTGGTAGCCGTAGGTGACATGCTCCACGCAGGACAGTTTCTTCAGTTCTTGCAGACAGGTGGTCCGTTCGCTGACGCTGCATCCCCGGGTGGATACGTAGAGCATCTGCTTGTATTCGAACCCGGTCGTGTAGTTCGTCAGCAGGTGGTATTCCGACCCGATGACTGCCAGCAGGCTGACAAAGAAGGTGGTCAGCAGGAACTGGGCGAACAGCAGGCCCAGCTTCCATTGCCGCTTGCTCTCCGAGTAGCGGCGGTAGGCATAGGTTACGGGAATACGGGTATAGAGCCAGCCCGGCAGGATACCACAGACAAGGATGACCGCCAGCGTCACCAGGGCGCAGGCCAGGAGCGTGGAGGGTGGGAAGAGGCTCCGCAGGCTGTGTCCCAGCTGTTCCTGCAGGAAGTCCTGCAGGCCGAAGACGATGAGAACGGCGAGCGCCAGGCTGATGAGTCCGTGCAGCAGCGATTCGGTGAGGATGAGGCGGTAGATGTCGGCACTGTCGGCCCCGTAGCAGCGGTAGGTGGCGATGCTCTTGGCCCGCTTCACCATCGACGAGATGGTGAGCAGGATGTAGTTGAGCACAGCCACTGCCAGCATCAGCAGACCGAAGGCCAGGAAGACGATGTTCATCAGTCGGTGGTAATCCGATGAGGTATAGAGGTCACCAATGGGCAGGAAGTTGACCCACAGTTCAAGTCCTGCCTTCCGCTGCTCTTCTAAGGGGAAGTGCTTGAACAGGGTGCGACGGACATCTTCCTGCACGGTGCCTAGGTCGGCGTGGGGGCTCAGGCGGACGAAGGTCTTATAGCGGTCGTTGCCTAACCAGTTCTGGCTGCCGTCCCACATCACCTGGCCGATGGTGGGCATGGACACCAGAATGTCCATCTCCGGAAGGTTGGTGTTCTCCGGGAAGGCTTCGAACACGCCGACCACGGTGATGGTGAACTGCGGATAGGTCTTCCAGCGTACGCTCTTGCCGAGGATGTCTGTTCCCACGGCAGCCAGCATCTTGTCGGAGATGTAGGCGCAGCCCGGACGACTCAGTCCTTTTTCGGGGGCCTCGCCCATCAGCAGTTTCCGGGGGAATAGGTCGAAGAAGCAGCTGTCTGCTAACCAGGCCATGCCGTAGAACGACCGGTTGTCCTCGGTCTGCAGGGTCATGTCGCTGATGCCCGTAAAGCGGGTGGCCGCCTCGATGCCGGGACTTTCGGCCTGGAAGCCGGGTCCCCAGGCTCCGGGTGTCTGGGCGTAGTCGTGCGGCTCCTCCCCGGTTCGCCGGTACGACTCGCCCACCCGGTACGTCCGTTCTTTGGCGGGCACGAAGTCATCGTAGGAGCGCTCGAAGAGAACCTCGGCGATGAGGGTCAGTCCGATGGCGAGTCCCACGCTGAGACAGAGTATCTTGGTGGGGTTGGCGTCGCCCTTGCGGAACAGAGAATGGAAAGCTTTTTTCATATAGAGCTGTATTGAAAAAGGATTACATTTCAGAGATCGACGATACAATCTGTCCGTCGAAGAGATTGATGATGCGGCTGGCGAATCCGGCATCGCGCTGGCTGTGTGTCACCATCACGATGGTGGTTCCTTCCTTGTTCAGCTCGGTCAGCATCTGCATCACTTCCTGTCCGTTCTTCGAGTCCAGGTTGCCGGTCGGTTCGTCGGCGAGGATGATTTTCGGACCGCTGACAACGGCACGGGCAATGGCTACACGTTGTTGCTGGCCGCCCGATAGCTGCTGCGGATAGTGCTTGGCGCGGTGGCTGATGTTCATGCGTTGCAGGATGTCGGTAACCTTCTTCTTGCGTTCGTCCGCAGGGATGTTGAGGTAGGTCAGGGGTAGCTCCACGTTCTCGAAGACATTCAGTTCGTCAATCAGGTTGAAGCTCTGGAACACGAAACCGATGTTGCCTTTGCGCACATTGGTGCGGTCCTTCTCTTTCAGGTGGCCTACTTCCTGGCCGTCCAGGTAGTAATTGCCGCTGCTGGGATTGTCCAGCAGGCCCATGATGTTCAGCAGGGTGGATTTGCCGCAACCGGAAGGTCCCATGATGGCGACAAATTCCTTGTCGGCTACTTCCAGGTTGACACTGTTCAATGCGATGGTTTCTACTTCCGTCGTGCGGAAAGATTTGCTAAGATTTTCAATGCGTATCATAATGGTTCTTGTTTTGGTTCCTTTTTTATATGTGTATGGTTATTCGGCTTTCAAGCTGTCAACGGGGTTGGCGGTGGCTGCCCGGTAGTTCTGCACAGTGATGGTCAGCAGGGTAATGCAGCCAATGAGCAGGCAGACGGCGAGGAAGACCCATGGGGAGAGGGGAACCTTTTCGGCGAACGACTGCTGCCATTGCCGCACGCCATACCAAGCGATGGGAGCAGCGATGACCGAACTGGCCACCGACATGGCGAGGTACGAGCGTCCGAACATCCACAGGATTTGGGAGGTAGTGGCGCCATATACCTTCCGAACACCGATTTCCTTGCGGCGGTATTCCGCTTCGAAGATGACGAGTCCGAAGACACCGACCAGTGAGATGAGGACAGCCAGCAGACTGAACAGTGTCACGATGTGCTGTTGCTTGGTTTCCTGTTGGTACAGTCTTCCGTACAGCTCGTCGAAGAAGTTCACTTCGGCGGGATATTCCGGGAAGCAAGCGTCGAGGGTCTGCCGGATGTGAAGCAGGGCTTCATCGATGGAGCTGCCGGCTTTGATGCGGATGTAGGCTGTTCCTAATGGCAGATTGGTGTAACAGGGATTGGTACAGAACAGATAAGGATATCTGGAACTGTTCTGGCCTGTCTTGAGGGAGGTGAACAGGACATCGCTGACATACCCCCTGACCTGCATCTGTACGTTACTCCAGGGCGTGAAGTTGATGACCTCTCCCACCGGCAGTTGGGTCACCTTATGAAATGATTCGGTAGCGATGCATTTGATAGGAAGTGTTTGGGCAGAGTCTCCGGGCTGGAAGTCTTCGCCTTCCAATACCTCCATCTCCATCACCTGGCAGAAGTCGGGCGATACGTGGATGAGGAAAAAACCGTGTTCCTCGTTCCGGTACTTGATGGCATAACTTGAATAGCCTTCTTCCGTGCCGAGCGCCCAGTCGGAGTAGGCCACGCCCTCTACTTCCGCAAATGCCTTCAACCGGGTTTCGAACAGGGCCAGTCGTTCTGGGGTGGAGGCGGCACCGGACAGTTGGGCCACTATCAGTAGGTCTTTCTTGAAACCCAGCTCGCGTTGGCGCATGTACCGGTTCTGCAGGACGATGAATCCGGCAGTGACCATCAGCGTGAACGAGACGATGTACTGGAAACCGATGAGGACCTGTCGCAGGCGCTTGCCTTTTCCACTCAGGGCGTAGTTGCCTTTCAGCACGAGGGCAGGCGGGAAGGAGGTCATGTACCACGCCGGATAAAGCCCGGCGATGAGGCCGACGGCGATAGCAATCAGTCCGGTCAGCAGTACATAGGTGCGGTAGGTGAGGAGCGATGGAGTAAAGTCCAGGAAAGTCAGCCAGTGTAGGTGGATCAGGATCTCCACTATACCGAGGGAGAGCAGCCAGCTGATAAAGACCATGCAGACGGATTCAGCCGTTAGTCCCCAGCGCAGTTCGCTGTTACTGCTGCCCAATACCTTTTGGGTATTGATGCTGCGCATCCGCATCGGTGCCAGTGCTGTACTGAAATTGATGAGGTTGATGGCGGCAATGAGGATGATCAGGAAAGCGATGCTGGTCAGCAGCGTGATGGCACTGCGGCTGCCGCTCTTGAGGTATCCCCAGTCGGAATAGTTGTAGTAGAGGTCCCGGATGGGGATAGCCGTGAAGACAGGGTGGGAGTTTTCGCCGTGCCAGGTACGTTGAGCCGCATCGGTGGCGGCTATCTGCCGGTTGATTTCCTCGACGCTGACTCCCGGTTTCATCCGGAAGATGGCGTAGAAGTTCCGGCTGCCCCAGTCGTCTATCTGGGTCTTTCCGATAGGTACGAACAGGTCGTGCTGGAACTGGCAGTTTTCGGGCAGGTCACGGAAGATGCCGCAGATGCGGTATTTCGTGGCATCGGGGGTGAGCCAGTTACTGTCGTCGAGGTAGAGATAGCTGCCCAGGGCATGGCCGTCCGGAAAGAGCTTCCGGGCATAGCTTTCTGATACAATGGCACTTTCCGTTTGCTGCATTCCTTCGGCATTGCCTTCCACAAACTCCAGTCCGATGGTGTGGGCGAAGTCGGGATGGACGGCGAACGGACGTGCATTGAAACACCGTTTATTGTTGGGATCGGTGTAGAGGCTTTGTGACCGCCATGCCGGTCCGTAGATGCTGCCGCACTCGATGCCGGGCAGCTGCTTCAATAAGTATTCGATGGGGCCTCGGGGACTGAACATCAGCTGTCGGCTATCTTTTTCCGCATAATTCAGCCAGACGATGCGGTCGGGTTCCGGATAGCACGTATCGAAGTTGCGTTCGTAGCTGACCTTCATGAAGATAATGATGAAAGCGGCAAAAGCGGTCGATAGCCCCATAAGATTGAGTAAAGAGGCAAGCTGGAACCGCTTCAAAGTGTAAAACAGGTTTCTTAGAATCGTTTTCATGTACGCTGAATTGATGTATTTTTGACCTTTACAATGCAAATACCGTGCCAAACTTGTAATTGATTGGATGATAGAAGAATGCGAAAAACGGAGTTTCTTTCAGGTGTCTAAATCTTAGACAGTGGTGTCTAAAAATTAGACGATAGGAGTCGTATGGTGATAAGTGTAGAGGTTGTCCGAGGTCCGCAAGAGGACTATCATATTGGTTGCCGCTGGCTGTACCGTTCCGTCAGGTCTACTTGGTCTTGCGTTCAGCCCAGGCTGAACGGTCGTTGAAGATACCCTACTTGCGCTCCGAAGATACCCTACTTGCGCTCCGAAGATATCTTCGGGCACTGTTCAGCCTAGGCTGAACGCAAGACCAAGAAGACCTGACGGAACGGTACAGCCAGCGGCAACAGATCCCTCACCTACGTTCGGGATGACAGTAAGGAAAGAAGACTGTATAGGAAATGAAAGTGATGTATTCAGATGCTTCACTACGTTCAGCATGACAATTGAATAAGTGGACAAAGTTTTCGGACAGGCTCCCCTACACGAAAGGGCATAAAAAAAGGAGTACCGCTGTACTCCAACCTTTGTTAACCTTAAATCTAATACTATGAAAAACACAATGCAAAGGTACGCATTTCTG
>JALEPZ010000117.1 GCA_022767125.1 Phocaeicola plebeius
GGTATGACTCCAAAGGCGGGGACATGATGACTCCGGTTGCGGAGCTTGACATCCCGGAGCTTGTCCGCTATGCAGGCGAAAGGAATGTGGGCATCATCCTCTGGGGCGTTTTCAACGTGGTTGACGAGCGCCTGGAGGAGATTTTCAGCCACTATGCCGATATGGGCGTGGCCGGATTCAAGATCGATTTCATGGACCGCGACGACCAGAATGCCGTCGAGATGATATGGAGGATTGCCGAGGCAGCCGCAAGACACCGCCTCGTGCTCGACTACCACGGCATCTTCAAGCCGACCGGGCTCAACAGGACATTCCCCAACATCATCAACTACGAGGCCTGCTTCGGCCAGGAGGAGTCCAAGTGGAGCACCGTGGAGGCCAACCATCCTCTCTACAATGTGACGCTTCCTTTCATCCGCATGGCTGCAGGATACACCGACTACACTCCGGGTTCGATGCGCAACGCCACCAAGGCCGATTTCAAGCCTGTGTACAGCAACCCCATGTCCATGGGCACAAGGGCGCACACGGTGGCTCTCTACATCACCCTCGACTCCCCTCTGACCATGCTCTGCGACTCCCCTTCGCTTTATCGCGCCGAGCAGCAGACCACCGACTTCATCGCCTCGCTTCCGAGAATCTATGACAGCGAGAAGGTGCTCTCCGGCAGGATCGGGGAGCATATCGTGGTGGCAAGGCAGGCCGGGGACAACTGGTATGTGGGAGGCCAGACCGACTGGACTCCGCGTGAAATCGAGGTGGATTTCTCGTTCCTCGGGGAGGGTGTCTATGACGTGGAGCTGTTTTGCGACGGTGTAAATGCCTCGCGTATCGCCACGGACTACCGCATCGAGCATTTCACGGTGGGCCGCGACCAGAGGAAAACCATAGCCCTCGCTTCCGGCGGAGGCTTTGCAATGAAAATTTTGAAAACAAATAACTAATTAACTCAAAGCACAATGAAACATTTACTGGCTACAGGTGCAGCAGTTGCTGCGGTGCTGATTTTCACATCAGCGGACAAGAACCAGAGCGGACCTGGATATCCGATCGATCCGGTCCAGTTCACTTCCGTAAAGGTTACGGACGCATTCTGGGGACAGCGTCTCAAGGCTTCCCGCGAAGTCAC
>JALEPZ010000079.1 GCA_022767125.1 Phocaeicola plebeius
GGTAGAGCAACTGACTCTTAATCAGTGGGTCCAGGGTTCGAATCCCTGAGAGTGTACCACAAAGGCCGTGAGGCTGAAAGAGACTGATAAGGCTGTGTTGTTGGTTACGACACAGCCTTTTTTTATGTGTGTTTCCGGGGAAGCCTCTCCGAAAACCATAGACCATCTATCCAATTGTCATGCTGAACGGAGTGAAGTATCTTCCGAAAACCGTAGACCATCTATCCAATTGTCATGCTGAACGGAGTGAAGCATCTGAATACATCCACTTGCGCTAACAGATTTCTCACTACGTTCGAAATGACAACGGGAAAAAGGAACAGCGAAAAAAGAACAGCGAAAAAGGAAGACGAAAAAAAATTCTCAGCCCCCTGAAGGAATCCGGCTTTTGTAATTCCTTCCGATGAGGGTGTGTCAAATTCAGCGTCGCCTATCTAATTGTCATTCTGAGCGAAGCGAAGAATCTGAATACATGCACTGACGCTTTACAGGTTAACTTCGTCGAACGTTGTTTCTTCACTTCGTTCAGAATGACAAACAAAATGACAGGCGTTTTTTATTTTGACACACCCTCATTGGGCAAGATGGTGTTCAAGAGCAAAGCCGTCAATACGCATGCCCGTCGTTTTTCAGCTCATCCGCCGTAATCGGATGGCGGTCGATAGCCCGCCATGCATAGACAATGTAAGCCAGCACGAAGGGCACCAGCACGGACACGTAGGCCATGGTCTTGAGCGTAAACAGGCTGGAGCAACTGTTGGCCAGTGTCAACGAGCTTTGCAGGTCGGCGGTAGACGGATAATAAGCCGTGTGATTATATCCCACCGAGAGCAGCAGGGCCAATACCGTCAGCACCGTTCCGATGCCGGCCGGCCAGATGCCCCGCACATAGGTCTTGCTCATCAGCGTACGGCCGATGCCGAACAATACCAGCACCACCCCCACCAGCAACAGCAGCAGCAGATACCACATGTCGAGGAAGTTCGACAAGTACTTGTAAGGCTCCATCACGATGGCACCCGTAGCGGCGTCAACGGCAAACCCGTCCTTCAGCAAGACGTGCAGCAGGAAGGCCACGAACAGGACGACGAACGGCACGGCAGCTCCCCACAGCTGGACGCTGCAGCGACAGCGCAGGTTCTCATCGGCTATGTTGTTCATGAAATAGAGCAGTCCGAGCACACGGGCCAGGAAGAAGACAGCAAAGCCCAGGACGATGTTCCAGGGATCGGTAAACGCATCCAGTCCGTGCCAGCCGTTGGCCCAGCTACTGATGACGGGCATCAGCTGGTCGCCCATGTTGGCCTTGGCCACTACGAAATTCGACCCGTTGAAGAAGGTAGCCACGGCAGCTCCCAGCAACAGGGGACCTACCAGTCCGTTGATGACCAGGAACCACTGGTAGGTGCGTTTGCCCAACAGATTGCCCAACTTCGACTGGAACTCGTAGGAAACGGCCTGCAGCACGAAGCTGAACAGGATGAGCATCCACAGCCAGTAGGCCCCGCCGAAACTGGTGCTGTAGAACAAGGGGAAGGAGGCGAAGAAAGCGCCGCCGAACGTGACGAGGGTCGTAAACGTGAACTCCCACTTGCGGCCGGTGGAATTGACCAGCAGGGTGCGCTCTTCCTCTGTACGCCCCAGGCTGAAGAGCAGTGAGTTTCCGCCCTGCACGAAAAGCAGGAACACCAGCAGGGCTCCCAGCAGCGAGACCAGGAACCACCAATAGTTCTGTAAAAATACGTAGGTTGTGTCCATAGAGTTGTTTCTTTGAATGAGTGGTTAATTAGTTTTCCGGTCCCTTCTGGATAGCTTTCAGCATAATGCCGATTTCAGCCACCAGCAGCACGGTAAAGAGAATCAGGAAGAGGAAGAAGGTGGTCTGCACCGAGCCCGTCTCCAGTTTCGAGATGGCAGCGTTCAGGGGGAGCATGTCCTGGATGGCCCAGGGCTGGCGGCCCACCTCAGCAACGATCCATCCGGCCTGGCTGGCGATGTAAGCACAGGGAATGCTGGCAATGGCCACATAGTAGAACCAGTCCGTCTGGGTGAGAAGGCGCTTCCAGGCCAGGAAGAGCACCAGGGCAAAGAAGGCGATGAAATAACTGCCCAGCCCCACCATTACGCGGAACGACCAGAACATCAGGTCCACGTTCGGCACCAGGTCGGCGGCGTCCTTGATGTAGCCGTAGCCGAAATACGGCATGTTCTCATCAATCACCCGGCGGGCAGCCTCCATGCGGGCCTCGTCCTTCTCCTGGCGGGCCTGCCGGAAGTCCGACAAGGCGGCGATGGCCTGCCGGCCGCGCTGCATCTTCTCCGCTGCCGAGAGGGCGATGGTCCCGTCGGGCAGATTATAGCCTCCCTCCAGAATATTGTTGATGCCGGGCACGTACCCGTCGATGGAGTGGGTGGCGAGCACCGAAAGCATCTTGGGCACCTGGATGTTTCCTACCACGGTGAGCGGCATGCCGTTGCCTCCGTCGTGGAGTCCTTCCATGGCAGCCAGCTTCATGGGCTGCAGCCGGGCCACCTGTACGCCCGACTGGTCGCCCGAACCGGCCGTAGCCAGGGCGGCAAACAGACCGACGGCCGCCGCTACCTTCATGCTGGCCACTGCCAGTTCCTTCTCACGGCGGCGGAGCAGGTACCACGCACTGACACCAATCACAAAGACGGCCCCCACCATCCAGCAGCTGAGCACGGTGTGGAGGAACTTCATCACGGCCACGGGCGAGAAGGCCACAGCCGAGAAGCTCACCATCTCGTTGCGCACGGTCTCGGGGTTGAACGCCATGCCCACGGGATATTGCATCCACGAGTTGGCCACCAGAATCCACCATGCCGAGAAGGTAGCCCCCAGTCCGGTGAGCCAGGTAGCGGCCAGGTGGAAGCGGCGGCTCACCTTGTTCCAGCCGAAGAACATGACGGCAATGAACGTGGCTTCCATGAAAAAGGCCACGATACCTTCAATGGCCAGCGGAGCCCCGAAGATGTCGCCCACAAACCACGAGTAGTTGCTCCAGTTGGTGCCGAACTGGAATTCCAGAATCAGGCCCGTAGCCACGCCCACGGCAAAGTTGATGCCGAACAGCTTCATCCAGAACTGGGCCGTACGTTTCCAGAACGCATCGCCGGTGATTACATACAGGGTTTCCATAAGTCCCATGACCACGGCCAGCCCAAGGGTAAGCGGCACGAACAGCCAATGGTACATCGCGGTCAAGGCAAACTGCGCTCTCGACCAGTCGATCATTGAAGTGTCAATACTTTCAAGCATACATATTAGTTTTAAAGTGGATAATCCGTCAATCCTCCGGCAGGGCGGCCCTGTCTATCAGCTCGCCGCCCACATACTGTTCCTTCTCGGCCCCCGTCTTTCCGCCCAGAAAGGCAGGGAAGAAAAAAAACTTCAGGACAAAGAACAGGATGAACAGCTTTATGAGAATCAGTGCCCATAAAGTCTTGCCGAGTTGCATTCCCCGAAACCCATCCCGGTAAAAGGTCCATATCGACTGCAGTGTATTTTTCATGTAGCCTCCGTAGGTTGCTACAAAGAAACGGCTTTTATCGGGAAAAAACAAGCGTTTGTCCGCATAAATTCGGCACTGAGCGAAAACTTTTGATGCAAACAAAAAGTACCGCTACTTTTGCTGTGTGAATTTTAAACAAAGACTATCATGAAACAACAGGCACTCACGCTGCTGATGCTGGCCGCCTCGGCATCGCCGCTCCTGGCCCAGGAGACCCGGCAATGGTCGCTCGACGACTGTATCAGCTATGCACTCGAAAAAAACATCCAGCTGCAGCAGGACAAGATCTCCCTGCAGGAAGCCGAAGTGGACGTGAAGACGGCCAAGGCCGCCCTCTTCCCCACCCTCTCGCTGGGTACCTCGCACACCCTGGTCAACCGCCCCTACCAGAAGCAGAGCAGCACGGTCAGCGGCACGGAAATCATTACCAGCAACGACAAGAACACCTACAACGGCAACTACAACCTCAGTGTCCAGTGGACCCTCTGGAACGGAGGACGCCGGCTCAACACCATCAAGACGCAGCAGACCAACCGCGACATCGCCCGGCTGGCGGTGGACCAGACGGGGAACACCCTGCAGGAAGAGATTGCCCGGCTCTTCATCCAGCTGCTCTATGCCGACGAGTCGCTGCGCATCAACCGCCACACGCTCGAAGTGAGCCAGGCCACCTGCGAGCGCGGGCGGCAGCTCTACGAGGCCGGAAGCCTCTCGAAGGTCGACCTGGCCCAGCTCGAGGCCCAGGCCAGCAGCGATGCCTACCAGGTGGTCAGCGCGGAAAGTGCCTTGCGCAACTACCGCCTGCAGCTGAAGCAGCTGCTGGAGCTGGGACCCGATGACGACTTCGAACCCGCCTTGCCGGTGCTCGACGACGCGAAAGTCATGGCCCTGCTGCCCGACCAGGCCGATGTCTATGCCGCCGCACTGGCCGCACGGCCGGAGATACAGAGCAGCAGGCTGAGCATCGAAAACGCCCGCCTGGCCATCTCCACCGCCAAGGCCGGCTACCTGCCTACCATCAGCCTCTCCGCATCGAGCAGCAGCATGACCAACAGCGCCAGCACCAGCAGCTGGGCGCAGCAGATGAAATACGGCTGGAACAACATGATCGGCATCAGCCTGAGCCTGCCCCTCTACGACGGACGTGCGGCCAAGAGCAGTGTCCAGAAGGCCCGCCTGGCCTACAGCAGCAGACTCTACACCCTGGAGAGCCGCCAGAAAGAGCTGTATGCCACCATCGAAAGCCTCTGGCTCGACGCGCTCAACGCCCAGCAGCAGTTCGCCGCCGCCGAGGCACAGCTCAAGAGCAGCCAGGCCAGCTTCGACCTCACGAACGAGCAGTTCGGACTGGGGGTGAAGAACACCGTAGAACTGCTGACCGAGAAAAACAACCTGCTCAATGCCCAGCAGCAGCGCGTGCAGGCCAAGTACATGGCCCTGCTCGACCGCACCCTGCTCAACTTCTATGCAGGAAACCCCATTGAACTTTAATCCTCCCTTCCGCTAACAAAACAAAAAAACTCATTCCTTATGAAAAAGAAACTATACCTCATCAGTGCCGTGGCAGCCGTCCTCATCGTAGCCGGCTGCTGGATACTCGGCAGCACGAAAACCCAGCACAAGGTCGACTTCACCACCGAAACCGTCGGCAAAGGCGACATCAGCAACTCCATCACCGCCACCGGCACCATCGAGCCGGTCACCGAAGTGGAAGTGGGCACACAGGTGTCGGGCATCATCGACAAGATCTATGTCGACTACAACTCCGTGGTGAAAGCCGGAGAAGTCATTGCCGAGATGGACCGCGTCACCCTGACCAACGACCTCCAGTCGGCCAAGGCCACCTACGACGGAGCCAAGGCCGAATACGAATACCAAAAGAAGGTACACCAGCGCAACGAGAAGCTCCACGAGAAAGAGCTCATCAGCGAGCAAGACTACGAGCTGTCGCTCTACACCTACCAGAGCGCACTGAGCAAGTTCGACCAGAGCAAGGCCGCCTACTCGAAGGCCCAGCGCAACCTGTCGTATGCCACCATCACCTCGCCCATCGACGGCGTGGTGACCAGCCGCGACGTGGAGGAAGGGCAGACCGTCGCCTCGGGCTTCGAGACCCCCACCCTCTTCACGATTGCCGCCGACCTTACCCAGATGCAGGTGGTGGCCGACGTGGACGAAGCTGACATTGCCGGCATTGCCGAAGGTGCCCGCGTCACGTTCACCGTCGATGCCTACCCCGACGATGTGTTCGAGGGACGCGTCAAGCAGATACGGCTGGGCAGCGCCAACAGTTCGTCGAGCAGCTCCACCACCAGCAGCTCCACCACGGTAGTGACCTACGAAGTCGTCATCAGCGCCGACAATCCCGACCAGAAGCTGAAACCCCGCCTCACGGCCAACGTGACCATCTTCACCCAGACCCGCGAAGGAGTGACCCGCGTGTCCAACAAGGCCCTGCGCTTCGTTCCCGAACCGGCCGTCATCGGCCACCGCACCGTGCAGGACACCGACGCCCCCCACAAGGTATGGACCCTCGAAGGCTCCGCGTTCGTGGCCCATCCGGTCCGCACGGGACTCAGTGACGGCCAGCACACCGAAATCCTGGAAGGCATCGCCGAAGGCACTCGCATCGTGACGGGCACCACCGTCAGCGGCAGTCCCGAAGCCGGCGCACCGGGCGCCCCTGCCGGCGGCGAACAAAGCCCGTTCATGCCGAAACGTCCGGGCGAAAAGAACAAGAAGTAAAAATCCCCCCAAAAAAGCCAGCGACATTATGAAACCAGTCATCGAACTACAGCATATCAAGCGCAACTTCACGGTGGGCAACGAAGTGGTCCATGCCCTGCGCGGCGTCTCGTTCACCATCTGCGAGGGCGAGTTCGTCACCATCATGGGCACGTCGGGCTCGGGCAAGTCCACCCTGCTCAACACCCTGGGCTGCCTCGACACCCCCACCAGCGGCGAATACCTGCTCGACGGCGTTGCCGTGCGCACCATGAGCAAGCCCCAGCGGGCCATCCTCCGCAACCGCAAGATCGGCTTCGTCTTCCAGAACTATAACCTCCTGCCCAAGACCACTGCCGTTGAGAACGTCGAACTGCCCCTCATGTACAACTCGTCGGTCAGTGCCGCCGAACGCCGCCGCCGGGCCGTTGCCTCCCTGCAGGCGGTGGGCCTGGGCGACCGGCTCGAGCACAAGTCGAACCAGATGTCGGGTGGACAGATGCAGCGCGTGGCCATCGCCCGGGCCCTGGTGAACAACCCCGCCGTCATCCTGGCCGACGAGGCCACGGGCAATCTCGACACCCGCACCTCGTTCGAAATCCTGGTCCTCTTCCAGCAGCTCCATGCCGAAGGGCGCACCATCATTTTCGTGACCCACAACCCCGAGCTGTCGCAATACAGCAGCCGCAACATCCGCCTGCGCGACGGCCATGTCATCGAAGATACCACCAACCCCCACATCCTCTCGGCCGCCGAGGCCCTGGCCGCCCTGCCGGCCCCCGATGAGGACTAACCCCAAACACCATTTTTTGACTTATGAACGGAACCAACTTATTCAAGATTGCCCTCCGGGCCCTTGCCAACAACAAGCTGCGTGCCTTCCTCACCATGCTGGGCATCATCATCGGCGTGGCGTCGGTCATCGCCATGCTGGCCATCGGACAAGGCTCGAAACGGAGCATCCAACAGCAGATCTCCGAAATGGGCTCAAACATGATCATGATCCATCCGGGAGCAGAGATGCGCGGCGGTGTGCGCCAGGACGCCTCCTCCATGCAGACCCTGAAACTGGAGAACTACGAGCAGCTGCGCGACGAGTGCATGTACCTCTCGGCCATCAGCCCCAACGTATCCTCGTCGGGCCAGCTCATCGCCGGCGCCAACAACTACCCCTCGTCGGTCAGCGGAGTCAGCCGCGACTACCTCACCATCCGCCAGCTATCGGTCGAGAGCGGCGAGATGTTCACCGACGATGACATCCGCACCGCCGCCAAGGTGTGCGTCATCGGCAAGACCATCGTCGATAACCTCTTCCCCGACGGCTCCGACCCCATCGGGAGGGTCATCCGCTGCAACAAGATTCCCCTGCGCGTGGTCGGTGTGCTGAAGTCGAAGGGCTACAACTCCATGGGCATGGACCAGGACGACGTGGTGCTGGCCCCCTACACCACGGTGATGAAGCGCCTGCTGGCCCAGACCTACCTGGGCGGCGTCTTCGCCTCGGCCCTGACGGAAGACATGACCGACCAGGCCGTCGACGAAATCACCACCCTGCTGCGCCGGGCCCACAAGCTGAAGGAGACGGACGAAGACGACTTCACCATCCGCACACAGCAGGAGCTCAGCTCGATGATGAACAGCACCACCGACCTGATGACCACCCTGCTGGGCTGCGTGGCCGGCATCTCGCTGGTAGTGGGCGGCATCGGCATCATGAACATCATGTACGTGTCGGTCACCGAGCGCACCCGCGAAATCGGCCTGCGCATGTCCGTAGGAGCCCGCGGAGTCGACATCCTCTCCCAGTTCCTCATCGAGGCCATCCTCATCAGCATCACCGGCGGCCTCATCGGCGTGCTGACCGGCTGCGGGGCGAGCCTGCTCATCCGCCAGCTGGCCCACTGGCCCATATTTATCCAGCCCTGGAGCGTGCTTCTTTCATTTATTGTTTGTACCTTTACCGGCGTATTCTTCGGGTGGTACCCTGCCAAGAAGGCAGCCGACCTCGACCCGATAGAAGCCTTGAGATACGAATAACAGACCCTTCAGAGATGCCTATGACAACCCCGTTGCCCACCCCCCACCGCCGCTGGCTGGAAACCATGGTCCACCTCATCAGCTGGACCATGGTGCTGGCCTCGCCCCTGCTGCTGATGCAGCAGCCCGACGACGGCCACCACCTCACCGACTACTGGTTCCACATGCTGGTGCCCCTCTCGCTGCTTTTCGCATTCTACCTGAACTACTGGTGCTACATTCCCCGCATCCTCTTCCAGGAGAACCGGCTGTGGCATTTCCTGCTGGCCAACGCCCTGACCATCGTGGCCCTGGCCCTGGCCCTGCGCTATGCCAACTCGCTCTACTTTGCCGGGTTCCGCCCCCATCCCGACGACCGGATGCCCCCGCCCCAGTATGTCTTCTTCTTCCGCGATGTCACCTCGCTGGTCTTTGCCGTGTGCATCAGCGTCGCCATCCGGGTGAGCCGCCGCCTGCAGGAGAGCGAGGCCGCCCGCCGGGAAGCCGTGAAGAGCCGCACCGAGGCCGAGCTGAAGAACCTGCGCAACCAGCTCAACCCCCACTTCCTGCTCAACACGCTCAACAACATCTACGCCCTCATCACGTTCGACACCGACAAGGCCCAGCAGGCCGTCCAGGAGCTGAGCAAGCTGTTGCGCTACGTGCTCTACGACAACCAGAGCCTGTTTGTCCCCCTGTCGAAAGAGGCCGATTTCATCCGCAACTACATCGAGCTGATGCGGATCCGCCTCCCGGCCCAGGTGTCGCTGGAAGCCCGTTTCGACATCCAGCCCGACAGCCAGACCCCCATTGCCCCGCTGCTCTTCATCTCCCTCATCGAGAATGCCTTCAAACACGGCATCTCGCCCACCGAGCCCAGCTTCATCGACCTCCGTCTGTCGGAAGACGCCACCTCGGTGTGCTGCCGCATCGCCAACAGCAACCACCCGAAAAGCCGTTCGGACAAAAGCGGTTCGGGCATCGGTCTCCAGCAAGTGTCGCAACGGCTGGAGCTGCTCTACCCCGGCCAATACCGCTGGGAGCGCAGCCTGGCCGACGGCGGCAAGACCTACTTGTCGTCCATCACCCTCTACCGTCCCGCCTCCCCATCGTCTCACCCCTCATTCATTCAGCCATGAACATCCGTTGTGCCCTGGTCGACGACGAGCCCCTCGCCCTCGGCCTTCTCGAAAGCTACGTCCGCAAGACCCCCTCGCTGGAGCTGTGCGGCAGTTACCCCAGTGCCGTCCAGGCCCTCCACGGCCTGCAGGAGCACCCGGTAGACCTGCTCTTCCTCGACATCCAGATGCCCGAGCTGAGCGGGCTGGAATACGCGCGGATGGTGCCCGAAACCACCCGCATCGTTTTCACCACCGCCTTCGGCCAGTATGCCCTCGACGGCTGGCGGGTCCATGCGCTCGACTACCTGCTCAAGCCCATCAGCTATGCCGACTTCCTGGAAGCCGTAGGGCGGGCCCGCCAGTGGTTCGACCTGCAGCAGCGGGCCGATGCCGCCCCTGCCCCTCCGGCCGCCCCCGAAGCCGCCGAGGCTGACTTTATTTATGTGAAAAGCGACTACAAACTGGTGCAGATTCCCCTGGACAAGATCCGCTACATCGAAGGCCTGAAAGACTATGTGAAGATCCACCTCGAAGACGAGCCCCGCCCCGTCCTCTCCTTGGTCAGCCTGAGAGCCCTCGAAGAGCGGCTGCCCGCCTCGCGCTTCCTGCGCGTGCACCGCTCGTTCATCGTGCAGAAAAGCAAGATTACCATCATCGACAAGGGGCGCATCGTGTTCGGGAAAGACTACATTCCCGTTTCCGAAAGTTACAAGCAGGAACTCCAAAATTATGTCAACGAACATATTATTTAAGGAATTCGACGCCTATCGGAGATTTTTTTAAGAAAAATCAATTTTTTCAGCCGTTTTATTTGGCTATTTAAAGAATCTTGTTTATATTTGCAACGTACATAATAGAAACGAAGTTGTGAAACTTCGGAAATGAATAGTTTAGTTAAGTCTAGTTTAGTTTTTGTGTTGTGAAAAGGGAGTTCCAGCGGGTTCTCCCTTTTCTTTTTGGGTTAAACGCCAAAGCACAAAGGGGCACGTTGAATCAGACGCAATACGCATTTTCTTGGGGGAGCCTGTCCGAAAACCTTGGGCCCCACTATCCAACTGTCATGCTGAACATAGTGAAGCATCTGAACACATCCACTTGGCGCCAACAGATTTCTCACTCCGTTCGAAATAACAAGGAAGTCGTTTGTCATTTGTCATTTGTCATTTGTCATTAAGGGCATCTTAGGAATGTCACGAATGTCTATTTTGTCATTTGTCACGAATGTCATTTGTCATTAAGACCATGAGTGAACGGAGTCTCCTTCTGGTTTTACACTTCTCTTCTATTTATAGTTTAATATATATATATAAATATAATAATATTATATTTATATATATATATATATATTAAAATTTGAATCGTATTTTTTTCTTACTTATTACGCCCCCCAGGCTGTCCGAAAATCGTTTTCCGCTTTCCTTTTTCCCTGTCATTTCGAACGAAGTGAGAAATCTGTTAGCGAAAAGTGAGTGTATTCAGATGCTTCACTCCGTTCAGGATGACAGTTGGATAGGTGGCCCAAGGTTTTCGGACAGACTCCACCAACAGACAGCCCGTCCGAGAATCGTCTTCTGCTTTCCCCGGTCTGCTCCACAGGGGAGAATGATAGGTATGTTAATGACAAATGACATTAATGACAAATGACAAATGACATATTCAGTTGAACTCAGAATTCACAAAATCAACAACCCACTCTACAACAGCATATTACAACAATTCCACACCACTAATTTGTCACGAATGTCATTTGTCATTTGTCATTAAGGGCATCTGTTAGGAATGCCACGCATGTCTTTATCTGTTGCCGCCTCACGGCCTGGATCCGCCGTTTCCAGGGCGAACCGTGAGCCGGAACAACCGCAGTTTTCAACCCATAAGAATGGCTGTTATAGTTCTTCTACAATAGCCATTATCAGATACTTACAACAGCTATTCTTGCAAAATTCCGCTGAGTTAACGACGCTAAACGACGTTGGTCCTTCAGGCATTTCTTAACTTTGCTCCTGTAAACGGGAAGACAGGTCCAGACACTCATCCTCGACACAACGCAACTGAGTATTCACCCTGAAAAACCATTGAACTATGCCCAAAGCCTACAAAAGCGTTAAGAGAACCATCCTGTTTGACAAAAAGCCCCCCAACCTGTCCGAAATAAGTGATCCAAGGTTTTCAGACAGGCTTCGCCAACGTCTACAGCGTTGCCCCTGTGAAGAAGACCACCTTCAGCAGCATGCGAGGGTGATACGCAGGAAAGCCAAAGGACTTGTACGTACTCATAAAATCTGTGATGTCAAGAGCGTCAACGATGCCGCTCAGAAGGCGAACATGATGCGTTTCTGGAATTATTTTACCCAGAAACGAAGGAAAAAGCTCTCCTGGTGACTGATTATACTATTTAAATTGTATCTTTGCCCCAGATAATAAAATATGTACAAAGATACAAAATTTGACATAACAAAGTCCTGACTTGGGAAAGTCGGTCCATTTGTCTCGTATAATACCCAAAGAGGTCGTGTCAGTTACTTTTGATACAGCCTCATGTGTAGGTTGCCCCTTCAGGGCGCAATTAGACAAACAAAACTTGAAGGAGATAACGTTATGAATAAAATAGAAGAATTGGCTCTCGCCATGATTGACTATAACAATGGCGACCCCAGACGCATACAACATACTACTAAAGTTCATGCCTACGGCTCGATGATTGGCAAACTCGAGGGACTGGATGAGGAAACGCAGTTCATCCTCGAAAGTGCAGCCCTTGTTCATGACATTGGAATAAGGGCGAGCGAACAGAAATATGGACATCAGAACGGTAAGCTACAGGAGCAAGAAGGGCCAGCAGTCGCGCGTGAGATGCTGACACGTCTTGGAGGCTATTCAGAACGGCAGATTGAACGGATCTGTTGGCTCGTAGGCCATCACCACACGTACCATGTATGCGAGGATCTGGACTATCAGATACTCATCGAGGCTGATTTCCTTGTCAATCTGTATGAGGACAACGAATCCCCTAACGCCATACGTGCTGTTCGCAAGAACATCTTCCGCACAGAAAGCGGCACAAGAATGCTTGAAACGATGTTTGGTATAAATGAGTAATGTCACGAATGTCATTTGTCATTAAGACCATGAATGCACGGAGTCTACTTCCGGTTTTTCTCTTCTTTCTTTTCTGTCATTTCGAACGGAGTGAGAAACAGGCCCGTCGGCGGCCTTGATTCTTCTCCTTCAAGAAAAGACATGGCACTTTCTCAAGAAAATCTTTGGTGCTCTTTAAATCGTTTGTGATCTTTGTTTCTTTGTGTTTAATAATAATTCTTTGTGTCTTTGTGTTTCAACCCAACGCTTATTTTCTAACAAGGCTCCGAGCCGATAACTTTCTGTCTGATCTTTGCAAATATGTCGGAGAGGTCTGAAACAGCTAATAGTCATAACTACCGGAATAGTTAATTATAGTTTCCCACTTGCCATTTACAGGCTTCTTCGAATATTTACATAATAATATTATCTGCCTGTACGGTTGTAAGTGCGCACTGAACCAAAGGGCGGCGGCTGAAAGGAAAGGCAAAGCGCAGAAGCGTTATTGTCTCCAGCTGTTATGTACACTTTTGCGCTTACAGCGCATAATGCCTACGGTATTCGCTGAATAGTTACGGACAAGCGTAACTATTCTCTAAAGAAAAATGTTTTCTTTAGTCGACTGGCTTATAATTCGGGATTATTATGTATCTTTACCACCTAAAACAACAATTAAGCTTATGAAGTACCCCATAGGAATACAGGATTTCGAGAAGATTATCGAGGACGGATATGTGTATGTCGACAAGACCGACCTGGTGTACAAACTCGCCAACGAGGGGCATATCTACTTCCTGAGTCGCCCGAGGCGATTTGGCAAGAGCCTGCTTATCTCCACACTCAAATACTATTTCCAAGGGAGAAAAGACCTCTTTCAGGGACTTGCCATCGACCAGTTCGAGAAGGAATGGGCGGAGTATCCTGTGTTTCATATCGACTTCAACGGTGGAAACTACGACAAGGACGGTGAACTGGAAAAACGCATCCAAGGATATGTAGAGACATGGGAAAGCCAGTGGGGAAGAGACCCGATAAACCAGGAAATCGGAGCAAGACTTGCCTACATATTTAAACAAGCGCACGAGAAGTCGGGGCGACGCGCGGTTGTGCTGATTGACGAATACGACAAGCCGCTGCTCGACGTGATTGACACTGGATATACCGGACTGCTCAACGGAAAGGAAACAAAATTGGAGGATATACACCGTGGAATATTGAAAGCTCTATACAGTGTATTCAAGCTGGCGGACGAGGACCTCCAGTTTGTGATGCTCACAGGAATCAGCGGGATATAATCGGAATAGTTGCTCAGGCGGCTCACCGCCAGCTCCACCATGTAAAAACCCTCTCCAAATACTTCATGACTGAATTGAAACGCTGAAACAATCTCACCCATCATTGTCACCTGGTTGTTTTCAAAC
>JALEPZ010000090.1 GCA_022767125.1 Phocaeicola plebeius
GCCTTCCAGCTGGAAGTCCTCGTAGCGGAAGTCGAAGAGGTTCTTCACGTCGGGATTGAGGACCATCTTCGGCAAGGGGCGCGGTGAGCGGGTCAGTTGCAGGTCTACCTGTTCCAGGTGGTTAAGGTAGATGTGGGCATCGCCCAGTGTATGGATAAAGTCGCCCGCCTTCAGTCCCGTCACTTGGGCCACCATTTGCAGCAGCAACGCATACGAGGCGATGTTGAAGGGAACGCCGAGGAAAGAGTCCGCACTGCGCTGGTACATCTGCAGGCTGAGCCGCCCGTCGGCCACGTAGAACTGGAAGAACATGTGGCAGGGCGGCAGGTTCATGTGTGTCAGGTCGGCAACGTTCCAAGCGTTCACGATGATGCGCCGCGAATCAGGGTTGTGGCGGATGGTTTCTACGGCTTCTGCCATTTGGTCGATGTAGCCGCCTTCGTAATCCGGCCACGAGCGCCACTGGTACCCGTAGATATGACCTAAGTCTCCGTTTTCGTCGGCCCATTCGTTCCAGATTCTTACCCCGTTTTCCTGGAGGTATTTTACGTTGGTGTCCCCTTTCAGGAACCAGAGCAGTTCGTGGATAATGGACTTCAAGTGCAGCTTCTTGGTGGTGACCAAGGGAAATCCGTCCTCCAGGTTAAACCGCATTTGGTGACCGAATACACTGATGGTACCCGTTCCTGTGCGGTCTTCCTTGCGGACACCCTCGGTGCGGATGCGCTGCAGCAGGTCTAAATATTGTTTCATGACAGTTGGTGCTATGTTGGTAATGTCCGGCAAAGATAGGCAATATTTTCGAAACGGGAAAGAATCGCAGGGATTTCGGCCTCATCCGTCCTACGGTTGCCAGGGCGGAAGATAGGGGACGCTTTTTGGAACGTCCATCCGTTGGCGGAATGAAAGAAAACCGCTATATTTGCCGCCGGATTACCCGAAAACGAGAGAGAAAGCCACAAATTATACAGAAAAAGCTACATGAGAATGAACGATATATGTTAGGAACGATTGTCAATACAGCTACCATCCTGGTAGGAGGAACATTCGGGGCTTTGCTCCGTACCGGTATCGGTGAGAAATACAAGAAAGCCCTGTTCAACGGACTGGGCCTTTGCTGTCTGGTGTTGGGGACGAATGCCGCTTTGCCCAACATGTCCAAGAGCGAATATCCTGTGCTGTTCATCCTCAGCCTGGCGGTCGGTGCCATCATCGGTACCCGGCTGGGGCTGTCGGAACGTATCAACCGGGTGTCGGAGAAGAACCGGGGAGCCGTCAACGGACTGGTAACCGGTATTCTGTTATATTGCATTGGTACCTTTTCCATCGTCGGCCCTTTGCTGTCGGCCCTGTCTCCCAGTCACGGCTGGGCCTTTGACGAGCCGGGCAATACTTTCCTCTATACCAATGCTACGCTCGATTTCGTCACATCGGCCGTTCTTTCAGCTTCGTATGGTTGGATGATGTTGCTGGCAGCTCCGGTCTTGTTTTGCTGGCAGGGGATGTTTTACCTGATAGCTTATTTCTGCAGTGCCGCCATGCCCGAACCCATGCGGGTGGAGCTGAGCATCGTGGGCGGTGTGCTGATTCTCAGTTCCGGCCTTTCCATCCTGGGCATCAAGGACTGCAAGACAGTGGATTTGTTGCCAAGCCTGCTGGTCCCTGTGGCTTTCTATCTGCTAAAAGCCGTTTTCTGTTGACGGCGTATCCTCGGACAGACCATCCGGTTCGAGGGATGCAGACGACGGGGCGGAGAGCAGGCGGTACGAGGCCGGGTGCATAAAATAACGGATGTCTTTTCCTTCCTGAAGGGCGCGGCGGATGAACGTTGAACTGACTTCCAGCAGGGGTGTATCGACCAGGCGGACAGATGCCGGAAGAGAAGCCGCATCGACGGCATAGCCCGGGCGGGGATAGATTACGATATCGAAATCGCGGACGATTTCATCCGCTGCCTTCCAATGCTGAAATGCCAGCCAGTTGTCTGCCCCGATGACGAGACTGAAACGGCGTTCCGGATAATCGTTCTCGAGCTGGCGCAGGGTGGAAATCATATAGGAGGGCCGGGGAAGGCGGAACTCTACATCGCAGGCTTTCAATTTGGGATAGTCCGCCACCGCCGCTTTCACCATGGCCAACCGCAAGTTATCGTCCAGGAGCTGCTGGTCTTTCTTGAAAGGATTCTGCGGTGACACCACCATCCATACCTCGTCCAACTCCCCGTATTCGCACAGGTAGTTGGCCAAGGCTAAATGGCCGATGTGGATAGGATTGAACGATCCGCCGAAAATGCCGGTTCTTATCGGTAGCGTTTCCATGTAATCAGGTTGTAGACTTGCCAGACGGCAACAAACATCATGCCGATGGCTATGACATATTCTTTCTTGTCGAGTGCGATGACCCCGATGGCAACGGCACTCAGGCCAATCAGTCCGCTCAGGATGGAGAGCAGGCGCAGGGCTTTCCTTTTATCCATCGTTTCGTTGCTTAATTATTGAGGAAATGCGTAAGGATGTCAAGGGCTTCCGCCTGGGCTTTCTGCAGGTCGTCGTTGACGATGACGACATCGAACTTCGGGGCAAACCCCAGTTCGTATTCCGCCTTGGCAATGCGACTGTCAATCACTTCGGGAGCATCTGTGCCCCGTCCTTCCAGCCGTCGGCGCAACTCTTCTACCGATGGGGGCTGGATGAAGACCGAGAGGGCACGGTCGCCATAGAATTTCTTGATGTTGCAGCCGCCTACGACATCCACATCGAATACGACATTCTGTCCGTCGGCCAGCTGTTTCTCTACTTGCGATTTGAGGGTGCCGTAGAACCGGTCGGCATAGACTTCCTCGTATTCCAGAAACTCTTGATTGGCAATGCGCTGCTTGAACTCCTCGGGGGTGAGGAAAAAGTATTCCACTCCGTTCTGCTCGGTGCCCCGTGGCTGACGGCTGGTGGCAGAGATGGAGAAACGAAGCCGCAGCTCTTTGTGCTGTAGCAGGTAGTTGATGATGGTCGATTTTCCGGAACCCGAGGGGGCCGAAAAGATAATCAGTTTTCCAGGCATAATTCTTGTTTGTTGAGTTACTTCTTGTAATGTCCAATCGTCAATTCTGAGTAGGGAGATGAAATAAGGAGGAACAGACTTACATCACGTTCAGTACTTGTTCTTTGATCTGTTCCAGTTCATCTTTCATCTGCACCACGATGTTCTGCATTTCCGCATGGTTCGACTTGCTGCCGGTGGTATTGATTTCGCGACCCATTTCCTGGGCAATGAAGCCCAGCTTCTTGCCTTGTCCATGACCGCCGGCCAGTGTTTCGCGGAAATACTTCAAGTGGTTGGCGAGGCGTTGTTTCTCCTCGTTGATATCCAGTTTCTCAATGTAGTAGATCAACTCCTGTTCCAGCCGGTTCTTGTCATAGTCGACACTGAGGGACTTTTCGAGCGCATCAGTAATGCGTTCACGGATCTTGGCGACCCGCTCCTTTTCGTAAGGCTCGATGGAATGGAGCAGCCGTTCGATATTGTCGAGTTTCTCGTTGAATTTCTTTTCAAGTGCCGTCCCTTCCTGCTTGCGGAAGTCCACGAGGTGCTGTAGGGCTGCGGTGATTGTATGATGTACGACAGCCCATTCCTCTTCTTCCAGTTCCTGCACGTCCACCCGGGTCAGAACATCCGGCATTCGCAACAAGGTGGAGAACCAGTCGGCGGGTAGCGGAATCTGGAGGTGTTCGGAGAGGGTCTTGATCTGTTGATAATAGTTCTGTACCAAAGCCGCATTGATCGGGGTGGCAGTCTCTGCGGCATCTTTTTCAATCCACAGACAGAAATCCACCTTTCCTCGTTCCAGGGCTTGTGTCAAGAGGGCACGGATTTCCATCTCCTTTTCACGGTATAAAGGAGCGATGCGGGTAGACAAATCCATTGCCTTGCTGTTCAATGACTTTATTTCGACATTGATTTTCTTGTCTCCGAATGTGGCGGTAGCCTTGCCATATCCGGTCATTGATTGTATCATAGTTTTTCTTTCGTTATTTTTAGTGGGGCAAAGATAGGGATTATTTCTGAAAAACCGTAACTTTGTGGGAAACCTAACAAGCGAAAGATATGAAAAAATGGACATTTTTGGTCGCACCTTTGCTGGCGGTGGCTTGCAGCGGTGGACAACAGGCTGCATCGATGGATGAGCCTATCGATGTAATGAGTTTTAATGTGCGATATGACAACCCGGGCGACAGCCTGAACAACTGGCGGTTCCGAAAAGACAGAGTGGCGAATGCCATCCGTTTCTACGATGCAGAGATTGTAGGGACGCAGGAAGTGCTGCACGGGCAGTTGTTGGACCTGCAGCAGCGCCTTCCCGAATACGGGGTAGTGGGGGTAGGACGCGAAGACGGGAAAGAGAAAGGCGAGTACAGCGCGTTGTGGTACAAGAAAGACCGTTTCGAGGTGATAGACAGCGGTAACTTCTGGTTGAGTGAAACGCCTGAGGTGGCCGGATCGAAGGGATGGGACGGGGCCTGCGAACGCATCGCTGCTTGGGCCCGGCTGAAGGACAAGACCACCGGGAAGGTGATACTGGCACTGAATACGCATTTGGACCACGTGGGTGAGGTGGCCCGCCGCGAAGGAGTGGCGTTGGTGCTCGACCGGGCCGAAGCATTGGGCGAAGGGGCACGGATCGTTGTGACGGGGGACTTCAATGCCGGCCCGGAATCGGAGGTGATTCGGCAGGTGACGGACACGGCCCAGCCTAAGCATCTGACAGATGCCCGTACGGTTTCTCCGATTGTGTATGGCCCTGACTGGACGTTCCATGATTTCGGCCGCTGGCCGCAGGAGAAACGGGAACGGATTGACTATGTGTTCTTAGGAGAGGGATGGAAGGTGACCCGGTATGGTGTATTGGCTGAATTGGACAATGAAGCGTATCTTTCCGACCATAACCCTGTACTGGTCACGATTCAGTAAGGGGAGCGCCGGTCTCCGGTGACCTGGGGATGTCATCCCAGTACACCTGTTAAAATGTCATTCTGAGCGTGAGCGAAGAATCTGAATATAACCACTAATACTTTACAGATTTTTCACTACGCTCAGAATGACGAATCATTATTTGGCGAAGCTGACAGCGCGTGTTTCGCGGATGACGGTAATCTTCACCTGTCCCGGATAAGTCATTTCGTCCTGAATCTTCTTGGCGATTTCGGTCGACAGGCTTTCTGTCTGTTTGTCGTCAATCTTGTCGGCACCGACAATGACGCGCAGTTCGCGTCCGGCTTGGATGGCATAGGTCTTGGTCACGCCGGGATAGGACATGGCCAGCTGCTCCAGGTCGTTGAGGCGTTTGATATAAGCTTCCACGATTTCGCGGCGGGCACCCGGTCGGGCACCGGAGATGGCATCGCACACTTGGACGAGGGGGGCCAGCAGACTGTTCATTTCTACTTCGTCGTGGTGGGCACCGATAGCGTTGCAGATATCGGGCTTCTCCTTGTACTTCTCCGCCAGTTTCAAACCCAGCAGGGCGTGTGGCAGTTCGGGTTCCTCGTCAGGCACCTTGCCGATATCGTGCAACAGTCCGGCCCGTTTGGCTTTCTTGGGATTCAGACCCAGCTCTGAAGCCATGACGGCACAGAGATTGGCCGTTTCGCGGGCATGCTGCAACAGGTTCTGCCCGTACGACGAGCGGTATTTCATCTTACCGATGATGCGGATGAGTTCCGGATGCAGGCCGTGGATACCCAGGTCGATGGTTGTTCGTTTACCCGTTTCGATGATTTCATCTTCCACCTGTTTACGGACCTTGGCCACCACTTCTTCGATGCGTGCCGGATGGATACGTCCGTCCGTCACCAGCTGGTGCAGGGCCAGTCGGGCTATTTCGCGACGTACAGGGTCGAATGCGGAGAGCACAATCGCTTCCGGTGTGTCGTCTACCACGATTTCCACTCCGGTTGCTGCTTCGAGGGCACGGATGTTGCGGCCTTCACGGCCGATGATGCGTCCCTTGATCTCGTCCGACTCGATGTGGAACACCGTCACGGAGTTCTCGATGGCCGTTTCTGTGGCCACCCGTTGGATGGACTGGATGACAATCCGCTTGGCCTCGCGGTTGGCCGACATCTTGGCGTCGTCCATGATATCGTTGATGTAGGACTGTGCCTGCGTCTTGGCTTCTTCTTTGAGCGACTCAACGAGGCGTTCCTTGGCCTCTTCGGCCGACAACCCCGAGATGGCTTCCAGCTTTTCGCGCTCCTGACTCTGCAGGTGCTCCAGTTCTTCTTTCTTCTTCTCCAAGAGGGCCAGCTGTGCGTCCAGGTTTTCCTTGACGGCTTCCGTTTCGTTCCGCTTGCGCTGCAGTTCTTCGTTCTTCTGGTTCAGAACCAGTTCCCGCTGTTTCAGCTTGTTTTCGGCCTGCTGGATTTTCTGGTTGCGCAGGGCCACCTCCTTTTCCAGGTCAGCCTTCTTGTTGAGGAACTTTTCCTTTACTTCGAGCAGCTTGTTCTTCTTGATGACTTCTGCTTCGTTCTCTGCTTCTTTCAATATTTTGTCATATCGCTGCTTCAAGCCATACTTGAAGAAACCATATGCAAGGGCACCTCCCACCAGGAAGGCCACTACTACACCTATTACTGTTGCCATTAACTTTGTTGTTTTTTTAGTATATATATAAAAAAACGCATAACCCATGTTCAGAGAGTCACCTCCCTTGGCACGGCCTATGCGCGGTCATTTTTCTTTTGGAATCACCTTCCTCTATTTCTCCAACAGCTGTTCCGTATCGTTTTCAGGACCTTTGATACATTGGTCAATGTCCTTCCCCAGTTCCTTCAGCTTGTCCATCAAAGGACGCGTGTCGTTACGGTCTTTCAACGACATGTTCTCGAACGCCAGTTCGAGAGCTGCCATCGCCCAATGCTTCATGGCACTGAACTCGGGATATTCTCTACGGTATCTGTTTAGTTTATAGTCTATCTGTTTGGCGGCATCCCGATAGAGCTGCTCGTCTTCTCTGGCGATGATGAGCGGATATCGGTCATTGTCAATCAGCAGATGGATTCTCATTTTATTCTTGTCGTCCATGATGTTTCGTTTTCACTGTTTCCTATTCATTCTTCAGCAAAGCGATGCATTTGTCGACTTCACGCACAAGCCTCGACAATCGTTGTTTCGTATCGCGGAGTTCCTGGTCGTTGATACTGATGATGCGAGCGGCTTTCAAATCGGTATAGCTGGCTTCCAATTCTTTTCGGCTATTTTCCACACGGACAAGTTCTGCTTCTTTTTGGGTTAGCAGTTCTCGAAGGGCCAAGTTCTTCTTTCGTTCTTCTTCGTACAAATACATCAAATGTCTGAGCTTGCCCTCGAAGGTGTTTAATAGCTTTTTGTCTTCATCTGTCATTCTAAACCGAAATTCTACACAAATATACAGGATTACTTGGAAATCCAAAAATATTTTGCCTATTTTTCTCAGTTAAGGGCGTTTTTTTTCTTTTTTACCGAATGAGGCCGTCCGAGAACCATGTCCTTCCGCCACCTCTTTTTCGGGTCATCCGTGTCCGGACAGTCTCAAGAGGGAGAAAAAACAGGCTACATAGAATAAAAAAAAGAGGACGATAGAATCGTCCTCGAAGAGAAGCACGGGAAGAGAGGCTCGAACTCCCGACACTCGGTTTTGGAGACCGATGCTCTACCAACTGAGCTATTCCCGTGTTTGCGGTTGCAAAGGTACTATATTTTTCTGATTCTGCAAGGATTTTCCCAAAATATTTATGCATTTAGTCCTTATATCAGTCCTAAGTCGCTGAAAATTAGCCGATAGGAAGTCGCTTTCTTTTCGAGAGCCAGCGGATAGGCGCGACTGCTGGAGGGCATCCGGTAGAGCCAGAGCGTTCGGCCGTCGGTGGTGAAGGCTGTTTTCCCTCCAACCGGAGGTTCCTCTGCAACGTCCAGTGTAGCCCGTAGGGTGTCGGTTGCCTTCTGTCCTGTCGTGACAATGGCCCGGCAGCAGGGGAGCTGTTTCAGGAGTTGGTGGACATTGGTGGGCTCCACAATTTCCAAGAACTTATCCGAAGCGTTGTCTTGCAGCCGGCGGACGGTCGTGGCCGTATCGTAGAGGGCAATTCCTTTCGCCTGCAGGAAGCTGACGATGCGTGCTTTGTCGAAGGACTTTTTCCCGGGACAAAGAAAATGTTCCTTGTCGCCGAAAAACAGATGGCCGAAAATGCGCCACATGTCGTTCTGCAGATTGGGGTAGAAAAAATCCATGCTCCACCGTTTCCGTTGCGGGGGAAAGCTGCCCAGCATGAGCAGGACGGCGTTCCCCGGCAGGAAAGGTTCCAGCGGATGGTTCTCAAGCGCAGCTGCCATTATGCCTTGGGTTGGGGTTCTTTTTTGGCCAGCAGCACGATGTTGTAGACATAGTCGCTCATCCAGGATTCACTGTAGCCCAGGGTGTGCTGGTACTGGCGGATGTTGTTGCAGGTCTTGCGTACCCCGTCATCTTTCCAGTCGTATTTGGTCATGATGTCGTGGACCGCCTTTTCAGTCATGCTTCGCAGCAGTTTCTTGAAGACACCCGGCAGGCGGAATTTCCATTGCATCAGGTTGCCCATCACCATCATCAGGTCTTTGCTGAATCCTTGGAACAGGAAGAGGTACGTCTTGATGTCATTTACGTTGCGGCAGTTCTTCTTGATGGAATTGTCGATTTCCTTGAAGAAGGCATCGTTCAGTCCGTACAGGTCGCTCAGCATCTTCTTGCAGCGCGAACGTTCGGCAATGCCCAGCTTGTTGTTTTGGGTAGGAATCTTCAGGGTACGCTTGAACACAGCCATGTCGGGCAGGAAATTAATATTGCTGATGCCCAGCTGTGAGGCCATGACAGCCTGATAATACACACGGATGAGGGTCATGAAATCCTCCATTCCGCCTACTCTTACGGTTCCTTCTTCGGCCGGCTTCTTGCCGAACCATTTTGAAAATATGCTCATAGCTTATTGAGGTTTTTATTAGTTGGATGCAAATATACATGAAAAAAGTCACCAACACTCTATTTCGGCTTCAATATCTTTCATTTCTTCCTTATGGAATACGGGTGTTTTCACGCCTTGCCGCTTCTGGCGGCAGTAGTCATCGGCCAGGCGGAAGGCGTATTTGCCCAGCAGGACGATGGCCGTCAGGTTACACAGGGCCATCAGTCCCATCGTCAGGTCGGCCAGGCTCCACACCAGGCGGAGGCTGGCCACCGACCCGAACATCACCATGCCCCCCACCAGTAGCCGGTAGGTCTGCAAGACCCATTTCTTGCCGGTAATGAACTGCAGGTTGGCTTCGCCGTAATAGTAGTTGCCCAGGATGGAACTGTAGGCGAAGAACAGCAGGGAGATGGCCACGTAGGCCCCGCCGATGTGGCCCACCTGGCTGGTCAGTGCGTTTTGGGTGAGTTGGACGCCGTCGGCCGCACCTTGCAGGTCCACGCCGCTGCAAAGGATAATGAAGGCTGTGCAGGAGCAGATGAGCAGGGTGTCTGAAAAGACCCCCAGGGTCTGTATCAGCCCTTGCTTGACAGGATGGGTGACATGGGCCGTGGCGGCAGCATTCGGGGCAGAACCCATTCCGGCTTCGTTGCTGAACAGTCCGCGGCGGATGCCTTGCATCAGGGCGGCTCCCAGGGTGCCGCCGGCTGCCTGGTTCATGCCGAAGGCGTTTTCGACAATTTGGGTGAGGACAGCAGGGAGGTGATGGAGGTTGAGGAGGACGATGAACAGGGCCAGCAGGACATATCCCAGTGCCATGACAGGAACGATGATGCTGCTCACCCGGGCAATCCGGTGTACTCCGCCGAAGATGACGAGCAGGGTAGAGATGGTGAGCACGACTCCCATCCATACGTGGCTCACGCCGAAGGCGTTCTGGAAAGCGGCAGACAGGGTGTTGCTCTGCACGGAATTGAAGGCAAACCCGAAGGTCAGGGTAATGAGTACGGCAAACAGGATGCCCATCCAGCGTTTCTTTAGTCCTTTCTCCATATAGTAGGCAGGTCCGCCGATGAAGGAGTGCGCCCCTTTGACCTTGAACAGCTGGGCCAGGGTGGATTCGACGAACGAACTGCTGGCACCCAGCAGGGCGATGACCCACATCCAGAACACGGCTCCCGGACCGCCTACGGTGATGGCTGTGGCGACTCCCGCCAGGTTGCCGGTGCCCACACGGCTGGCAAGAGATATGGTGAAGGCCTGAAAGGAAGAGATGTGCTGTTCGTGTTCGTTGAGGCGGCTGGTCGAATCTCCCAGTGTACGGAACATTTCGCGGAACAGACGGAACTGGATAAAGCGGGTGCGAAGACTGAACCAGAGTCCGCAGCCAATCAGTACGGCGATGAGCACATAGGTCCAGATAATGTCATTGATTCCTGTGATAAATGAGTTCAGTGTTTCCATTGTTTTTTCTGAGTTGTTTTGTTTTTTGTCTGTAGCTGTCGGTCCTCAATACGTGCGCTCATTGCGGCTGTGAGGAAGATTTGAGTTGGTAATAGAATTGATGTTCGACGAAGACCTGTTCCACGAGGTCGAAACGGATGAAGTCGGCCAGCAGACGGCTGACGGTACGTCGGTCTCTTCCGGAGCATTTGCAGCATTGATTCAGCGAGAACCGTCCGCGTCGGGCCAGCCAGTCCAGCAGTTGCTGCTCTTGTTCGGTATAGGTCATCACGACATCCGTTTCCTTCCGGTCGTGCCGCCAGATATTCAGGTGGACGGAAGTGGCCAGGATGTTTTCGTCTGCCACGCGGACATACGCCCATGCCTTTCCCGTTTCGTCGACGGCACAGACCGGTTTTTGCGGACTTTCGGGTACGGCCACCTCCAGCACATCCTTTCCCTCTACCTTATATATATAGGTTTCTAGGGTGGCAGGAGGCCGGCAATACAGTTGGGCGGCTGCTTCTATCATGTAGATTTCTTCGTCCGACCGCACTCCGGCAATCTTTCCGTTGTCCTTCACGCCCACCAGCAGCCGTCCGCCTTCGGTATTGGCGAAGGCGGACAGGCTCCGGGCGATTTTCCGGGCATCGGTGATGGCGAACTTGAAGTCCTGATGGAGGTGCTCTCCCTCTTCAATCCGTTGCAGTAAGTATTCAGTGGCGTCCATAATCGCTCGGGGAAGATCAGTCTTGCTTGTGGGTCATAATGTCAAGGACCATCTTGTCTGTTTCGTTCATACCGACACTGCCGATGTGGGTCAGGTTACGGATGCTGCGGTCAACATTGCCTTCCACGATGCCTTCCACGGGGGTGACACACTTCTGTTCCATGGCCAGGATGGCCGACAAGACGGCGGTCGATACCCCACTGGTCAGTTTCAGGGCACAACTGGGCTTCGCGCCGTCGCAAATCATGCCGGTCAGGGTAGCAATCATGTTCTGGACGGCATACGACACCTGTTCATAACGTCCCCCCATCAGGTACGTGATGCCGCAACTGCTGCCCGTGGCCGCTACGACACAGCCGCACAGGGCCGACAGCCGGCCCAGGCTCTGCTTGATGTAGATGGCCGTCAGATGACTCAGTACCAGGGCACGTGTCAGTTCCTCCTCGGTCTTGTGGTTGTCTTCTGCATAGACCACAACCGGTACGGTGGCGGCAATGCCTTGGTTGCCGCTGCCCGAATTGCTCATCACCGGAATCTTGGCACCCGCCATACGGGCGTCGCAGGCCCCGGAAGTGTAGGAGAGGATATGGGTAAAGGTATTGTTGCCCATGAACTTGCTCAGAAACGAATGGCTGCTGTCGCTGTTGCGCAGGGTGCGTCCCAACTCATGCCCGTAGCACCCCTTGAACGATTGTTCCGCCGCATTCTTGTTCAGCTGCCTGGCTTCCTGGATGAAGGCAATCTCGTCCAGGGGAGCCGTGTCGGCAAACTCGAAGACCTTGCGGAGCGTCAGTTCTGGTGCCTTCTCTTCGTCCTCTTCGTGCGTACCGGTACGGTGGTCGAGAATCACCTGTCCGTCCCGGCTTTCGAAGACGAAACGGGTATGTCCTCCGCTGATGATGGCGGTGGCCGAATGACTTGCCGCCTCGCAGGACACTTCGATGTACAGCTTTTCCTCTATCTGCTCTTTCAGGGCGATGCTGATGATTTTCTCGTCAATCAGTCGCTTCCCTTCTTCCACTGCAGCGGGGGTCGTGTCTTTCAACACTTCCAGCTGGTAGGCCGATTTGCCCACCAGTGCCCCCAGCGCAATGGCAATGGGGAGTCCGATCATGCCTCCCGTACCGGGAATGCCCACACCCATGGCGTTTTTCAGGATGTTGGCACTGAGCCATACGTTGATGCGCTGGGGACGATGCCCCAGCAATTCAGTGGCACGGGCTACACATAGGGCCACCGCAATGGGCTCCGTACACCCGATGGCCGGCACCACTTCACGTTTGATTAAGGCAATAATTTGTTCTCTTTCCGATTTTTCAATCATAGTCCGAACTGTTTAGGATGGCTTCTGTAAGCCGTCGGTTATCGATAATTCTTCAGTCCTGTTTCCAGGAAATCCACGTATTTCTGGATGTCCTCGTCGTAGGAGTAAGAGGCATTGAGCGGCATTCCGTCGTTGTCAATCAATACGTAGAACGGCTGGGCATTGGCACCGAACTTCGAGCGTTGCAGGTAGCTCCACTTGTCGCCCACGGTGCGCAGCGTACGTTCCTGTCCGTTCTCCTGGATCTTGATGGGTTCGGGCAGTTTCGTCTTCTCGTCCACGTAAAGGGTAATCAGTACGTACTCCTCGTTCATCAGCCGGCTGACCTTCTGGTCAGTCCATACGGCCAGTTCCATCTTGCGGCAGTTGACGCAGCCGAAGCCCGTGAAGTCCAGCATGACCGGCTTGTGCTGCTGGCGGGCATACGCCATGCCGGCATCAAAGTCGGTGAACTGGGCGTGCACTTCGTTCTTGTAGAGGTTGAAGTCCTGTGTCTGCATGGGCGGTGCGAATGCGCTGACAGCCTTCAGCGGCGCTCCCCAAAGACCGGGAATCATATAGATGGCAAAAGCCAGCGAGAAGAGGGCCATGAAGAAACGTGGCACGCTGACCTTCGTGTCGTCATCGTCGTGCGGGAACTTTATCTTACCTAACAGGTAGAGTCCCAGCAGGCCGAAAATGACAATCCACAAGGCCAGGAAGGTCTCGCGGTCAAGCAGCCGCCAGCTGTAGGCCAGGTCGGCCACCGACAGGAACTTCAGTGCGAAGGCCAGTTCGAGGAACCCTAAGGTTACTTTGATGACATTCATCCAGCCGCCCGATTTCGGCATCGATTTCAGCCACGACGGGAAGAGGGCGAACAGCGTAAACGGCAGGGCCAATGCCAGGGCAAAGCCCAGCATACCGATAGCGGGGGCTACCACACTGCCCGTCGTAGAAACCTCTACCAGCAGAAAGCCGATGATGGGACCTGTACAAGAGAAAGATACCAGCGAAAGCGTGAAGGCCATGAGGAAGATGCTCAGCAGGCCGGTGGTCTGCTCGGCCTTGCTGTCTACGGCATTGCTCCACTTCGAAGGCAGGGTGATTTCGAAGGCTCCGAAGAACGAGGCGGCGAAGACCACCAGCATCAGGCAGAACAGAATATTGAAGACGGCATTGGTCGACAAGGCGTTCAAGGCACTGGCTCCAAAAATCAACGTGATGGCCAGTCCCAGGGTCAGATAGATGACCACGATAGAAGCCCCATATGTCCATGCGTCGCGGATGCCCTTCTTCTTGTCTTTCGTCCGTTTCAGGAAGAAGCTTACCGTCATCGGAATGATGGGCCATACACAGGGGGTGAAAAGGGCAAGCAGTCCGCCCACAAATCCCATGCCGAAGATGTAGAACCACGACAGGTCGCTGGCTTGCACCTGCTCGCCCATGGCACGCAGTTCGTTCACGACGGGTTTCCAGTAATCTGCCGTTCCTTCCAAGGCAGCAGGGGCAGCAACCGCCGTCGTGTCCGTTGTCTCAGCCACAGGAGCAACCGGTTCCGTTATAGCAGGAGCGTCTGTCGCAGGGGCAGCGGCCGCCGTACCGTTGAAGGTGAATTCCACGGCCGAAGGAGGGAGGCAGTTCTCGTCGTTGCAAGCTCCGTATTCCAAGTAGCCGGCCATCCGGTACTCTCCTCCTTGCAGTCTCACTTTCTGTACAAAGACAGCTTGTTTTTCAAAGTAGCGCACCCGCATGTCGAATACCGGGTCCATCTTGTCCACTTCCTTGCCACGGGGCATGAGTTTGCCTTCCAGCGTGGCCCCTTTGATGGCATCGATGTTCAGGGAAGCCTGCGTAGGCCCCTCATCGCCCAGGTCGGTTGAATACACGTGCCATCCGTCATCGATGGCACCGGTAAAGATGATTTCCGCTTCGTTGTCCGACAGCATTTTCCATTCTGTCTTAAACTTCACCGGCTCTTGGATTTGTGCCAGTACCGGCAGGCAGAGTACGGCTAAAAATAGCCAGCTGAGTAGAAGTTTTTTTGTCATTGCTATAAATCGGTATGTAATAGTTATTAATGTTAGTGTCAGCGGTTGTTCCCAACTCTTCATTCGTGTGCAAAATTACGAAATTCAGCAGATATTCGGGGGCTTCTACTTGATTTTTTAGCGTATGAGGGTGTGATTTGAAGAAAAAAAGCCCGAAAAGTTTGCAAATTCAGAAAAAGTCCCTACCTTTGCAGCGGCTTAGGAGAAAAGAATTATTCTTCCTAAGGTTCAGGAGAGGTGGCAGAGTGGTCGATTGCGGCGGTCTTGAAAACCGTTGTACCGCGAGGTACCCGGGGTTCGAATCCCTGTCTCTCCGCCAGCAAGGGTGCAAATCAGTAGTTATGGATTTGCACCCTTTTTACATCCAGAAGTCAGGAAAACAGGCGCCATCAGCTTTTTTTTGAAAAGACTAAATGTAACCCGTTGGTGGAATTCAGTTCGTGCACTTCCTCCGCAGTGTTTTCATGATTTACATGTGGACTGAATTAGGAACGACAAATCTGTCGTAGGGATAACTCTTTTTTTAGAGATCGGCACGCTTTCTCACGAGAGTGTGCCGGCTGTTTCTTTACGCTTAAAGAATTCATTCAAAGTCATACTTCCGTAAGGGGATTTCGCTCCCCTACGGTAGAGAGCTTATATTGATTAATTATTATAAGAGTATTATAAGAGAAATCAAGGTTAATAGACATCCTTCCGAGTGTCCCACCACATCTGCTTGCCCCAGAAGTCGTCCTTCACCTCGTTGTTGAACGGAGCGTTGTTCGCGCCGTTCAGGTTGCGCTCGGTGTCGGGAGAAAAAATGCCAGCCGGATGCCTCCCCGGCTGGCATTCTTCAATGGAGGGAGCAGCGACCTTCCGTCTACTTTCAATGGAAGGCGTTGGTGGCGCAGGAAACCATGGTCAGCGCACCGATGACGGTAGTGATGATGGTGCAGATGGCGTTGATGATGACCCGCCAGTGGTCGTTGGTAATCTTGCCCATAGTTGCATGAATTTTTAAAGGTGAATAGAAAAGGGTTTAGTAGAGAGGGTGTGTCAAATTTAGCTCGCCTATCTACTTGTCATTCTGAGCGCAGCGAAGAATCTGAATACGTGCACTGACGCTTTACAGATTGATTTCGTCAATGACCAGCAAAATGACAGGTGTTTTTAATTTTGACACACCCTCCTAGGTCACACAATAGGGTCAGGAATCGAAGCGCCGCCCGAATCTTCGCCAGAGCCACCGGAGGGCGTTTCGCCCTCGGCAGGCAGCGGGCCGGAGTACTTCACGAGCTGGATCTTCTCGGGCACCAGGTCGTAGATGCGCGAGCCGTTCACCACGGTGAACGAGGGGGTGAAACCCGGCACGATGGCCTTGATGAGCGAGGCGTTGGCCTCCTTCTCCGTGCTCACGGTCTTCGTCTTGATGAAGCGGAGGTTCAGCACCCCGAAGCCCAGCAGCTGGATGGCATAGCCCTTCTTCAGGTTCTCCACCACGTAGTAGGCATAGCGGTCGAGCACGTTCTTCACATCGCCGGGCGT
>JALEPZ010000016.1 GCA_022767125.1 Phocaeicola plebeius
GTAAGCACTCAATCCCATTCAAGGTAAAGAGCTAACAAGTCTTTTACTTTGCAGCCATGAATCAAAACAATAGTATTTATGGCAAGTAGTGAAGATTACAAAAAATTGTATGAACTCTATCAAGTCGAAGGAGTTCCCAACGGTATTTCAATTGTAGATTTTTGTCAGCGAAACGGCATAGTCTATAAATATTTCGAGAGATGGTTCAAGAAACGTTATTCTCAGAACGACACAGGGGTTCACAGAGTAAGACTGTTGGATTCGGATTCGACGTCCGATCCGTCTTTATCCGATGGTCAACCTTCGGATTTGACGTCCGGTTCCCCGATAGACGTCCGGGAAGACATACCCGTCAGGTTATCTGTCACCATTCGGACCAGCCGAGGCCTGTCCCTTCAGCAGCACAACCTAACCTACCGCCAGCTACTGTCTTTGGTAGAGAAATTGGAGGGACTATGTTAGGGATAAAGGGAACTACCCGTTTGTGGTATGTGAGCAGTATCACGAATATGAGGTTTGGAAAATATCGTTTGTTTTCTGAGGTTGAAGCTTTGGGGCATAATCCCTATAACGGAGATTGTTATCTCTTCATGTCCAAGGACCGGCGTACGGTGAAAATGATTCGCTATAAAGATTGTAAGCGCCATCTTTATGATATCACTCATGACGATTCCAAGTTCATAAAACCAGTTATAGAGCATGATGAAATCATCTATGAGTTACAATACAAATACTTTGTAGCCATACTTGAATGTCCTGTAATAGAGTCGATTACTATTTAGTATTAATTAACTGATGATCAATTATTTATATTGTTAATTATGTGTTTTTCTCAACTATTTTTCGTACCTTTACTGCATGAAAAAGAAGATTCAGACAGTAGAGGAAATGATAATGAGATCTCATTATCTCAATGCCCTGGATATCGAATCCAAGGCAGAAACCCCTCTGTCTGATATGGAACGCCAGGATTTCATAAACACCATCAATGAGCTGCGCTCGACTATAGAGAGCCTCCGCCTGACCATAGCCACGTTGCAGCGCACGATAGAGAGCCTGCATGACGGTGAGAAGTGCTATAAACAACAGGCTTCAGCGTATGAGGAGAAGATAGCCGATCTCAGTCGTCAGTGTGAATATCTGGAATCGCTCAACAAGCGTCACAGCAAGAACCGCTTCAGCGGTAAGACGTTGAGCCAGAAGAACCGCACGGAGAATAAGAAAAAGGGCCGCGATGAGGAGAAGCAGGATTATGTGGATTCTTCATCTCGCGAGGATTCTGCTTCATCGGACAAAGGAGATGTCGGAACTGACGCCTCCCACGGGAGCAATACCTCGAAATTGGACCAGACTAAAGTCAAGTCAGAAGGACTTAATGAGGCGAGAGGCTCCCGTGGAAGCTACGAGAAGATGGATGCCGCGGAGACGATAGTATTACAATCGACAGTTGACGGGGCTCCATCCAACTGGAAGTTCCTGAAGTTTAAAGATGTGGATGAATACACCAAAATAAGCTACGTACGAAAGACCACTTTCAAGGTGGCTGTGTTTGTTGATGAATATGGGGTCTATCATGATTATTATTCTCCGAAGGATCCTGAGGATGACAGGAGGCCTAATGTGAATGTAATCCCAGGCACACATTGCACTCCGGATTTGTTCTCAGAGATTACCAGTGATCACATCCAGCTGCACATTCCCAATATATCGTGAAGGTATCCGTCATGAGATTGACAAGTTCAAGATTAGCAAGAATACAGACCGTAACTGGCTCAAGGCAGGGTACAAACTGTTCTTACCCATATTGGAAGTCCTGAAGAAGAAGCTGCTCAGAATCAAGTCTATCCTCCATATCGATGAGACCTGGACAGCTGTAAGAATCAAGTTGAAAGGTGACGGTACGAAACTGGGTCACTACTTCAAGAAGTATATCTGGTGTCTGGTCAACAAGGCGGAAGGAATCACCTACTTCTTCTATGATAACGACAATAATGACAGCCGTGGCCTTCGGCCGATAGAAAACTTTCTCGGAGCTTTTGAGACAGGCACGATACAGTCAGATGCGTATGTAGTCTATGAGCTGCTGACCAACGGTAACGAAAAGCTGAAGCATGTCCTCTGCTGGGCACATGTGAGAAACCGGTTTGAGGAGGCATTTCTATCATCAAAGGATGCCATAGCCGATTGGTTCGTGAAAACCATCGCAGAGCTATATAGAATAGAGACCGAATGTATCTTGGCCAGGATGACCCCAGAGAAGATAAAGGAAAGGCGGAATAAAAAAGATGTAGACAGCATTCTTAAAAGGCTCTATCAAAAGGCCTGTGAGTATCTGGACCACAAAAAGAAACACTACAGCAAGATGACTCAGGACGCGATGAAGTACATAAAGAACGGATGGAAAGATTTGATACGGTATAGAGATGACGGGAATTACGATATCGATAACCTGATAGCAGAAAGGGCCATCCGTCCGTTTACAGTGCATAGAAAAAATGCGCACTCCTTCAGCAGTGAGGACGGAGTTCAGGAAACCTGCCTGTTCTTTACTTTGTGCGAGACCTGCAAGAATTTTGGTATCAACTTCAAGGAATATATCGCGTATGCCGCTAAGGAATTGATTAGCGGTAACACGGACTATGAATCCCTAGCTCCATGGGCTATCAAGCTCGTGTAGCCTACTTCAAATGTTAAAAATGAATTTTCTTGATTTTGTATCTACCTTATATCCAATAGGGTAGATGGAATTGAGTGCTTACTCTATACGTGTAGATAGGTATGTTCCTATCAGCAAAAGTCATCAGCAGATGCTATAATCAATGTTTTACGAGTACTTAAGGCATACAGAGGCTGTCCACGAATCGATGCTGTTTCGCAGACTGCCTCACTCAATTACCCATTCTCCATATACGGAAGGGCGGTGCTCTTGGGGCAGGATCAATGATGCTAACTATAATGCGTCGGCAGTTGCAATCCTTGCACACCCCGCTCTCCCAACCTTTCTCATTACAAATGTCAAGGTATGACTTCTTCTTTCTCTCTTTGGGTACAGGCGGCACGTACAGCTGTCGCTGGACGCATCGTAGTATCTCCCTGTACGCTGGTTACAGGATTCCATAATGGCGGATTCTAACAAACTGGTCCGGCAGAATGTGTTGCGAGAGCAGATTCAGAAAGTCGTCGATATGCATAGTCATCACGCCATGCTTACCGCCTTTTCTGTAATTCTTGTAGTCGTAGGATATTTCAGTATCCGTCACCTCCAGAATCCTGGAGTTTGTGATGGCCACCCGGTAGGCATATCGTGCGATATACTCCAGCATCTGGTTTACCCCTTTGGCCGGAGGTCTCGCATAGACCACCCAGTCCTTGTCAAGGCAGAGCTTTCTGGTCCTGTTGTCCATGGCGACACCGATGTCCTTGAGTCTTCCGGTCAGCAGTGCCATGAATCCTGCTCTGAACTTGGGGCTCATGGCCGCTACAGGAAAGAGAAAGTTACTCCCTTTACATCCTCTGAGCTGATGCCACACACCGGATTCGTCTATTCCACCACCGGGCACGATGCAGTGCAGATGCGGGTGGTAGAAGAGATTGGAGCCCCATGTATGGAGGATGGCCGTCATACCGGTGCTGACCCCCTCTCGTCCTGCA
>JALEPZ010000053.1 GCA_022767125.1 Phocaeicola plebeius
AAGTCTGGCATTCAGATATTTACGAATTTTGCTGTCTTCCAGCAAAGCGTCACCATAATTCTTGCCACCGTACCAATTAGAATCCCATCCTCTGATAATTCCTAAACGGTTGCTTATCGGATTAACTTTCTGTCCCATCTAGTTCTTAATTTTTATCATTAGTATTCTTCGAATCAACGAACAATGTCACATGGTTCGAGCGTTTGCGAATTCTGTAACCTCTACCCTGCGGAGCCGGTCTCATTCTCTTCAAAGTAGCGCCACAATCAACATAAATCTTGGTTACATACAACTCACCGTCTTCAGCCTTGCGTTCGTTCTTCTGTTCCCAGTTAGCAATAGCAGAGCGCAACAACTTTTCCACTCTTGCAGAAGCTTCCTTAGAAGAAAACTTCAAAACACCAAGTGCTCTGTTCACTTCCATACCGCGAATCATGTCAGCCACGAGACGCATCTTACGCGGAGAAGTGGGCACATTTTGCAACTTTGCAAAATACATGGTCTTAAGGGCCTCTTTTCTTTTTTCAGCCGATATTTTTTTTCTTGCTCCCATTATATATTTCTTTATTATTTCAAATGTGCGTCCTGTTGTTATTTCTTCTTGTTACCTGCATGGCCACGGAAGGTACGTGTCGGAGAGAATTCTCCCAGCTTGTGACCGACCATGTTTTCAGTAACATAAACAGGAATAAATTTGTTTCCGTTATGAACTGCAATAGTATGCCCGACAAAATCAGGCGAAATCATTGAAGCTCTGGCCCAAGTCTTAACAACTGACTTCTTGCCGCTCTCATTCATAGCGAGCACCTTCTTCTCCAGTTTTACATTAATATATGGACCTTTTTTTAATGAACGACTCATAAATTACTCAATTAATCAGTTGTTATTTCTTTCTTCTTTCAATAATATACTTAGAAGACTGCTTTTTCGGTGCTCTTGTCTTCAAGCCCTTTGCATACAAACCTGTACGTGATCTCGGGTGTCCACCAGACTGACGGCCTTCACCACCACCCATCGGGTGATCAACAGGGTTCATAACGACACCACGGTTGTGAGGACGACGGCCCAGCCAACGAGAGCGACCAGCCTTACCGGATGCTTCCAGCGCATGGTCGGAGTTACCTACACTGCCGATAGTAGCCTTACAAGCACTCAAGATTTGTCTTACTTCACCTGAGGGCAACTTGATGACACAATAGTTACCTTCGCGCGAAGTCAACTGAGCAAAATTACCAGCCGATCTTACCAAAGCAGCACCCTGACCCGGACGCAATTCGATATTGTGAATCACGGTACCCACAGGAATGTTTGCCAGCGGAAGTGCGTTACCAATCTCAGGCGCCGCATTTTCACCAGACAACAATGTGCTGCCTACTTGCAATCCATTAGGAGCAATAATATATCTTTTTTCGCCGTCAGCATAGAACAAAAGAGCGATTCGAGCCGAACGGTTCGGATCGTATTCAATTGTCTTTACGACTGCGGGAACACCGTCTTTGTTTCTCTTGAAATCAATGATACGGAATTTTCTCTTATGACCGCCACCAATATAGCGCATCGTCATTTTACCTACATTGTTGCGACCACCTGTAGAGCGCTTTCCATATACAAGAGATTTTTCTGGTACCGATGCAGTAATTTCCTCAAAAGTACCAATAATTTTGTGTCTCTGCCCCGGTGTTGTGGGCTTAAATTTACGTACTGCCATCTTCTATTTAAATATTGCTATAAAAATCAATAGTATCGCCTTCCTTCAGCGTAACAATCGCCTTCTTGTAGGCGTTCTTACGACCCCGAATCAGACCCGATTTAGTATAACGGCTCTTGTTCTTCCCATCATAGTTCATGGTGTTGACACTCAAAACAGTGACGTTATACAAAGCTTCGATTTCGCGCTTAATTTCCAATTTGTTAGCTTCAGGACGCACAACAAAACCGAAACGATTCAACTTTTCGGTCAGGTTTGTCATCTTTTCTGTAACCAACGGTTTTACAATCATACCCATTACTTCAGCCTCCTATCATTTAATTAAGGTTTCCTCGATAGCTTTCAGCGCACCTTCAGTCACAACAAGCGTATCCGCGTTCAATACCGTGTAGGTATTCAGCGAAGCAGCAATGGCGAGATTTGTGCGTTGCAAATTTCGAGCAGACAAAAATACATTTTTATTTGCTTCCGGCAAAACCACAAGCAGCTTTTTGTCAGCAACTTTCAGATTATTCACAACATTTACGAAATCTTTGGTTTTAGGTGCCTCAAACGTGAAGTCTTCTACCACTACAATCTTGCTTTCCTGAGCCTTATAAGCCAGAGCGGACTTGCGGGCAAGCGCCTTCACCTTCTTGTTCAACTTGAACCAATAGTCACGGGGCTTAGGACCGAATACACGGGCACCACCTACCAATACCGGTGAGTTGATATCACCACGACGTGCACCACCTCCACCTTTCTGGCGGCCCAATTTACGAGTAGAACCACTGATTTCGCTTCTTTCCTTAGACTTGTGAGTTCCCTGACGCTGGTTGGCCATATACTGCTTTACGTCGAGGTAGATAGCGTGGTCGTTCGGAGTAATGCCGAAAATAGCGTCATTCAAGACCACCTTTCTTCCGGTATCTTCTCCCTTGATATTTAATACGTTAACTTCCATTATTTCTCAATTATTACGATTGAACCTTTGTAACCCGGAACAGAACCCTTGATGAGCAGCAGGTTGTGTTCAGGAATCACCTTTAATACCTGTAAGTTGTGAGTAGTCACTCTGTCACCACCCATCTGGCCGCCCATACGCATACCCTTAAACACCTTGGCGGGATATGAACAGGCACCGATAGAACCCGGCTTACGGGCGCGGTTGTGCTGACCGTGGGTAGACTGGCCTACACCACCGAATCCGTGACGCTTTACAACGCCCTGGAAACCTTTACCCTTAGAAGTTCCAACAACGTCTACATAAGTGGCATCGTTGAAGAGTTCCACGGTAATCGTGTCACCTAAATTCAATTCTTCTGAGAAATCTTTGAACTCGGCCAAGTGTCTCTTGGGAGTTACTCCTGCTTTCTTGAAGTGACCCATCAGCGGCTTGGTAGCGTGCTTTTCCGTCATATCCTGGAAACCTACCTGAACAGCTGCATAGCCATCTTTTTCTACGGTCTTGATCTGAGTAACTACACAAGGACCAGCTTCGATAACAGTGCATGGTACATTCTTACCATCAGCACTGAAAACGGATGTCATTCCGATTTTCTTTCCTAATAATCCTGGCATTTCAGTTTTGATTTTAATGATTAAACTTTAATTTCTACTTCTACACCGCTCGGCAACTCCAGCTTCATAAGAGCGTCTACCGTCTTTGCTGTTGAGCTGTAGATGTCAATCAAACGCTTGTAAGAAGACAATTCGAACTGTTCACGCGACTTTTTGTTGACGAAAGTCGAACGGTTTACAGTGAAGATACGCTTGTGCGTAGGCAAGGGAATCGGACCACTGACAATGGCACCGGTAGCCTTAACGGTTCTTACAATCTTTTCAGCGGACTTGTCGACCAAGTTGTGATCGTAAGATTTCAGTTTAATTCTGATTTTCTGACTCATTGTTTTGTTTTAAAATAGTTGTTATAATATAAATGGAATTGCAGTAGCACGAGGGCAAAGAGTCATTCGCTTGCCCTCGTCGGCTACTCGCTAATTTCTATGTGGAGGGGATTATACCAAATCAGTACGTCCCTTAACTTCCTCAAGCACCGTCTTCGCAATCGACGAAGATACCTGAGCATGATGATCGTATGTCATGGAAGAAGTGGCACGGCCGGAAGTGATAGTACGCAAAGCTGTTACATAACCGAACATTTCAGCCAGCGGAACCATCGCCTTCACGATGCGGGCACCGGAACGGCTGGTTTCCATACCTTCTACCTGACCGCGGCGCTTGTTCAAGTCACCGATAACGTCACCCATGTTTTCTTCCGGAGTAACAACTTCCAGCTTCATAATGGGTTCCATCAAGACGGGTCCGGCCTTGGCACAAGCATTTTTATAAGCCTGGATGGCGCAGATTTCGAAAGACAACTGGTCTGAGTCAACCGGGTGGAATGAACCATCCTTCAACACGACCTTCAGTGAATCGAGCGGGAAGCCGGCCAATACACCGTTCTTCATGGCTGTCTGGAAACCCTTCTGGACAGAAGGAATGAATTCCTTGGGCACGTTACCACCCTTCACTTCGTCAATAAACTGCAGACCACCCTGCTTCCAGTCTTCATCGATCGGGCCTACAGACACGATGATGTCAGCGAACTTACCGCGACCACCCGACTGCTTCTTGTACACTTCACGAAGCTCTACCGTACGAGTAATGGCTTCCTTGTAGTTTACCTGAGGACGGCCCTGGTTACATTCTACCTTGAACTCGCGTTTCAGACGGTCAATAATGATATCCAAGTGCAATTCACCCATACCCGAGATAACGGTCTGGCCGCTCTGCTCGTCGGTACGCACTGTGAATGTCGGGTCTTCTTCAGCCAACTTGGCCAAACCGTTGGACAGCTTATCAAGGTCTTTCTGCGTTTTAGGTTCAACGGCGATACCGATAACCGGTTCGGGGAAGTCCATAGACTCCAGAACAATCGGAGCCGTTTCGTCACACAGCGTATCACCTGTACGGATATCCTTGAAACCTACACCTGCACCGATATCACCTGCAGAGATGACTTCAACCGGATTCTGTTTGTTTGAGTGCATCTGGAACAGACGAGAAACGCGTTCCTTCTTGCCCGAACGGGAGTTGAAGATATATGAACCGGCTTCTATCTTACCCGAATAAACACGGAAGAAAGTCAAACGGCCTACATACGGGTCAGTGGCAATCTTGAAGGCCAAAGCCGACGTCTTTTCGTCTTCATCCGGCTTGCGATCCTCTTCTGCACCAGTGGTAGGATTAGTACCAACGATATTCGGAGTATCCAGCGGAGAAGGCAAGAAAGCACATACATAGTCCAGCAATGTCTGAACGCCCTTGTTCTTGAACGAAGAGCCGCAGAGCATCGGCACGATTTCCATCTTCAGCGTACCGGCACGAAGTGCACGGAGAATTTCCTCTTCAGTAATCGTAGAAGGATCATCGAAGTACTTTTCCATCAAGGCCTCGTCGAATTCAGCCACCTTTTCGAGCATCTTGTCTCTCCATTCGTTGGCTTCATCCACCAGGTTGGCAGGAATTTCTTCTACGGAGTATTCAGCACCCATCGTTTCATCGTGCCAGAGGATAGCCTTCATCTTAACCAGGTCAACAACACCCTTGAATGATTCCTCAGCACCGATAGGCACTACAATCGGACACGGATTTGCGCCCAAGACATCCTTCATCTGGCGAACCACTTCAAAGAAGTCGGCACCTGAACGGTCCATCTTGTTCACATAGCCGATACGGGGGACATTGTACTTGTCAGCCTGGCGCCATACCGTTTCCGACTGGGGTTCTACGCCGCCTACAGCACAATATGTAGCCACCGCACCGTCGAGGACACGCAATGAACGTTCTACTTCAGCCGTGAAATCCACGTGCCCCGGAGTGTCAATCAAGTTGATCTTGTACTTGTTACCTGCATAATTCCAGAAGGTAGTGGTAGCAGCAGAAGTGATAGTGATACCACGCTCCTGCTCCTGAGCCATCCAGTCCATGGTAGCAGCGCCATCGTGCACTTCACCAATCTTGTGAGTCAGACCGGTATAGAACAGGATACGTTCTGAAGTGGTCGTCTTACCGGCATCGATGTGGGCCATGATACCGATATTACGCGTCAAATGCAAATCTTGTTTAGCCATTATAATTCCTTGATATTAAAATTAGTACTCGATTAGAATCTGAAGTGGGCAAAAGCACGGTTTGCTTCGGCCATACGGTGCATATCTTCCTTACGCTTGAAGGCACCACCCTGTTCGTTATAAGCGTCGAGGATTTCAGCAGCCAACTTGTCAGACATCGACTTGCCTCCACGCTTGCGAGCGAAAGCAATCAAGTTCTTCATTGAAATGGACTCTTTGCGTTCGGGACGAATTTCAGTAGGAACCTGGAAAGTAGCACCACCGATACGACGAGACTTCACTTCCAGCTGAGGAGTTACATTTTCGAGCGCTTTCTTCCAAACTTCCAAAGCCGACTTCTCTTCGCCCGGGAGCTTGTTTTCGATAGACTTCAGCGCATTGTAGAAGATTTCGTACGAAGTATTCTTCTTGCCATCGTACATCAGATGGTTCACGAACTTCGAAACCTTCTGGTCATTGAATACCGGATCCGGCAGGATCACACGTTTTTTTGGTTTTGCTTTTCTCATTTTGTTTGATAATAATGTTTAGTTTGGGGCTGCATTACGCGTTTACTTCAACGCCTCCACCGAGGCATTTACTCAACCTTAAAGCTTTTCCAACAAACCAAAACGAATTAATAAAGTCTTTTAATGTAAGGATTGTACTCAGCCTACGGATTATTTCTTACCTTTTCCCTTAGCTGCCGGAGCTGCCTGTCCCGGTTTCGGGCGCTTCGCACCATACTTGGAACGTCTCTGTGTACGGCCAGCCACGCCTGCAGTATCCAATGTACCGCGAACGATGTGATAACGTACACCCGGAAGGTCCTTCACACGACCACCGCGTACCAATACGATTGAGTGTTCCTGCAGATTGTGGCCTTCTCCCGGAATATAGGAGTTCACTTCCTTGGAGTTTGTCAGACGCACACGGGCTACTTTACGCATTGCTGAGTTCGGCTTCTTCGGAGTAGTAGTGTACACACGCACGCAAACCCCGCGTCTCTGCGGACAAGAGTCAAGTGCCGGCGACTTACTTTTCTCAACCAAAACCGTTCTTCCTTTTCTTACTAACTGTTGAATAGTAGGCATTTTGTTTGATTTTTAATTGTTATATATTTGTTTATTATTTCCAATCCTTGTCGAAACTCTACATTTCGGGGTGCAAAATTACAAATAAGTTTTTAAACACCAAAAACCTTCGAAATAAAAAAAGCCCGATTCTCTACTTTTTTCAAGAACCGGGCAGTGTTTCGGCCGAATTTACACTTTATTAACAAGGCAGTCGAGCCGACCATCAAGCTTCCCCTTTGAAATCGCTCAAAGGCGGCACGAAAGTTGCCCCTTCGCCGGCAGGCTGTTGCGACTGTTCCGGCTGCTGCAATTCAGGCATACGGATGGGGCCGAACATCTGTTCGAACTTCACCACATTGTCATGAAGGACGAACATCAGACGCTTTGCATTCTCAGGAGTCATCACGATGCGAGCCTGTACGTCTGCCTTTGGGATACCGGGCAATACAGTGGCAAAGTCAAGTATGAACTCGGAAGTGGAATGAGCAATGATGGCCAAGTTGGCATAAGTACCTTTACCTACTTCTTCTTTCAGCTCAATCTGGAGCTGGTTATTGTTTTTTTCGTTTTCCATTTGGTGTTAAATTAAAAGTTGATATTTGCTTTCCTGTGGCAAATGTAGAGAAAAAATCGGATTCATCTACTATTTTCCGGGCAGAATCTTCTCAATCACCCTGCCTCATGCCGACCGAGAAGTATCCTTCAGCTATCTACTACCCTATCATCGATGGGAGCAAAACAAAGGAACTGCTACATAATACACCCATATCCTGGCACTTAGCTATTCAGTGAATAAGCTTTTGATGGCTTTATCGGCAATTGCAGGCAGCTGGATCCACATTGGCTTTTAAAAAAAAGAGGATAGGTGGCAAACGCCCGAACCAATGCTTAATATATATTAAATACAATCATTTTTATATGCTATATAGCATGTTTATTAAAAACATTCCGTATCTTTGCAGCGTTAATACGAGAAAGCAATAGAAAATGTAAAAACCCTTCCCGAATGGCGGGAAGCTAAAACTAGACAATTATGGACAAGAAAGCAAATGAAATTTCACTGTTACAGTACCGTATTAAACGCTATCAAGCAATGAGAAACGGTACGATGTGCCAGACTTTGAATGGCAAACTACAGAAGCTGATGGCCGACAGCAAAGAATGAGAGAAACGCAGCAACTGCTGCAACAACGAGTAAATAACCTTATTAATCATAGCAAGAAGAGGCGGATGCGGGATACATCCACCTCTTCTTTTTTATTCTTCCGATATTTCGAGGAATGAGACCATCCTGGTTACCAAAGGCAGCTACCTTACTTAGCTGAGAGGTTATTAACTTTATTGGGAATGTAATTATATAGGTGTTTCCTTGAAGCGAATCGCCGAAATCACATTATATATCCTCCCCGATTCATTGTGGATATTCGGGAACAGGGAAGGAAGCATCCATAAAGACGAAAAGAACTGAATATTCGAATGACAAATATTCAGCTCTTTTCGTCTTGTACCCAGACCCGGGGTCGAACCGGGATGGAGGTGAATCCACTGGTGTTTGAGACCAGCGCGTCTACCGATTCCGCCATCTGGGCATTGGAGAATTGCGGTGCAAATATAGGGTTTTCCTTTGGAACTCGCAAGTCTATCGGCATTTTTCCATCAAGGATTACTGTTTTTTCTGTATATACGCTCAGGAACCGCTACAGTTTTTGCCTTTCGCAGTCATTCCGAGTTCGTTAACAGGTTTATCCTTCCCGGCAGCGATGGGCACAGCGAAGAACTCATGCTTCTTCCGCATCCATCGCTGCAGGTCAGTAACTGATTATTCCTCAACGGGCTGGAAATCGTCCTTTCCAACTCCACAAACCGGGCATACCCAATCTTCAGGAATATCTTCAAAAGCAGTTCCGGGAGCGATACCGCCTTCAGGGTCTCCAACTTCAGGGTCATAGACCCAATCACATACTGTGCAAATGTACTTTTTCATGTCGTCTCAATTTTATTAATGATACAATTGTCTAATGCGGGAACAAATATAAGGAAGATTCTGTTCACTCCGTTCCATCCAAAAGGATTTTTTTGAACGTTTCCATTCCTTCCGAAGCTCCAGCCTTGATAACATGGACCTTACGTCCCGAACTAATCGCCACATCCTTGGGGTCGATGAGGTAGACTGGTACCTGATAAGGTACATAGTTCAATAATCCGGCGGCCGGATAGACATTCAGCGAGGTTCCGATAATCAGAAACACATCTGCCTGCCCCACTTCGTCAATAGCCGGCTCAATCATGGGCACTGCCTCACCGAACCACACGATAAACGGTCGAAGCTGCGACCCATCGGCGGCCTTGTCACCCAGCTTTACATCGCAATGGTCTGCCGTGAGCTCGCGGATGTACCGAGGATTGTTCGGGTCGCGCGACGAGGTCACCTTCATCATCTCACCGTGCAAATGGATGACATGAGTACTTCCGGCACGTTCATGCAGATTATCCACATTCTGCGTAATGATACGCACATCTACATACTGCTCTAGCTCGGCCAGCAACCGGTGTCCATGGTTCGGCGACGAATGCAGCAATTCTCTTCGGCGTTCGTTGTAAAAATCCAGCACCAGCTGAGGGTTGGCAGCATACCCTTCGGGAGTGGCCACCTGCTCAACCGGATAACGGTCCCAAAGACCACCTGAGTCACGGAACGTACTGATGCCGCTTTCGGCACTCATACCAGCACCTGTCAGCACAACTAATTTTTTCATGATATTCCTCCTTCTTGTCTGCTAATTATCGAACAAATGTAAGAAGAAAACACGAAAAACGGTGCATTTTCCAGCGAGAAAGCACCATACCAGCTTGAAAAATAAGAATTTTTATCAATAGAAGACTCTGCTTTCCAAGAAAAAGCGGTAACTTTGCGGCTCGTTGGAAAACAATAATTAATAGACAATCATTTATGGACAAATTTAGTTACGCCATTGGGTTGGGCATCGGCCAGAACCTGCTGAGCATGGGAGCACGCGAAATCTGCGTGAACGATTTCGCCCAAGCCATCAAGGACGTATTGGAAGGCAACCCTACTGCCATCACGCACACCGAAGCACGTGAAATTGTGAACAAGTTCTTCACCGAACTGGAAGCGAAGACGAACGCAGAAAACATTGCCAAGGGGAAGGCTTTCCTCGAAGAGAACAAGAAGAATCCGAATATCGTGACATTGCCCAGCGGATTGCAGTATGAGGTCATCAAGGAAGGTAACGGCAAGCGGCCGAAATCGACCGACCGGGTACGTTGCCACTACGAAGGGACATTGATTGACGGAACCTTGTTCGATAGTTCCATCAAGCGGGGCGAACCTGCCGTATTCGGAGTGAATCAGGTCATCAAGGGATGGGTGGAAGCCTTGCAACTGATGAACGAAGGTTCCAAGTGGAAACTGTACATTCCTTCAGAACTGGCTTATGGTGCACAAGGTGCCGGGGAAATGATTCCGCCTCACAGCACACTGGTCTTCGAAGTAGAATTAATTGAAGTATTATAATATAATAAGGTAATAGCAAATGAAAAAAGCTACATTCATGATGGTGCTTGCCGCAGCAGCTGGTATGGCATCCTGCACCGCTCAAGGTCCGAAAGCGAACTTGAAGAGCGACATCGACACCCTGTCGTACATGATGGGTGTCAGCAACACACAAGGTTTGATGGATTATGCCATGGGACGTCTGGGCGTTGACTCTGCCCACGTAGCCGACTTTATCCGGGGTATCGAACAGGGTACCAAGTCGACTGATGAAAAGCAGAAGGCTTACATGGCCGGTATGCAGATCGGACAGCAGATCAGTGGCGATATGTTCGAAGCCATCAACAACCAGCTCTTCGCCGGCGACTCTGTGTCATCGCTGAGCAAAGAAAACTTCCTGGCAGGTTTCATCGCTGCCGTGAAGAATACCGCTACGGTAACTACCGACTCTGCCAGCGTCTATGTCCGCACCCAGGCTGAGGCAATCAAGGCAAAAGCACTGGAAAACAAGTACGCTGACTGGAAGAAGCAGAACGAAGATTTCCTCGCTTCCAACAAGGGCAAGGAAGGTATCCAGACCACAGCCAGCGGTCTGCAGTATCGTGTCATCACTGAAGGGAAGGGCGAAGTGCCTGCAGACACTTGCTCCGTAAAGGTTCACTACAAGGGTACGCTGATTGACGGTACACAGTTCGACAGCTCTTACGACCGCAAGGAACCGACCACCTTCCGTGCCAACCAGGTCATCAAGGGATGGACTGAAGCACTGACCATGATGCCGGTAGGCTCGAAGTGGGAACTCTACATCCCGCAGGAACTGGCATATGGTGCTCGTGAGACCGGTACTATCAAGCCGTTCTCAACCTTGATTTTCGAAGTGGAACTGATTTCCATCGAAAAGAAATAAGGCCTTAACCTTATAGGATTAACTAACAGCGGTGCTATTCGTGGCTTCCTTCAAGTTCGCACTTGTCGGAATTCACGGACAGTACCGCTTTTTTATGGCTACGGAAATGGCCTTACCAAGAAACATTTGGCTCACGGGCTATTCGTTTTGACGGAAAAGAAACCATCTCCTTGGATAGCGACGTCTTGACATGGGGAGGTCAACAAGAGGAAAGCGGCAATGGCGATTACCTGCTGGAATATGCAGAGAACTATCAATCCTTCGTTGCCAAAAAAACGGGTTACGAAACACGGTTCTATATCCGCTACTATTCGAAAGATCTTCTCGTGATTCAAGAGAACAATGCATCAGGCGCACTCCGCTACTGGTTAACATCTCCGGAGAAAGCGGTAGCATCAGATATATCATCGCTACCTGAAATAGTGATAGACGATGATGAGATACCGGACCCGGCCCACTCGGTAATGGACGATATCAATGATATTCTTGCCATCAGACAAGGAATATCTGACTCGGAAATCAGACAGAGGCGCATATGTACCGCCTGTATAGACAAGACATGCTGTTGAATTGGGAGTATCCAGCAAGTTGTTACAAATGACAAACTGCGAGTCTGTAAAGCCTTCGCCATTTTATAAATAATAATTATTGCATACCGCAATGTCACCAGGCAGATGACAGACCGCTCTTATTAGTATGTGGAAGTCTGTCTCTATGACAAGGCAAACCTACTGATCGTGTAAAGAGGTAATCCTTTCGGATTGCCTCTTTCATGAAATGATGATAAGATAGTGACTACGGAGCAAGAAACGACACAAAGCCGAGGTAATCACACAAGAACAGCGGCTGAAACCGGGCCTAAAAGCCCAATGTGAAATCGACCGCACGTAGGTCGGTCAATTGGACGACTGAGGACGGTCACTTGACCGACCTTGGTCGGTCGATTGGACGACTGAGGACGGTCACTTGACCGACCTTGGTCGGTCGATTGGACGGCCTCGTGCGGTCGATCATAGAAGCCAGTCGAAAGGGGAAGAAGATATAGCTACTCAGCCTATGACAATCGTTTTCCACACCCAACCAGCACCGCACGCTAACCACCATCACCTCTCCCTATCCTTCCGATATGAAAAGCCCACCCTACCCCAATGCAATTACAAAAGAATGCAAAAACATAGATTTCGGGACTTGTTCGGATTGTTCAAACAAAGAAGCAAGAAAAAACTATCTTGTCAAGCGACAATAACTAAGACAACAGGCATCGGATACTGACTCTTATTGTGCAAAGATACGTACCAGAAAAGCGAGCGTACGAGGTCGGTCTATATCAGCAATTAATCTGATTAGAATAAGATCCTACTTGGCTTGGCCTTTCCAGACAAGCGCCCAAAGGTATAGAGTTTTATGTCTATACACTAAAAGACGTTCCCTCATGGATGCAATGACTAACTGTCATCCATGAGGGAACTTCTTTATTGGTATTCGAATAGGGAGCTCCCGCTTACCCCTTCTTTTCCTTCACATCCGAGTGCGCCTCGACCACATTCACCACGTAGTCACCCAGCTTCTCGCATTCGCCGATGATGTCCATGTAGTGGACACCCATCTGATAGTCGTAGTTCTTTTCGTTCACGTCTATCACGTTCTGGTTCTTCAGCTGGTTGCGGTAATTGTTGATCTCGTTTTCCAGATTGAACGACTTGTTCACGTCCACCAGATGATGGACATCCTTCACCAATTTAATCATCTGCGTCAGTGCCGCATCCGTCAGACGGAACATTTCGGCGATGTGGTTGTACTGAGCTTCCGTAAAGTCTTCCGTACCCCGACGCTTTCGGTTGATAGTACGGGCCAGATTATAACAACTGTCGCCGATACTTTCAATTTCTGTCACCTCACGGAGCATCTCCTGAATCTGCACCTTACTTTCCGAGCTCAGACGGCCTTCCGAGACCATGGTCAGGTAATTGGCAATTTCCAGTTCCATATTGTCACTGATGTTCTCATATTTCTCAATGCGGCTGAACAGCTTGTTGAAGTCGTTCTCGTTCGTTGTATGCAGCAGTTCAGGAACCATGCGGAACATCCGCTGGATGCGTTCTGCAAAGAGATTGATTTCCTTGCGGGCCTGCAGGATGGAAAGCTCGGCGGTGGAGAGCAGGCCACCCGAGATGAACTGCAGACGGTATTCTTCGTCGGCTTCCTTCTGCGGGATGATGCGGCAGACGGCCTGTTCGATAGTAGGAACAAACCAGATCAGGAACAATACGTTGCAGACGTTGAAGCAGGAATGGAACGCTGAGAGCTTGAAGGGGACGGCCACCGACGGGTCGTTCGATACTTGCATGAGGTCATCTACAATCCAGTTGACCCCAGTGAGGAAAGGCTGGAAGACAATCAGCACCCAGATAACGCCGAACACGTTGAACATCATGTGGGCCAATGCGGCACGGCGGGCCTGCGTATTGGCGGTGAGTGCCGCCAGATTCGCCGTAATGGTCGTACCGATGTTCTCGCCTAATACCAGTGCGGCACCCAGTTCGAAACTGATCCAGCCGTTGGCACACATGATCAACGTAATGGCCATCGTGGCTGCAGAGGCCTGTACAATCATGGTGAGCACCGTACCGATGAGGACGAACAGCAGGACAGACAGGAAGCCCATGTCCGTATAGTTCTGCACAAAGGCCAGCATGTCAGGGTTGGCACTCAGGTCGGGCGCGTTGCTTTTCAGCAGGTCCAGTCCCATGAACAGGAAAGAGAATCCGAAGATAAACTCACCGACCGACTTGCGGTGGCTCTTCTGGGAGAACAGAAGGGGAATGCCGATGGCCAGCAAGGGCAACGAAAAAGCGGATACCGATACCTTGAATCCCAGGGCGGAAATAATCCATGCTGTCACGGTGGTACCGATGTTGGCACCCATAATCACCCCGATGGATTGGGACAAGGTAAGCAGACCCGCATTGACAAAACTTACTACCATGACGGTAGTCGCAGAAGAAGACTGGATGAGTGCCGTTATCAAGATACCGGTCAAAACCCCCGTGACTCGATTCGTCGTCATCGCCGTTAAGATACTCCGAAGGCGGTCGCCCGCAAACTTCTGTAATCCCTCACTCATGATTTTCATTCCATACAGGAAAAGCGCCAAAGACCCCAGCAGCTTGAAAAAATCATAAAAAGTATATTCCATCTGGTTAATTTTTAGCCGGTTTGAACCGTCGTCTCATTATTTTGTTGTAACTTGACAGCAGTTAAAACCTGTATTAGTAATAAATATTACGATTATGCTACAAATATATTGCAAAAACATTGAAATAACAAAAAATTTTCCGGAAGGAATTACACTTTTAGATATTTATCGAGGGTTCGGCCTCAACATGTCCTACGGACCTGTCAGTGCGAAGGTGAACAACAAGGTAGAAAGCCTCGACTTCAGGGTCTACTATAACAAGGATGTGGAGTTCCTCGACATCACCAGCCCGTCGGGAATGCGTACCTACGTCCGCTCGTTGTGCTTCATTCTGGTCAAGGCCGTGGAAGATCTCTACCCCAACGGGCGTATCTGCCTGGAGCATCCCGTATCGAAGGGGTATTTCTGCAACCTGCAGCTCGACCGCCCCATCGGTCTGGACGATGCTGCCCGTATCAAGCAGCGGATGCAGGACATCATTGCCGCCGACCTTCCCTTTGAACACGTGGAGTGTAGAACAGAGGAAGCCATCCAGCTGTTCCGGGAGAAAGGCATGGAGGACAAGGTACGGCTGTTCGAAACGACCGGCCAGCTCTATACCACCTATTATAAATTAGGAGATACGATAGACAGCTACTATGGCAGTCTGGTTCCGTCGACGGGCTACATCCGACTCTTCGACCTGGTGAAATACTACGACGGCCTGCTGCTACGCATCCCCAACCGTGAACGGCCTACGCAACTGGAGGAGGTGGTGAAGCAAGAGAAGATGCTGGAGGTGTTCAAGGAATACCACCGCTGGAATCATATTCTGGGTATCAGCACCGTGGGCGACTTGAACAAGGCGTGCGAAGCCGGCCATGCCACCGAGCTCATCAACCTGTCGGAAGCGTTGCAGGAAAAAAAAATCGTCCGCATCGCCGACGATATCTGCCACCGCAACGAGAACGGGCAGCGCGTAAAGCTGATTCTCATCTCCGGACCGTCGTCATCGGGAAAGACAACTTTCAGCAAACGCCTCAGCATCCAGCTCATGACCAACGGACTGAAACCTTACCCCATCTCGCTGGACGATTACTTCGTGAACCGGGAAGACACACCGCTGGACGAAAACGGGCAACACGACTTCGAGTGTCTCCGAGCGCTCGACCTTCCCTTCTTTGCCGCCCAGCTACAGGACCTGATTGCGGGCAAGGAGGTAGAACTGCCACGCTTCAACTTCACCACCGGCCACCGGGAGCCAAGCGGCCACCGGCTGCGACTCGAGCCGGACATGGTACTGGTGCTGGAGGGAATCCATGCCTTGAATCCTGAACTGATTTCCGACATTCCCGATGCCAACAAATACAAGATTTACGTATCGGCACTGACCACCATCCTGCTGGACAACCACAACTATATCCCCACGACCGACAACCGCCTGCTGCGCCGCATCATCCGCGACTACAAATACCGCAACTATTCGGCCGAACAGACCATTGCACGATGGCCCAGCGTACGGGCCGGCGAAGAGAAATGGATTTTCCCCTTCCAAGAGAATGCCGATGCCATGTTCAACTCTGCCCTGCTCTTCGAGCTGGCCGTATTGAAAGACATGTTAGAGCCCTTGTTGCGCAAGGTGCCCAACCGCTGCCCGGAATACTCTGAAGCGAAGCGGCTGCTCCGCTTCCTGAGCTATTTCACCTCCGTACTCGACAAGGACCTGCCGCCGACCTCTTTATTACGCGAGTTTCTGGGAGGAAGCAGTTTCCAGTATTGAGATTTTTACTACATTTGCAGCTAAAACAGAACAAGAACCATGGCTATCAACTCACGTCAAGTACAAACCCAGGCGCAACAGCAGGTACAGACCCTGTCGCCCCAGCAGATTCTGGCAGTAAAGTTGCTGGAGCTGCCCACCGTGGAACTGGAGGAGCGGGTCCGGGCAGAGCTTCTCGACAACCCGGCCCTTGATGAGGGGAAGGAACCTTCTGAAGAAACGGACAACGATGCGGACTACAACAACAATACGGACGAGAACGGTGACCCGTTCACGGACTCGGCCGAAGACCTTGCTCTGGGAGATTACCGGACGGAAGACGATATCCCCGACTACAAGCTGAGCGAACACAACCGGTCGGCCGATGACCAACCGGAGGAGATTCCTTTCTCCGACTCCGTCTCATTCTACGAAACACTGAAGGAACAGCTCGACATGCAAGACCTCAGCCCCCACGAGAAGCAGCTGGGCGAATACCTCATCGGCTCGCTCGATGATGATGGATTGTTGCGCAAAAGCATCGACTCATTGGTGGACGAACTGGCCATCTACCAAGGCATCAGCACCACACCGGAGGAACTGGAACGGGTGTTGTCTGTCATTCAGGAATTCGACCCAGCCGGCATCGGTGCCCGCAACCTTCAGGAATGCCTGCTGCTGCAGATAGGGCGGAAAGAAGATTCTCCCCTGAAACAGCTGGAGCTGGACATCATCGGCAAATGTTGCGATGACTTCACCCGGAAGAACAAAGAAAAGATCCTGCTGAAGCTGGGAATTACGGAAGAACAATATCAGGAGGCCGTGGGCGAACTCACCAAGCTCAACCCCCGGCCCGGCAGTTCCTTGGGCGAGGCCATTGGGAAGAACCTCCAGCAGATTGTCCCCGACTTCCTGGTAGAGACGGAGGACGACGGTACCATCACCCTCAGCCTGAACAACCGTAACGTGCCCGAGCTGCGCCTCAGCCGGGAGTTTACCGAAATGCTGGACGAACACACCCGCAACAAGGCCAACCAAAGCAAGGAGTCGCGCGACGCACTGATGTTCCTCAAGCAAAAGGTGGATGCCGCCCAAGGATTCATCAATGCCGTGAAACAGCGCCAACAGACCCTAATGAATACCATGCAGGCCATCATCGACCTGCAACGCCCGTTCTTTCAGGAGGGCGACGAGTCGTTGCTGCGTCCCATGATCCTGAAGGACGTGGCCGAACGAGCCGGACTGGACATCTCCACCGTCTCGCGTGTGAGTAGCAGCAAGTACGTGCAGACCAACTACGGCATCTTCCCGCTGAAGTTCTTCTTTAGCGATGGCTACACAACCGAGAGCGGAGAAGAACTGTCGGTCCGCGAAATCAAGCGCATCCTGAAGGAGTGCGTGGACAACGAGAACAAGGAACAACCGTACACCGACGACGAGCTGGCCGACCTGCTGAAGGAAAAGGGCTACCCCATTGCCCGACGTACCGTCGCCAAGTATCGCCAGCAGCTGAACATACCGGTGGCCCGGCTGAGAAGATAACCCCATTATATAATAATGTATATGGAATCCACCAGTATCCCCGACGAACTGACCTACCATGAACCGGCCCCCGGGCAACCATCCTTGGTGAACGACAAGCTGTATGTCACATCACGGATTATCTCTGCCGTCTTTACCCCCTTCATGGTTCCATTTGTGGCCTTTTGCCTCCTGCTGTTCCTCACCTACCTGCGCATCCTGCCCTTGTCCTACAAGCTGACAGTACTGGGAATGGTCTACAGTTTCACCATCCTGCTGCCCATGCTCTCCATTTATCTCTTCCAGAAAATCAACGGATGGGGCATCAAGGAGCTCAGCGACCGCGAGAAACGGTTCTTCCCCTATGCACTGACCATCCTGTGCTATGTGGCCTGCCTGCTCACCATGTACCGCATTCACCTGCCCCGCTACATGTGTGGCATCATCGCCGCCACCCTATTGTGCATGCTTATCTGCACCTTAGTGAACATGAAGTGGAAGATCAGTACCCACATGGCCAGCAGCGGACTCATGGTAGGCGGCCTGCTGTCCTACAGTTTCCTGTTCCAGTTCAACCCTGTATGGTGGCTCTGCGGTTTCATCCTCCTGTCTGGAATGTTGGGGTCGGCCCGCATCATCCTGCGCCAGCACACCTTATTCGAGGTAGGCGGTGGTTTTTTTGCCGGATTGTTTTGTGGAGTCATCGGAATTTTGTTTATTTGAGGACGCAATCAAATTATTAACCCTTAATGATAATAGAAGTATGAATTTTCCGTCAAACGTAAAGTACACCAGCGAACACGAATGGATTCGTCTGGAAGGAGAAATAGCGTATGTAGGCATCACCGACTATGCCCAAGACCAGTTGGGTGACATCGTTTTCGTGGACATCCCCACCGAAGGCGAGACCCTGGGAAAGGGAGAGACCTTCGGTACCATCGAAGTGGTGAAGACCGTCTCCGACCTGTTCCTGCCCATCGGCGGTGAAGTGCTCGAAATCAATCCGGCACTCGAAGAGAAGCCCGAACTGGTGAACCAGGATCCGTATGGCGAAGGCTGGCTCATCAAGATCAAGCCGACCGATATCAGCGAAATGGACGACCTGCTGGATGCAGAAGCCTACAAACAGACCATCAACGAATAAACGGCGGTCCAGAATTCTGGATACCCCTACCCTGTCATCCAGAGCAAGCGAAGGGTCTGTATACATAAAGCGATGTATTCAGATCCTTCGTTCAGCATGACAGCCTGTTTCACACTTCCTGTGAAGGCCGCTCAGAATGACAAGTAATTTGCTACAAAAATCAAGAAGAAAAAAATGAATCCTACAGTAAGTATCATCATGGGCAGCACCTCCGACCTTCCCGTCATGGAGAAAGCCGCCCAACTGCTCGACGACATGCAGGTGCCTTTCGAGATGAACGCCCTTTCGGCCCATCGCACACCTGCCGAAGTGGAACAATTCGCCCGTGAGGCGGCCGGACGCGGCATCAAAGTCATCATTGCCGCTGCCGGTATGGCTGCCGCATTGCCGGGAGTCATCGCCGCCAACACCCCCCTGCCCGTCATTGGTGTACCCATCAAAGGTTCCGTTCTCGACGGAGTGGATGCCCTCTACTCTATCCTCCAGATGCCGCCGGGTATTCCCGTAGCCACCGTCGCCATCAACGGGGCCATGAATGCCGCCATCCTGGCTGTACAGATGCTGGCCTTGTCCGATGAAGTCCTTGCCCAAAAGTTCGCCGCCTACAAGGAAGGACTGAAGAACAAGATTGTCAAGGCCAACGAAGCGTTGAAGGAAGTGAAATACACGTATAAGACAAACTGATGGACTACTTCAATTACGTTCGCCGGGAAGCGACAGAGGTGCAAGTAGGCGCCACCCCGATGGGGGGTGCCTACCCTATCCGAATCCAGAGCATGACCAACACGGTGACGATGGACACGGAAGCCTGTGTGGAACAGGCCAAGCGCATCATCGATGCCGGAGGGGAATACGTGCGCCTAACCACCCAGGGCGTACGCGAGGCGGAAAACCTGAAGAACATCAACATCGGCCTGCGCTCGCAAGGCTACCTCACACCGCTCATTGCCGACGTGCACTTCAATCCGAATGTGGCTGATGTGGCTGCCCTCTATGCCGAAGGGGTCCGCATCAATCCGGGCAACTACGTGGATGCCGCCCGCACCTTCAAGCAACTGGAATACACCGATGAGGAGTATGCCGCCGAAATCGAGAAGATACGCCGCCGCTTTGTGCCCTTCCTCAATATCTGCAAGGAGAACCATACGGCCATCCGCATCGGGGTGAACCACGGATCGCTGTCCGACCGCATCATGTCGCGCTACGGCGACACGCCCGAGGGCATGGTGGAGTCGTGCATGGAGTTCCTCCGCATCTGCGTGGAGGAAGCGTTCACCGATGTGGTCATCTCCATCAAGGCCTCGAACACGGTGGTCATGGTGACGACCGTCCGTCTGCTCGCGGAGCGGATGGAGCAGGAGGGCATGGCGTTCCCGCTCCACCTGGGCGTGACCGAAGCCGGAGACGGTGAGGACGGTCGCATCAAGTCGGCACTGGGCATCGGTGCCCTGCTGTGTGACGGACTGGGTGACACCATCCGCGTATCGCTGAGCGAGGCACCCGAAGCAGAGATTCCGGTGGCCCGCAAGGTAGTGGACTACGTGATGGGCCGTAAAGACCATCCCTACATTCCCGGAGCAGCCGCCCCAGCATTCAGCTACACCCATCCTGTCCGGCGCACGACAAAGGCCGTAGGCAACATCGGTGGCGGACACCTGCCAGTGGTCATCTCCGCCCGGTTAGAGGGACAGGCCGAGGTGAACGAGCAGTTCCGTCCTGACTACTTCTACTGCGGACAGCAGCTGCCGGCGGAACGCCGCGCGGACATCGGCTACATCGTGGACGCTAACCACTGGGAAGGGGTGGAAGGCACCTACCCCGCCTTCAACTACCAGCAGTTAGTGCAGCTGCACCACTGCCCGGCCGACCGCAAGTTCCTCTTCACACCCTACATGGGACTGAACGAGGAGGCCATGGCCTGCCTCCGGCTCCATCCCGAGGTAGTCATCATCGCCCAAAGCTGCCACCCGAACCGACTGGGCGAGATGCGCGGCATTGTCCACCAACTGATGAATGCCGGCTTAGAGAACCCGGTCGTGTTCTTCCAATTCTACGAGGAGAAAGAGCTGGAAGACCTGCAGCTGAAAGCCGCTATTGACATGGGTGCCCTCATCATCGACGGCTTCTGCGACGGCCTCCTGCTCTACAACAATGGCAGTGCCATCAGTGACCTCAAGATAGACGAAACGGCGTTCGGCATCCTGCAGGCCGGACGCGCGCGCACCTCGAAGACGGAATACATCTCCTGTCCCGGCTGCGGCCGTACACTCTACGACCTCGAATCCACCATCGCCCGCATCAAGGCTGCCACTTCGCACCTGAAAGGGCTGAAGATTGGCATCATGGGTTGCATCGTGAACGGTCCGGGCGAGATGGCGGACGCCGACTATGGCTACGTAGGCGCCGGCCGAGGCAAGATCAGCCTTTACAAGCAGAAAGTGTGTGTGGAGAAAAACATCCCCGAAGAGCAAGCGGTAGAGAAGTTGCTGGAGCTGATTCGGGCGGATGACACGATGAAGCCCGCTTCTGAACGCTAATAGCAAAAAAAAAAAATAACGCCAACAGTTCTCATCTCTGTTAACTTACAGCAAAGATGAGAACTGTTGGCGTTAATGTAGGCAGGAGTTGTATAGAGGCTTCTGCTTCAGAACTTCACCTTCAGTTCCTTCTTCGGCATGTTCTCCCAACGGAGACTCTTCCACGACACAAAGGAAGGCCATTCGTTACTAGTCATTTTCACACGGCTGCATCCATTGAAGATCGCCATGGGTGTATCGGCACCTGCCTTCAGCGATAAGTCCTCGAACTTGTTGCCGGTGAAGACCAGACTGGATGTGCTCTTGGCATACAGTACCGGATTGCCCGAGCAACGGAACGTATTGCCCACGATGCGCACGTTACGGTGAACCGGACGACGGGCATCCACCACCGTATTCGACGGATGCAAGGCAATGACCGCTCCGGCAGGCCCTCCCTGGTAGGCACAATCCACAAACGTGTTGTTCTCTATCAGCACGTCCTTCACCGGTCCCGACTCAAACCAGCCCTCGGCATCTCCCTCAATCAGGATGGCACTCATGCCGGTCTTGTAGTAGGTATTGTCCGCAATGACCACCTTCCGGGGAGTGGTCACCAATGTACCCCGCGCACTGGTGTGGGTAAAATAGCAGCCCCGGATTTCCACTTCGGGTGTACATGTCATGTTCTCCACACAGTCGTGATCCAGTTCCAACGCTGCCGGCACTGCACGGTCGAACGTCACCTGTACCGTCCGTTCGGACAGTCGCTTCACACCGCTAACGATGACTTCGGCATACCGCTCCATCGTGGAGGGACGGACAAAAGCCACCGTGTCGCCCTGGAAATAGGCGTTGAAGCCATAGCTCTGTCCGTGCATGAAGCGGAGCACCAGTGTACGGTCGTCCACCTTCTCCACGGCCCGCAGATTGGTGCCGTGCACGTTGATGGGGTCATCGTGCGCCCCCGAAAAGGTACAGCCCAGTACCGACACCTTCCCGCTGCAGCCTGAGAAATGCATCATGTCGGCCGACGAAGCCAGGATACGCCCTGTCGTTTCACGGGGAACACACTTCACGCCTTTCATGGTGACATTCCGTGTATATTGGCTCACGATACCGAGGCCATGCATATAGTGCATCCGAACATCCTCCAGCGTGATGTCTTTGCTTTCGTAGATGAACATCCCCACCTGGTCGCGGATGATGTCGCGGACCGTGAGCGTGTTGCCCACCTTCGGGAGAAAGCCAGCAGGTGTCTTGAAGCAGACCGTGCCGGGTGCCACCTCGGTGGCCTCGGATTTCGCCAGCGTGTTCCATCCCTGGCTGTAGTAGAAATGGTCGGTCACCTTGTCGTGCTCGATGCAATGGTTCAGATTGGAACGCCAGCCTTCCCCATACAGGTGGATCTTTCCGTCCGCCACTTCATAGCGGCTGTCACGGTGAAACGACACTTCCACTTCACCGTCGGCTACCTTCGTATAGGTAATTTCAGAGGCCGACGGACGTTCGAAGTCGAATGCCAGCCCCTCCAGACGCATTCTCCTGCAATGGTCGAACGCCAGCATGATCATCTTGCCGTGGAACATCAGCAGAGTGTTATTTCCCACAACGGTCAGCCCTTCCAGTTCCTCGAACAACAGTCCCACTGTCTTGACCTTCGACGGACATTCCCGCTCGGTAGAGGTGTTGGACACATAATACTCTTTGCGCACGGCCCCTTCGGGCCAGAAGTCATACCGTCCTTCATCAAAGGCCAGCACTTTGGCGTGCCGTTCTTTGCACGCCTGTATGGCCTGCTGCAGACGGGTTACGTTGTTCTCAAACGTATAAGGCTTCGCTCCAAACTCTGCCACAAAGACGGTATCACTCGGCTGGGCAAAAGCGGCCGTTACGGCCATCGTCCAGCACACAAACAATAAATAAACGCAGTGTTTCATCATATAGGTTGGTTTCATAGGTAATGGTTACTGCAATAAAAATTGAATATCCTTATGCTTCACTTGCATTATCTTACGATGCAGACCGCTGCCTTCTGTGGCCGCGGCCTGTCAATGTCACATGCCCACTGATGTCAAGGGTTGACCTTCACGATACGGGCCACAAAGCCACCGCCTGGCATCAGTTCTTCCTGCAGCCGCTGTCCGGCACGTACTTTCCGTTGCTTCACCTGGATGAGTTTCCGGTTGCCGGGCGTGTCGGCGGCAATCTCCATCCGGTAACTTCCTTTTGGCAGGAAATCCAGCCGGGCATCGAACTTCCGGGCCTGCTCTCCATTCAGCACCGTGAGGTACCACACGTCGTCTTTCCGTCGTGCCAACGCCGCCAACTCGCCGATGCCACTTTCGGGCAACACCACGGTCTCGTCCCAGGTGACGGGTACTTGCTCAATGAAGGAACGTCCCGGCGAAGCCAACATGTCCTCCATGTCTGCTGCAAAAATCAGCATCGGAGAGGTGAACATATAAATAGAGGACAACTGATGGGCGAAGGTCACCGAGGGATGACAAAAGGCACGGAAATTCAACGGCGTGTAGTCGGCAGGACCTGCCAGCCAGCGAGTGAAGGGCAGCACCGTATCATGATAAGGCCAGGGCGGACCCGGTGCCCAACTGTTCTCACCACCTACGCATTCCAGTCCTCTTACGGCTTCCTTCGCCAGCAGGTTAGGATAGGTGTAGGAGTCGCCTGTCGGCTTGTTGACACCGTGGAAAATCACCATCAGCTTCTCCTTGGCCGCCGCCCTCAGGATATCCTCCATCAGGTTGACAGTGAAGAGATTCTCCGTATGAAAGAAATCGATTTTCAGTCCCTTCACGCCCACTTCGGCACACTTCCTCATGAAGTCCGCCCGTTCGTCGGGATCCACCAGCCCGATGTCCGACGTGTTACCCGCGCGCGGCGAAGAGGACCTCCACACCCAGATGTTCACGTTCTTGGGCCGTGCATAGTCCACCAGCTCCTTCAGCATCTCCCATTTCGTCCGTCCGGCGGCATTCTTCTCCGTCTGCTGCCACAGCTCCCAACCGTCGTCCACCACTACCGACTCAATACCCAGCTCGGAGCAGCCGTCCACGTACTTCTTGTGATTGGCAAGGCTCAGCCGGTCCGGTCCCTCGACCAGCCAAGTGAAGGAGGCCCTCCCCGGCTTGATCCACTCGGTCTGGGCACCGTCAGGGAACAGTGTCTTGTCCGGCTGGTCGGCCACTTGGGCGATGATTCGGTTGTTTACCAGTCCGTTCAGGTCTTTTGCCAGCATCAAGACGCGCCACGGGGTCACGACCTCACGCTGTCCTTTCCGGGGAGCGGCCATCCACGGTACGTCACGTACCACTTCATGCCAATACTTCGGAGCCGGGATACCGGTAATGACCCCCGACTCCATGTGTCCCTTGTTCTCCACATAGCCGAACCGTACACGGTTGGGAGCCGTTCCCAGCAGGACCGCCCCATGATAATGGAACAGATTGGCCTCGGTCAGTGCCGCATAGATGCCCGAAGGAAGGCGGAAGGTGGCCGGCGGTGCCAGCAGCTCGCCTGCAATGTCATCCGTGAACCGGTCTTGGTACTGCTGCGGCCATCCGTACTGGAAGGGAGCACTGGCATACCATACCCGCGTCTGCGAAGGGAAAACGAACGTGGTCTCCTCGCCGTAGATGCACACAGACCCTTCTGTGGGGATACGGTAGCGCAAGGCCACCCCGTCCTCGAACGTCCGAGTGTCCAAAAGCAAGCGATGTCCGTCCGCCTGTTCCAGCTCATAGGTGACCAACTGGCCGTCTACAGCAGTCTGCCGGAGGCGGCTCACCTGGCTGCCGATATGGCAGTTGTCCACGTTCATGCCCAAAGGGGCTTCCTCAATGACGGGTTGTCCGTCGAACGACACCTGGAACACCAGCTGCCGACGCGCGTTGACGGTCACTTCCATCCGTGCCGCCGTCTGTCCCTGTATGCCTTGCCATAGCCCCAGCAGGCACAGCAGCATCAAGGAACACTTCATTTGGTTCTTGTTCATTCGTCTTTTCATTTAGTAAGGTTAGGATATTGTTCCGTAGGTCAAATGTACGGACTTCCGCTGCGCCAAGGCATATAGAATCTTACGAATCACTTACATTTTCTTACGAAACAAGCGAGAAATCCTGACGGGAAAGACGAGCATGAACGGGCAACCCACCCTTGGGCCACCCTCATGGCCTGCGAAAGGAGTCTATTGCTCCGGTGCCGACAGCAGCTTCCGGTAGCGTTCCGGCTGGCTCAATACCTCTATCGCCTGTTCCAACGCCTTGTCATCACGCAGCCGCTGCATGGCCGCGCCCCGCTGGTAGAAGTAACGGGTAGCGATTTCCTGCTCCAGCTGGTTCCGGATGGGACGGGCAAAAAAGTCCAGGTCTCGGTCCAGGTTGTGGTTCAGCTTCTGCTCCAGTGCCTTGAACTCCTCAGCGGCCTCCTCCATATAGCCCTCGAATTCTGCCATCTCTTTCAGCGACTTCAGCATCTTCTCGCTCTGGCGGTCGTAGGTAAACTTACGGCTCTTCACCAGTTCCTTGAAAGCTGCATACTCCTCGTCGGTCAGAACAATATCGTCAACACTGCTCACCTGCGGATGCTCCAGACAGTAGCGGGTAGCATAATCGAAAATCAAATCTTCGTTGACCAGGTAATACAGGATGTTCGGCAGTTTCTCCTCCTTCACTTCAATGTCGGGACGGATGCCTCCCCCATCGCGCACCTCACGGCCGGCCGCCGTATGGAACACAGTGGTCAGACTGTCGGGAATGCGAGCCGCCGAGCCATCGGCGTTCTTCTTTGCGTAATCAATGGCCTGTATGCAACGGCCGCTGGAGATGTAGTATTTCGAAGTCGTCACCTTCAGCGTACCGTCATAGGGCAAGGCACGGGTTGTCTGCACCAGTCCCTTCCCGTACGTACGGCTACCCATCACCACCGCCCGGTCGAGGTCCTGCAGTGAACCGCTCGTAATCTCGGAAGCCGAGGCTGTACCGCCATTCACCAATACGACAATGGGAATCTCTGTATCAATGGGCTCGTTCTGCGTAGAGAAAGATCCCTGCGCCTGCTGCAACTTGCCCTTGGTCACCACGATTTCCTGGCCTTTCGGGACAAAGAAGTTGACGATGTCGACCGCTTCTTGCAACGAACCGCCTCCGTTGTCACGCAAGTCGATGACCAACGAAGTGGCTCCCAGCTGTTTCAACTCGATGAACGCCTTCTTCATGTCTTTGGCACAATTGTCGGTGAAACTAGTCAGCACCATGTAGCCCACCTGGTCGCGCACCATGCCATAATACGGCACCGGATTCTGGCGGATGCTCTTACGGGTAATTTGAAACTCCATCACCGTGCTGTCGTTCAATGTCGGACGCTGCACCTTGAGCACAAACGATGTACCCGGTTCTCCGCGCAAGGCCTCACTGACCTTGCTGGAAAATTCCTGCGGCTTCATCGTGCCCCGCACCATCTCCTTACCGCCCACCGACAGGATGACATCCCCTGCCTTCACCCCGGCTTCGGCAGCAGGCATCCCCTCTATCGGTTCGATGACGGCAATGCGGTCCATCCGTTCATAGTAGCGGATGGTCGCCCCGATACCGGCATACTTGCCGGTAATCATTTCCTTCAGACTGCCCATTTCTTCCGCCGGATAATATTCTGTATAAGGGTCTGTCAGTGCCAGCATTCCGTTAATGCCGTTCTCAATCATTTTAGGCGCATCAATGGAATCCACATAGAACAAGTCCAGTTCCTTGAAAATAGAATTCAGTATATCGAGGTTCTTCGAAATCTGGAATTTGCGGTCATCGTCATCGTTGGCAGCGGAAGCGGCATACACGGCGCATCCCATGCCGACCGCCATCCACGCGATGAATAGTTTCTTCAGTTTCATGGTCATTCTTCATTTTATCAATAATGGCTGCAAATAAACACATTATTTGCCAGCCGCCTGCAATACGTATTCGATATTTAACTTTATTTGTTCCCATCGGCTCTTGGTCAACGTGGTCCCTACCACCTGGACGACATGGGCAGCGAGGATGGAGGCTATCTCCACACATTTCTCCAGCGAATAACCACAGGACAATCCATACAGGAAACCGGCTGCATAGAAGTCTCCTGCCCCGGTCGTGTCAACCACCTTCGGCAAGCTACACGGCAACACCTGGATCACTTCGGTCCCCTTCTTGACCAAGGAACCTTTCGGTCCGACCTTGACCACCGCCACACTACATTTGGAGCCCATAACTTCGAGTGCCTCCAGGGGGTCCAGTCCCGTAAAGGCGCGGGCTTCGCGTTCGTTGGCGAAAACGATATCAACATACTTGGTCACGAGGGTATCAAAGTATTCACGCTCCTGCTCCACCAAATTATAGCTGGCCAGGTCGAGACAGACCTGTAGCCCTTCCTGCCGGGCCATCTGCATGGCCCGCTCAATGAGCAAATGGTTCTGTACCAGATACCCTTCTATATGAAGGTAAGCGTAACCGGCAAACCTGTCGGGAGTGATGTCGGCAGCGGTCAGGGTAGCCGCCGCTCCTAAGTAAGTGCCGAAGGTGCGTTCCCCGTCCTTCGATACAAATGTGGAAGCAATACCCGAAGGAGCCTCATCTTTCAGCAGACACGCCTCTACCCCTGCCTTCTGCAGACTTTTTTCAAAAAAGGCCCCCGACGCATCGTCTCCTGTCTTTCCGAAAAACTTCACAGGAACACCCAGATGCGCCAGTGCCAGCATGGTGTTGGAGGCGCATCCTCCCGTAGATCGAACGGACTTCATCCCTTCGGTATATCGGCGGATGGTGTCGAGCCGCTCTGCATCGACCAGTTGCATACTACCCTTGGGCAATTGCAGTTGGTCGAGCAGGACATCATCGTCCATTCTCACCAATGCATCGACCAATGCATTCCCCATTCCTATTATTTTGTCCATGATTACATATTTTTTTTGCAAAGATATTGCATATTTGAAAATATCCCACTATCTTTGCACCGCAATTGAGAAAAAACCTTCTTCGTTAGCTCAGTCGGTTAGAGCATCAGACTGTTAATCAGATGGTCCTTGGTTCAAGTCCAAGACGAAGAGCTCAT